>SHVM01000021.1 GCA_009694265.1 Pseudolabrys sp.
TAGCTCTGCTGCGATATACCGGCATCCCGGCAAGCTACAGGCGTAGGTTTGCCCTGTGCCATCGACACTTCAATCTGACGAAGCAGCGTCACAATCTGCTCTGCACCAAACCTCTTCTTCGGCATGACCAAGCTCCTTTCCAAGCTATTCTCTCACAGCGCTTGGTCCAAAAAAGCCAGGTCAGGTCAGCAGGCGAGACCATCGAGTTCCGCGCCGGTGAGACCATCCACACCGAGAACAGCTACAAATACAGCATCGAGTCGCTGGGCGCGCTGGCGCGCGGCGTCGGCTGGGAGCCGGCCGGCGCGTGGACCGACGCGCGCAAATATTTCTCGATCCAGGCCTTCACGTTTTCTGGCAACTAACCTTTCCGAACCCTCTAACCTGCGCTAAGCCTTGCCCCGCGAGCAAAGCGCAAAGGCAAAAAGCAAGGGCAAGACATTCATGAAGATCGCCGGCTTTGAAGCAAAGAATGGCGTGCGGCTGGGCATGGTCGAGGGCGACAATGTCATCGACGTGCAGGCGGTGGACGCGAGCGCGCCCTCCGATCTCGGCGAATTTTTGCGCCGCGGCAATGGCGATCTGAAGCCGCTCGTCGATCTAGCCAAAAAAGCGCCGGCCTCCGCGCGCATCCCGCTCGCCGGACTGAAATACGCGTTCCCGGTCGCACGCCCCGGAAAAATCATCTGCCTCGGGCTGAATTATCTCGACCACGTCAAGGAAGGCCCGCAGCGCGACAACATACCCAAATTCATCAGTATCTTCTTTCGTGTGATGACATCGATGGTGCCGCATCTGGCGCCGATTATACGGCCGCGCGCTTCCATCCAGCTCGACTACGAAGCGGAAATGGTGGCGATCGTGGGCAAGCGCGCCAAGCATTTGACCATGGAAAATGCGATCGATTGCATCGCCGGCTATTCCTGCGGCAACGAAGGCTCGGTGCGCGAATTCCAGCGCCACACCACGCAGTGGGGCATGGGCAAGAATTTCGACCGCACCGGCGGCTTCGGGCCGTGGATGGTGAGCGCCGACGAGCTGCCGGCGGGCGGCAAAGGCTTGAAGATCGAGAGCCGGCTCAACGGCAAAACCATGCAATCCGACAACACCGCGAACTTGATGTTCCCGCTGGCGGAGACCCTGGTCTATGTCACCAAGGGCATGACGCTGGAGCCGGGCGACGTCATTTTCACCGGCACGCCGTCCGGCGTCGGCCATGCGCGCAAGCCCGATCCGGTCTGGATGAAGCCGGGCGATGTCTGCGAGATTGAGGTCGAGGGCGTAGGCCAGCTGCGCAATCCGATCGAGGACGAGAAAGCCTAAGGGACCCCAGTTGACAATGCATCACCTGGGCGCGTTCCCTAAGCGATAATAACAAGCGCACCCCGTGGGGGAGGTGCGCCAATCAGCGGGGAGGATCATCTTGAAACGCGCAACAATCGCGGCGGCCTTTGCTGCCGGAATTATGTTGACGGCCGCGGCTTCGGCGGCGGAATGGCCCGCCGACAAGCCGGTCCGTGTGCTGATTGGATTCGGCGCCGGTGGTGGAACCGACGTGGCCACCCGCATCCTTGCCGACGGTCTATCGGAGAATTTGGGCCAGCAATTCGTCGTCGAAAATAAGCCCGGCGCCGGCGGCACCATTGCCGGCGGGCTGGTCGCCAAGGCGTCGAATGACGGTTACACCGCGCTCGCCATCAGCATGGGCCATTCGGTATCCGCGGTCATGGTCAAGGCGGTGCCCTACGACCCGGTGAAGGATTTTGCGCCGGTCGGCATATTCACCAATTCCGCCTTCGTCGTCGCGGTGCCTAAAAATTCTCCGGCAACCGACATCAAGAGCCTTATCGCCTACGTCAACAAGCAGCCCGGCAAGCTGAACTATTCCACGGTCGGGCTGGGTTCGACCCAGCATCTGATCGCCGAGGATTTGCGCCAACGCACCTCGATGAACGCGCAGGCGGTTTCCTACCGCACGAGCGGCGAGGTGGTCAGCGCACTGCTGCGGGGCGACGCGGCTTTTGCCATTGAACTCTTCCACTCCATTCGCGGCCAAGTGGATTCGGGCGATCTGCGTTTGATCGCCGTGGCCACGCCGAAGCGCTGGCCGGCAATTCCGAATGTGCCGACGTTGGCGGAAGGCGGCGTCGCAGGAATTGGCTACCTCGGCTGGTATGGGCTGGCGTTTCCGGCCGGCACGCCGCAACCGATCGTCGACAAGCTTCACAAGGCGATGCGGGATGTATTGGCCAAAGATGCCGTCAAGAAGCGGCTCGATGGGGTCGGCGCGGTCGCCAACTTGTCGTCGCCGGCGGAATTCCGCAAAGCCATTGAGTCCGACATCAAGGCTTTCCAGGCGGTCGCCAAGGCGGCTGGCCTCGAAGCCAAATAGCGCTTCGGCGGCTGCCCGAAAAGATCGGGCAGCCGCCGCTGTTTCACAAACACCAACTCGAGGAATGAAATGGCCGACAAGTTAAACGTGCTGGTGATCTGCGGATCGCTGCGCAAGGGTTCGTTCAATGCTTCGGTGGGGCGGGCATTGCCGGCATTGGCGCCGCCGGAACTGGCTCTGACGCCGGCGCCGTCCTTCGCCAATTTCCCGCTCTACAATGCCGACACCCACGCGGCGTCCGGCGCGCCGGCCGATGTAGAGGCCTGGGCCGGAGCCATCCGCGCCGCCGACGGCGTCATCATCGTTTCGCCGGAATACAACTGGTCGATCCCCGGCGGGTTGAAGAACGCCATCGACTGGATGTCGCGGCTCAAAGACATTCCGTTCAAGGACAAGCCCATTGCCTTGCAGTCGGCGTCCGGCGGCCAGGTCGGCGGCGCCCGCATGCAGTATCACTTGCGCATGACGCTGACCGCGATCGACGCGCAGATGTTTGGTAAGCCGGAGGTGTTCGTGAACTTCGCCGCCAAGAAGGTCGACGAGAAAACCGGCGAGCTGACCGACGAGCCGGTGAAGGACATCATTAAGCAGCAGCTCGCGGCGTTTGCGAAGTTCATCAAGCGGGTGAAGGTGTAGGCACGCGCACTTTTCCGCCCTCATCCTGAGGAGCAGCCGAAGGCTGCGTCTCGAAGGATGGGGCGGTCCCATGGTTCGAGACGGCGCTTCGCGCCTCCTCACCATGAGGCCGAGAAAGGTCTACCCCGCCGGCTGCGCGCGCTTGGGAAACAATTGCGGCCGCAGCTTGGGATGGCCGGCCATGGTCTTGGGCGCGTAAGGCGTCTCGGCGCCGAGCTCCTCGGCCGCATGCCAGGCCCAGCGCGGATCCCAGATCGCGGCGCGCGCGAGACACACCAGATCGGCCTTGCCGGAAGCGACGATGTCCTCGGCCTGCTGGTAGCCGGCGATCAGGCCGACGGTCATGGTGGCGATGCCGCTTTCCTTTTTCACCTTCTCGGCGAACGGCACTTGATAGCCGGCGGCAAGCGGGATTTTCTGCTTGGGATCGAGCCCGCCGGTCGACACGTCCATATAGTCCATGCCGCGCTTTTTCAGCTCTTTCGCCAGCACGACGGTTTCCTCCGGTGTCCAGCCGCCGTCGACCCAATCGGTGGCGGAGACGCGCATGCCGATCGGCTTTGCCTCCGGCCATACGGCGCGCACCGCCTCGTACATCTCGATGGCAAAGCGCATGCGATTTTCCAGCGAGCCGCCATATTCGTCGGTACGCTTGTTGGAGAGCGGCGACAGAAATTGATGGGCGAGATAGCCGTGCGCGCCGTGCAACTCGATCACGTCATAGCCGATGCGCTCGACGCGTTTGGCAGCGGCGGCAAATTCGCCGATGCAACGCTTGATGTCGTCCTTGGTCATGGCGTGCGGCACGGCCCAGCCGGTGTCGTAGGGAATGGCCGATGGCGCTTCCGGGGTCCATGCGTCCGGCCCTTCAAGAATCGGCTTGCCGCCGGCGGCGGGCGGGGTGGTTGGCGCCTTGCGTCCGGCATGGGCGAGCTGCACACCGAGCTTGGCCACGCCATATTGGCGGCAGAACTCGTAGACGCGCTTAAGCGCCGCTTCGTTCTCATCCGAATACATGCCGGCGCATTTCGGCGAGATGCGGCCCTGCGGATTGACGTTGGTCATCTCGCACATCACCAGTCCGGCGGCGCCGAGCGACATATTGCCGAGATGCATCAAATGCCAATCGTTGGCCGAGCCGTTGGTGGAATTGTACTGGCACATCGGCGAGACCACGACGCGGTTCGGCAGGGTGAGACCGCGCAGCGTGAGCGGAGAGAACAAAACGCTAGCCATTGATCGGATTCCTTTTCAGTGAAGTTTTCAGATGCCGGCATGGTACGCGTGCATCGCGACCACGAGACAACAGATCGCCCAGAACACGCAATATTCGATGCCGCCGATCACCCAGATCCAGCTCTTGGTGACCTTGTAGGTCGCGGCAGCGGCAACCAGCAGATGCACGAAGGCGATAACCGCGACATATTGGGTGTAGATACCGAACAACAGGCAGGTCGCCAGCACGGTCTCGATGCAGCCCGCGACATACATCCAGGTGGCCGGCGGCTTGAAGCCGGCCTTGACGAAAAACCCGAGCGTCGCCGGCACCGTGATCTTGCCGACGATATGCGGCACGAAGAACAGCGCGCAGATGATGCGCAGAATATTGAATTCGTTGAGCAGGTTGAATTTGTCGGCTAACGACATTCGGCTCCCCTTAGCGCTTGGTCATGTGCATTATCACAGCTTCTTGCCTTTGAGCCATGCCTCGCCTTTGGCGTAGAGCGCATCGAGCGCCGGCCCGTCGAGGCCGGGCATGTCGGTTTTCACCTTGTAGCCGATCCTGGTCTGCAAATAAGCCAAGTGGCGGTAGCCTTCCGGAAACTGCGCCAGCAGGTTTTGGTCGAGCACAAGCTTGGCCGACGGATCGAGCGGATCGAGCCGGTCTTTTTCGTAAGCCAGGCGGCGCAGCACGATGCCCCAGCGAGATTTGCGCGTTTCGATGAAGTCGTAGAAACGCCCGGTGCACACCACGTCGCACATCACGCCGTCGACTTTGGCGCGCTGCGAGATCGTCATCTTGCTCTGCGCGATGGCGCGCTTACCCTTGATGTCGATGCTCATCCCGCCGAGCATATGCATGAGGCGCACGCCACGGTCGTAGCCTTCCTGGCTGACCTTGATGAATTCTTCGAAGCTGCCCTGGAACCAGGTCGCCCACATCTGGCCGTCCGCGTGCCAGACGGTGCGGAATCGGTCCCACTGGCGCGCGTCGCGCCAGAGTACCCAGTTCTCGATCAGCGCGCGGATCGCCACGCGGTCGGCGTTATCGCTCGGCATAGGTCACCCTCTCGGCTTTGTGTTTCATAGCTGATATGGAGTTGGCCGTCATCGGCCGGGAGACTAAGAATGCCAAAGCTTGGACCGGGAAGGCTCGAGGGAAAAACCGCGCTCGTCACCGGCGGGGCCAAGGGCATCGGTCGGCATTATTCACAGGCGCTCGCCGCCGAAGGCGCGCGCGTGATGATCGCCGACATCGCCGACGGCAAGGCCCTGACCGCGGAAATCGCCGGTCGCCACGGCGCGGATAGCGTGGCAAGCCACAAGTTCGATGTCAGCGACGAGAAGGCGGTCAAGCACCTAGTGGCGCAAACCATCGAGTGCTTCGGCCAGATCGACGTGCTGGTCAACAATGCCGCGCTCTATTCCACGCTCACGCCCCGCGAGTTCACCGCATGGGACACCGAGCTGTGGGACCGTGTCATGGCGATCAACGTGCGCGGGCCTTATCTGATGGTGCGCCATGTCGCGCCGCACATGATGGAGCGGCGCAGCGGCAAGATCATCAACATCGCCTCCGGCGCCGCCTACAAGGGCGTGCCGCGCATGCTGCCCTATGTTACTTCCAAGGGCGCCATGCTGGCCTTCACCCGCGCGCTGTCGCGCGAACTCGGCGCTTACGGCATCGCCGTCAATTCGCTGTCGCCCGGCTATGTGCTGAGCGACACCGGGCTGGAGAACAGCGCCCATGTGGAAGACGAGCGCATTCCGGTGCGCAACAGCCGCGCCTTCAAGCGCGACGCCTATCCGGAAGACCTGCTCGGCACGCTGGTGTATCTCGCCTCGAGCGACAGCGATTTTGTCACCGGCCAGTCGATCGTGGTGGACGGCGGATCGGTCAATAACTGATCGGCGCTTTTTGCGGCCTTTTGGCCCCTGTTGCCGGGTGCGATCAGTCACTATTGTAAGGCTCAAGCGATCGAATATCCCAGGAGGAAACGATGGACGCCGCCACGGCCCCGGTCACCAAGAACGAGAGCAAGAAGGCCGCGAAATACGACGGCAGCGCAAACCCGGTGCGCGCGGAGTATTACGAACGCATTTCCCAGCGCGACATGACGCCGCTGTGGGAGGTGCTGAAATATCTCGTCACCAAGCAGCCGGTCACCCAATGCGTGCCGGCGATCTGGCACTTCGACGACGTCAAGCCGCTGGTCGAGGAGGCCGGCCGTCTGCTCACCACCGAGGAAGCGGAACGGCGCGTGCTGGTGCTGGAAAATCCGGCGCTGCGCGGCCAATCGCGCATCACAAACTCGCTCTATGCCGGCCTGCAACTGATCCTGCCGGGCGAGGTCGCCAGCGCGCATCGCCACACCGCGTCCGCCATCCGGCTCATCCTCGACGGCGACGGCGCCTATACCCAAGTCGATGGCGAAAAGACCATCATGAAATACGGCGACTTCGTCTTGACGCCGAATTGGACCGCGCACGACCACGGCAACGAATCCAAGCAGGCCATGATCTGGCTCGACGTGCTCGATGTGCCGACGGTGAATTTTTTTGAGACGGCGTTTTCCGAGCATCTCGATTCCGCCATACAAAACACCGCCCGCGTCGATAACGATTCGCTCTGGCGGTTTGGCTCCAGCGTTCTGCCGGACGGCGCCGACACCTCCATGATCCGCTCGCCGGTCATCAACTACGCCTATGAGCGCGTGCGGCCGATTTTGGATCGCATGAAAAAAACTGGCGATTCCGACAAGCATCATGGGCACCGGCTGCGCTACGCCAATCCGTTCAATGGCGGCTGGTCGGGGCCCACCATGGGCGCGTATCTCTCCCTGCTGCCCAAGGGTTTCAAGGGCGAGCCCTACCGTTCGACCGACGGCACTATCTTCGCGTGCCTGGAAGGCAAGGGCGTAACCAAGGTGGACGGGCAAACCATCGAATGGGGGCCGCGCGACGTTTTCGTGCTGCCGACCTGGGAGCCCTATTCGCACCATGCTTTGAGCGAAGTCGTGCTGTTCTCGATTTCCGACCGGCCGGCGCAGGAAGCGCTCGGCCTCTGGCGGGAAGGGAATTAGAGCCTTCTCAATAAGGCATCGCCACCACTTCGGCCGCCTTGCCCTGCCGGTGCAGGGCGCGCTGGCGCATCCAATCGATCGTCAGCACGATGACCGCGGCGGTGACGCCGGCGGCGTTGAACCAGATCGCGTCTTGGAACGTCTCCGGCGGCAACACCACCACGAGCGCGACCGCGGCGTAGACGATGCGGCCGATCCAGTTGAGCGGCGCCAAGGAAAAGCCGACAGCGGCAACAGTGCCAAGATAAATGCCGAACGTCACCCGGCTGAAATTGAACACGATCTCGGTCCAGCTGCCATCCATCAGCAGACTCGGCGTCAGCACGAATAGAAACGGCAGGATGAACGTGCTCCACCCGACCACGCATGCGATCCAGCCGGTGGTCCAGCCGTCGGTGCGCGCGCTACGTCGAATTGCCCGGCTGCGGCCATTGCCCGCCGCTCGAACAGCCGCAGCAGTTCCTGGCCGCGATCAAGGGATTTGTCGGGCTTTAGCCCAGCGCCTTCATCACCGCATTGGAGATGGCGCTGGTGCCATCCTTGCCGCCATATTCCATCGGCTTGATACCGCCGGCATAGGCCCGGTCGACCGCGCGTTCGATGCGCTGCGCTGCTTCGGCCGCCGGCGGGTGGTCGTGCTTGTCGGCCAGCCAGTCGAGCATCATTGCGGCCGACAAGATCATCGCGGTCGGATTGGCTTGCGCTTTCCCCATGATGTCGGGCGCGGTGCCGTGGCAGGGCTGGAACACCGCATGCTTGTCGCCGACGTCGGCCGAGGGCGCGATGCCGAGCCCGCCGATCAATCCGGCGGCCAAGTCGGACAGAATATCGCCGAACATGTTCTCCATCACCATCACGTCGAAGTCCCAGGGCTTTCGCACCATTAAGGCTGCGCAGGCATCGACATAAAGGTGGTCGGTCGCGACATTGGGAAAATTCTTGGCGCGTTCGTCGAAGATCGCGCGGAACCAGGCAAAGGCCTTGAACGCATTGGCTTTGTCGACACAGGTGAGCAGGCCGGGTCGCCCGCGCTTCTTGCGCCGCTCGGCCAGCCGCAGCGAGAAGTCGAATAGGCGCTGACAAGTCTTGCGCGTCATCACCAGCGTCTCGCGCGCTTCGTCGAGGGTGACTACGCCCTTGCCCATGGACGCGAACAGGCCTTCGGTCGACTCGCGGATCAGCACGAAATCGATGCCGCGCTCGGCGGCGCCGACGATCGGGCTCGGCACGCCGGGAATAAGCCGCGCGGGCCGCACGCCGGCATAGAGGTCGAAGATGAATCGCAGCTCGACCTGCGGCATGATCTCGGTGTTGTCGGGATAACGCACGCTTGGCAATCCGCAGGCGCCGAGCAGGATGGCGTCGGCCTCCTCGCACAGCTTGATGGTGGAGTCGGGCATCGACTTGCCGGTCTCTTTGTAATGCTCGGCGCCGGCGGCGCCTTCGGTGAAGCGGAATTTGAGACTCGGCGTGGTCTTTTCGATATGGCGCAGAATGTCGAGCGCAGGCCGCATCACCTCGTGGCCGATGCCATCTCCGGCCAAGACGGCGATATGGAAGGCGGTGTTGGCGGACATGAATTTCCTGGGGTAGCGTTGGGGCAATCTGATGGGTAATGAATACGTCCGCGCGTTGCTGCGCAAGGGATGATTGTCATGCCGAAGTTTGCCGCCAATCTGGGATACCTGTTCACCGACCGCGCGCTGCTCGAGCGCATCGATGCCGCGGCCGCCTGCGGCTTCCAGGCGATCGAGCTGCAATTTCCCTATGACGTGCCGGCCTCGCAAGTGAAGGCCGCCATCGAGCGAAATAAGTTGACCATGCTCGGGGCCAATACGCCGCCGGGCGAACGCGACGGCGAGTTCGGTCTGGCCGCCGTGCCTGGCCGCGAGAAGGACTGGCAGGTACTTTTCAACCGCGCGCTCGACTACATTACGGCGATCGGCGGCAGCGCGATCCATTGTCTCGCCGGCAAAGTGCCGCCCGAGCAGCGCCCGGCGGCCGAGCGTGTCTATATCGAAAACCTGGCCCGCGCTGCCGACTTGGCTGCCGCCAAAGACATCACGCTGCTGATCGAGCCGATCAACCCGCGCGACCGGCCGAATTATTTTCTCAACCGGGTCGAGCACGCCGCCGATATCATCGCCAAGGCGAGGCGGCCTAATATCCGCATGCAGTTCGATTTCTATCATGTGCAGATTGTCGGCGGTGATCTGATCACACGGCTCGAAAAGCACCTGCCCGTCATCGGCCATCTGCAATGCGCCGCGGTGCCGTCCCGCCACGAGCCGGACGAGGGCGAGATCAACTACCCCGCGGTATTCGCGGCGGTGGACCGGCTTGGGTTTAAGGGCTGGATCGGCTGCGAATACCGGCCGCGCAAACGCACCGAGGAGGGCCTGGGCTGGGCCAAGGCTTACGGGCTCATTGCGGCCCGTTAACCCCCGATTAACCATCAAACTTCTTGAAAACCCTCACTTTTTCGCTTTGCGGCGGCGTCTTGCATTGCTAAATTGCGCCCATGTGGGGACGCCGCAACAAAGCCGAGGCTGAAACCTCCGAGCCGTCGAATGCGCTCAAGGACGCGGTGCGCGCGGCGCGCATCGAGGTGGCCGAGCGCTCCGGCGTGGTGGTCGAACTGCGCGACGCCGAGCTGGCCCGGCTCGAACTGCTCAACGAAGCGCTCGATCCGCTGTTTACGGACATTCCCGACCACATCGAACTGTTCGACCGCGGCGTGAGCCGGGGCGACGTGCCGCGGCTGTGGATCGACGTGATCGCGCATGTCGAGATGGGGCGCGACAAGCGGCAATACCGTTTCGTGCAGGACACCCGCTATGGCCGCGCCGTGCTGGTGGAGAGCTACGAGGTGCCCGAGATCGCCCATGCGGTCACCCGCTATGTGGCGCGGCGGCTGGTCGAACGCGAGCGCGCACTGGGCGACGATTCAACCAGCGAAACCGCGATGCAGGTAAGGCTGGCGCAGGAGGCGCGCAATCGGGGCTGGCGCCGGTTCCGCTCATTCATGCTCGGCGTGATCGTCGGCATCGGCGCGCTGTTTGCGCTGGCGCTGTTTAGTCCGCATCCGTAACTTTTCTTTATCTCCCTCATTCAGGGAGAGGGAACAGAAAGCACAAACCGCTTCTGCTCGGCGATCCCGCCTTCGGGGGTCATGCCGCGCGAGATCAGTTCGCAGCTCCAGGCGCCGGGCGCGCCGGCGATCCGGTAGAGATGATAGGCGGCGGCATCGTTTGCTTTGCCGATTGCTGCCGACGCCGACGGCACGCCGACCGCCGGCACGCGCGTGCCGTTGGGACCTTGCAGCCAGTTGAGCATGTGCACATGGTCGTGGCCGTGGATCACCAGATCGGCGCCGTGCGCGGCGATGATGCGCAGCAACACCGGCGCATCGAGCAGGGCCTTGGTGCGGCCGGCTTTGCTCACCGGCGGATGATGGATCAGCAGCACGCGAAACAGGTTTTCGCCTTTGAGCTGATTGAGAGTTTCCGCCAGGCCCGCAAGCTGCGCGGTACCGAGCCAGCCGGTCGCCAGCAACGGCGCGGTCGGCACGCCACTCGTCACGCCGATCAGCGCTAGCGGCCCGCGCCGGCGCAAAAACGGAAATCCGGCGATGCCGTCATCGTCACTCATTTGTGCGCCCCATTGGCGCACAGCGTAACCGGCGGCTTCTGGTACATAGATGTCGTGATTGCCGGGGACAAAGGTCACGTCCCGGGGCGTCCCCAGACTTTCCAGCCACTCGCGGCCGCGCACAAATTCAGCTGGCAGCGCGATATTGGCGATGTCGCCGGTGACCGCGATATGGCCGGGCGCCTGCGATTTCATATCGGCGACGATTTTCGCCAGCACGGCGGGATCGTGGATGAAGCGCCGATTGCGCTGCCAATTGATGTAACCGGTCACGCGCTTGCCAAGCAGGTCTCTCCAATGCGGCTGCGGCAGCGGCGCCAGATGCGGGTCGGACAGATGGGCGAGGGTGAACATGTAATCCGGTTTAGCGGATTCCGCGTGTCTCAGTCACCCTGAGGTGCGCGGCGCGCAGCGCCGGGCCTCAAAGGGCGACGGCCCCGGCCTTATGGATTTTGGCCGTCCATCCTTTGAGGCTCGCGGAGCCTGTCATCGGGCCGCGCTTCGCGCGGACCCGTTGGCTCGCACCTCAGGATGACGGGTAAACACTACGAATTCCCGATCAATATCCCCGCGATGAACACCAGCGTGCCGCCGACCATGATCTGAAAGGCCGCCTGCAGGAACGGCGTGTCCATGTAGCGGTAGCGGATCCAGGAGATCACCGCGAGCTCGATCGCCACCACGATGATGGCGAGGATCGTCGCCACCCAGAAGTCCGGAATGAGATAGGGCAATGTGTGGCCGAGCCCGCCGAGCGTGGTCATGATGCCGCTCACCGCGCCGCGCAGCCAGGGCGTGCCGCGGCCGGTGAGCGAGCCGTCGTCCGACAGCGCCTCGGCAAAGCCCATGGAAATGCCGGCGCCGACCGAAGCCGCCATGCCGACCAGGAAGGTCTCCCAGGTGCTGTGGGTGGCGAAGGCGGCGGCAAACAGCGGCGCTAGCGTCGAGACCGAACCGTCCATCAGCCCGACCAGCCCGGGCTGGATATATTGCAGCAGGAACATCCGCCGCGCGGTTTCGTCTTCCTTCGCGCGCGCGCCCTTGGTGAGGATCGTCTCGGTCAGCTTGTGCGCGAGACTTTCATGGCCGGCCTCGGCTTCCGCCAGTTCGATCAGCAATTGCCGCACCGAGGCGTCGCGCGCGGTTGCCGCCGCCTTGCGGTAGAAACGCTCGGCTTCGTATTCCATGTTCTCGGCGAACTTGCGCACCTCGTCGAGCCCGAGCGGGCGCATCAGCCAGAGCGAGGACTTGTGGGTGATGAAGCCTTTGACGTCCTGGCGGCGGATCAGCGGCAGGTATTCGCCGAATTTCTTGCGGTAGAGATCGAACAGCATGGTGCGGTGGGTGACTTCCTCGTCCGCCATCTCGTCGAACACCTTGGCGGAGGAGGGAAACGCCTCGCGCAGGCCTTCCGCGAAGCCGCGGTAGATGCGGCTGTCTTCCTCCTCATTGGTGATGGCCAGCGCCAGCACTTCCTGTTCGGTCAGTTCGGAGAATTTCTTCACGCGGCGTCCTCGCAATCGGCGGCTGGCGGGCAAGTGCTGGCTGGCTGAATCTATATATTAGAACTATTCTAATCATGGAAGGGGCGGTTTGACACTTAATCCGCGCGGCTGCTGGTTACAGGTCGCTGAGTCAGCAATGGCCATTGAAGGAATAAGTATTTGCAGCGTCTTCGCCGTGCGCTTGAGCCGGTCATCCGGCCGCTGGTTCATTTCTACTGGCGGTTCTCGCGGGCTGCGACGCTGGGCGCGCGCGCCATAGTGATCGACGGAACCGGGCGCATCTTTCTGGTCAAGCACTCTTATGTGGATGGCTGGCATCTGCCTGGCGGCGGCGTGGAAATCGGCGAGACCATGCTCACGGCGCTGGCGCGCGAACTGGCCGAGGAAGGCAATATCCAGCTCGCCGGACAGCCTGTTCTGCACGGGATATTTTTCAACGGCCGGGTGTCGAACCGCGACCATGTGGCGCTGTTCATCGTGCGCGACTTCCGCCAGGACATGCAGCCTGTGCCCAATCGTGAAATCGTCGCGCACGGATTTTTCGCGATCGATGCGCTGCCGGGCGACACCGGCCGCGCCACCCGCGCGCGCGTGGCGGAAGTTTTCGGCGGCGCTGCGGTGAGTGAGTTGTGGTGAGGCAAACAATGCCGGGCAAGGATTGGCTCCCCGCCGCGGTGCGCGCCGTGGCAATTGACCGCAAACTGAAATCCGGCGAGGCGCTGTTCCGGTTCGGCGACAAGACCACGGGCTTCTGCGAAGTGATCGCCGGCCGCGTGCGGATGTGCCGGGTCGACCGTTCGGGGCGCGAAGTCATCCTCTTTGTTGCAGGCCCGGGCGAGACCATCGCCGAGGCCTCCCTGTTCTCAACCGTCTATCACTGTGACGCCATCGCCAGCACCGACGTGCTCGTGCGCATCTATCCGAAGCAGGCCTTGCTCGCGGCATTCGAGAAAGACCGCAAGGCCGCGCAGGCCTTCGCAGCGACGCTCGCCCGTCAAGTGATGAACCTGCGCACCCGCATCGAGCAGCGCAACATCCGCTCCGCGCGCGAGCGCGTGCGGCATTATCTCGGCCTTAATGCCGATGCCGGTGGCCGTAGCGTCAGCCTTCCCGGTACGCTGAAGGATCTCGCCGCCGAACTGGGACTCACCCATGAGGCGCTCTACCGCACGCTGGCGGCGCTCGAACGTTCGGGCGAAATCAAGCGTTCCAAGGGTAAGATCGCGCTGCTGCGGCGGCGCAAGATATGATCTCGATCATATACGGCTTTCGCCGCCTGGGCTAACAGGACAGCTGGGGCATAACGCGAAAGAGGTATCCGATGTCGAAACTTCCCTGGAAGACCCTGCTTGCCGGCGCGGCGATCCTTGCCGTCACGGTCTTCGCCTACGCCCAGTTCTCGAACGGGCCGATGGGCAGGCATGGTCAGATGTCGCAAGGCGGCAATATGCGCCAGATGCACGAGCAGATGATGCAAGGCCCAGGGATGCAAGGTTCCGGCGGCATGCACCAAGGAATGAACAATGGAATGCAAGGCGGTACGGGCCAGCATGGCGAGATGCACGGACAGCGCTCCGGCTTACCGGCGATGCCGGGCCAGGACGCCTCCGGCACCATCCAGGAAGTCGTTGCGATGCTGGAGGCCGATCCCGCAACCGACTGGTCGAAGGTGAACATCGCGCCACTGCGCGAGCATCTCATCGACATGAACGAAGTCACGCTGCGCGCCGCCGCGAGCGAGCGCATGCTCGACAACGGCATCGAGATCGCCGTGACCGGCGAGGGCCGCACAGCGGCCGCCATCAAGCGCATGGTGACGGCGCATGTGCAGGTGCTTGCCAGCATGGGCTGGAACGCCAAGACCGAGGAATTGACGAACGGCGTCAAGCTCACCGTGACGGCAAGCGATGCCGTGCCGCTCGCCAAGCTCAAGGCGCTCGGCTTCATGGGCATCATGGTGCAGGGCGGTCATCACCAGCCGCATCATTTGTTGATGGCCAAGGGGGAGTTCATGCACTGAGCGCGTCGAAGCGCGCGTGAGCTAACTAAACTTTGCCCGGTCGTGCTTGGCGGCAAAATCAAGTTGCGGCCCGACCGGCACGATGCCGGTGGGATTCACCTGCCGCTGGCTGCCGTAATAATGCCGCTTGATCTGCTCCAGGCTCACGGTCTCGGACACGCCCGGCACCTGATAGAGATCGCGCACATAATTCGACAGGTTCGGATATTCGGAAATGTGGCGCCAATTGCATTTGAAGTGCGAATAATAGACGGCGTCGAAGCGGATCAGCGTGCAGAACAGCCGCCAGTCGGCCTCGGTGATCATGGGGCCTGCGAGATAGCGCCGCTTTGAGAGGATCTGATCCATCTCATCGAGCGTGTCGAACACGCCGCGGAACGCCAGCTCGTAGGCTGCTTGCGCGGTCGCAAAACCGGCGCGATAGACGCCGTTGTTGATGTTTGTGTAGACAAGATCGTTGATACGGCCGATCTCGCCGCGCAGATTTTCCGGATAATAGTCGGTGTGGATGTTGGTGAAGGCGTTGAACGCCGAATTCAACATGCGGATGATCTCGGAGGACTCGTTGTTGACGATCGTCTTTTTCTTTTTGTCCCATAGCGCCGGCACGCTGACGCGCCCGGTATATTTCGGATCGGCCAGCAGATAGACTTCCGACAGCTTGCTCTTGCCGTTGACCTCGTCGCCTGACGAACCTTCGCTTTTGTTGAATGTCCAGCCGTCCTTGAGCATGTCAGGTGAAACAACAGACATGGAAATGACGTTCTCCAAGCCCTTGAGCTTGCGGAAGATGACCGTGCGATGCGCCCACGGGCAGGACAGCGAAACATAGAGGTGATAGCGGCCGGCTTCGGCCGCAAAGCCTGCGTCGCCTGAGGAGCCTGCGCTGCCATCGGGCGTGACCCAATTGCGGTAACGCGTGACGGGCCGTACGAAATGGCCGTCCTTGGTGCGAACCCCGTCTTGCTGCCAAACGCCGTCAACCAGCAGTCCCATTCGATCCTCCACCCGTGTGACTGGTTATTTAGGGTGTTGCGGCCCATAACGCCACGGCCGATGGACCAGAATCGGCCCAAATGCTAATCGGCTCCACCATGAGCGAAGTTTCACTGACAATTCTGCCGGAAACGCCTGAGGACGCGACTGCGATCGAACGGCTGCATGAGCGCACTTTCGGCCCCGGCCGTTATGCGCGCACCGCCTATCGTATTCGCGAGAGCCGCGGGCATCTGCTCGAGCTGTCGTTCACCGCGCGCATCGGCACGCTGCTGGTCGGTTCGGTGCGGCTCACCCCGGTCTATATCGGCGATACGCCGGCGCTGCTGCTTGGGCCGCTCACGGTCGAGCCGCCGTTCCGCGAGCGCGGCGTCGGCTCCGCGCTGCTCAAGAGCGCGCTCAAGGAGGCCAAAGCCAAAAACCATAAACTGGTCGTGCTGGTCGGCGACGAGCCCTATTACGCCAAGTCCAGCTTCAAGCAGATTCCGAAGGGCCAGGTGAAATTGCCGGGGCCGAATGATCCGGCGCGGCTGCTGGTCGCGGAACTTAGCGCCGGCGCCTTCGAGGGCGTGAAGGGATTGATCAGGCCGGACTGGGAGAAAGTTTAGCGGCCTTCTCTGGCCCAAAAGGTCGCGTCAGCGGCCTTCTCGCGCCCAAGTCGCCGCGAGCGAGCCGATCAGAAGCAGCAAGCCGATCAGCCCGGCGAAGATCGGCAGCACGCCGATGCCGCGCACCACGCTCACGTCGCGCATCTTTAAGCCGATCCAGTCCTCACCCTTGAAGGTCGAGGCTGTGCGCACCGGCACCACGCGCGGCACGATCAATTTGTCGCCGTCAGCCAGCCGCCGCGCATTGCCGCCGGTCGCGTTGGTGAGCGCGCGCAGCACCTCGGTAGTCGAGGTCACTTCGGCGAATTCGCGCGGATTGGCGGGGCCGACATTGGCGAGCGCGGTGAGCTTGCCGTCGGTCGCGCGCCAGAGGCCGAGTTCGTTGGCCGTGACCGTCGAGCGCCACAGGCCGGGCTCGACCGCCGCAAGGTTGAGCGTGCGCGTTAAGCCGGTCGGCGAGGTGAGCGTCACGTCGTTGACGGTGTTGGCCATGGTCTGGCGCTGCACGGCGATGTCGCGCCCCTGCACGATCAGCCGTAGCGCTTCTTCTTCCAGGTCGGGCTGCTTCATCAGCCAGTGCGACAGCCGTCGCAGCAGATCGAGATGCGGGCCGCCGCCCTCGAAGCCGCGCGCCCACAGCCAGATGTGGTCGGACAGCAGCAGCGCCACGCGGCCCTCGCCCTCGCGCGCCAGCACCAGCAGCGGCTTGCCGTCCGGGCCCTGCATCACATTGGTGCCGGTGGTGCGTTTGATGTCGACCAGCCGGAACCAGTGGCTCCAATGCGGCGGATCGGTTTGCGAGCCTTCCAGACCGCGCGTCACCGGGTGGCGCTTGCCGGGGTCGGTGAGCCGCGCCTGGAAACTGCGCTCGGTGACCTCGCCGCTCGGCTCGGCGGGCAGGATCACGTCGAGCGGCGTGCGCCAGATGCTGGTAGGGCTGGCGTAATCCGGTCCGGCGGCGATCAGCACGGCGCCGCCGTCGCGCACATATTTTGCGATGTTGTCGAAATAGATCAGCGGCAGCACGCCCTGGCGCGCGTAGCGGTCGAAGATGATGAGCTGGAATTCCGAAATCTTCTGCTGGAACAGCTCGCGGGTCGGAAACGCGATCAGCGATAGTTCGTTGATCGGCGTGCCGTCCTGCTTTTCCGGCGGGCGCAGAATGGTGAAATGCACCAGATCGACCGAGGCGTCGGATTTGAGCAGATTGCGCCAGGTGCGCTCGCCGGCATGCGGCTCACCCGATACCAGCAGCACGCGCAGCTTGTCGCGCACTCCGTCGATCGAGATCACCGCGCGATTGTTGATGAGCGTCAGTTCGCCTTCGAGCGCCGACGCCTCGATCTCGACGATATTGGCGCCTGCATGCGGGATCGGGACATTGAACTTGATGTCGGCGCCCACGGTGACAGTTCGCTTATCCAGCTCTTCGCCGTCGCGCCGCACGGTGACTTGCGCCGCTCCTGTCCTGGAGCCCTGATCCTCGATACGGAAGCCGACGGTCTGCGATTGCCCGACAATGCCGAAGCGTGGTGTCTGCGTGAGCACGACGCGGCGGTCGATCTCGTCGCGCCGGCCGGTGATCAGCGCGTGCAGCGGCGCGGCAAATCCTAACGCGGCGGCATCGGCCGGCACGTCATGCACGCGGCCGTCGGTGATCAGAACCGCGCCGGCGACACGGTCGGGCGGCACGTCGGCGAGCGTCGAGGTTAGCGCCGAAAACAGCCTTGTGCCGTCATGCTCGCCATCGGCTTGCGCCGCCTCGGCCACGCGCACTTCGAGGCCCGGAATGCGCTTGAGCCTTTCGACCAGGGTTGCGCGCGCGGCCTCGGTCTGTGCGCCGCGGTCGCCGAAATCCTGGCTCGGGCTTTTATCGACGATGACGGCGGCAACCGACGGGATCGGATCGCGGTCTTCGCGCGTGAGAGAAGGATTGGCGAGCGCCAGCACCATCAAGCCAAGCGCACCTGCGCGGACGGCTGCGCCGCGGCTGCGGGCGAGCAGCAGCAGGCCCGCAATCGGCACGGCCACGGCGAGCGCCGTCCAAACCACAGTGTCGGGCACCAAGGGTGCAAATGAGATGCCGAGGTTCATGGGTCTCTACTGCCCCAACCGTTCGAGCAGCGCGGGAATGTGCACCTGGTCGGCCTTGTAGTTACCGGTGAGCGCGTACATCACGATATTGACGCCGGAGCGGAAGGCGAATTCGCGCTGGCGCGGCTCGCCCGGAACCAGCGGCAGCATTGGCTGGCCGTCGGGGCGCATCGCCCAGGCGCCGGCCAGATCGTTCGACGTGATCAGGATAGAGGTCACGCCGTCGCCGGCGCGCGCCGGACGATTGCTGTCCTCCTCCGATTCCGCTGGCAGCGCCTCGACCCAGAGTTGGCCGTTTGTGAAGCGGCCGGGAAAGTCACTCATCAGGAAGAAGGTCTTGGTCAGCACGTGATCGCGCGGCACCGGCTCGAGTTCGGGAATGTCGAGCGAGGATAGGATCGAACGCAGCGCCACCATGCCGGGCGCGCGCATGCCACCGCCGGGCCCGGGCGGTGCGTCGATCGCATCGCGGGTGTCGAAAAGCACAGTGCCGCCGCGCTTCATGTAGCTGTCGATGCGCTCAAGCGCTACCTGCGACGGCTTCGGCGCGGTCGGCGATATCGGCCAATAGATGACCGGGAAGAAGGCGAGCTCGTCGCGCGCCGGATCGAGGCCGATCGGCTCACCGGCTTCTAACGCGGTGCGTTGCGCCAGGAATAGCGTGAGGCCCTGCAGGCCCGCTTTGCTGATCTCATCGACCGCCGTATCGCCGGTGAGAATATAGGCGAGGTGGGTTTGCTGCGTCGCCTTCATGGCGAAGTCTTGTTGTTGTGCCGAAAGCTGCGGCGCGGGTGCCGGCGTTTGCGCCTGCGCCGGGTCATGCAGCGTCAATGAGCACAGCAGGCAGGCTGCGAGCAGCGATGCCGCCACGCGCCGGCGCATCCGCAAGGTACTTAAGCCTCCGGAAAGCCAGAACACGACCAGCGCGTCGAGTAGCAGCAGCACCAGCGCTGTGAGGAAAATCGGTCCGCGCAGATCGAGCGGCTCGCCATGGCGATAGACATCGAGCCGGGCATTTAGCGGAGAAACATCGAGCGGCAGTGGACGGTCGGTGGGCGCCAGCGTATTGACCGCGACCAGGCCCTCGGGCGGGCCATAGAAGCCGGGCGGATGATCGGCACTGGCGCGGCCGGTAAAGTTGGTCGGGATTGGGCGGGCGGTCGCCGGTGGGGGAGAGAACGCACCGAAGCCGTCAAGCACGCGTGTTGCCGGCACCACCTGGTTTACGCTTCTGCCGGCGCCGCCCGCGCTGGCCGCAGCTTCCGCGTCGGCACTCGCGGTGGAGCCCGCAAGCGAAACGATGCGCCGGAGCATATCGACGAAGGCGCCCGATAGCGGCAGGTCGGACCAGCGGGTGTCGGCGGTCACGTGGAACAACACGACCACGCCCTTGCCGCGGCGCTGGGCGGTGACCAGCGGCGTGCCGTCGGCGAGTGTCGCCCAGGTGCGGTCGGTGAGCTGCGAATCCGGTTCGGCCAGCACTTGCCGCGTCACGGTGACATCTTTCGGCACCGGCATGCCGTTAAATGGGCCTTCGCGCGAGAAGGCCGTGAGTTGCTGAGGCTTTTCCCAGCTCAAGCTGCCACCCAGGATGCGGCCGCCGCGGCGCAGCTTCACCGGCACCAGGTCGTCGTCGGCGGCGGCGAGATGGGGACCCGCGAAGCGCACTAGCACGCCGCCATTGTCGATCCACTTGTTGAGGCGGGGAAGCGCCTCGGCGACATTGCCGACATCGGCGAGGATCAGCATCGGCAATTGCTGGCCGAGGAAACGCGTCGCGGCTTCCGCCGGGCCCACGCCTTCGGCGAGGCGGACATCGGCAAACGGATTGAGCGCGCGCGACAGGTAATAGTTCGCGCCCAGCAGTGGCTGCGAACGGTCGGCGGCCGAGCCGGATACGATGCCGACCGTGCGGCGGCGCCAGCGCTTGTCGAGCAGCTGCACCGCGCCGGCGGAACGCTCGCCCGAGATTTCCAGTCGCGCCACGTCGTTGCGGATCTCGACCGGCAGGTCGATCACCGCCTCGGCCTCGCGCTCGCTGGATCTGAACGCGAACGGCGCCTGGCCAAGCGGGAGACCTTTAAGATCGATGGCATTGACCAAACCGTTCTCAGTGCTGCCGGTCTGCGCGCGCAGGACTTTTACCGTCAGCGCGCCGGCGGCGTTATCGGCACCGGCGAGCGCGTGCGAAATGGCGATGCCGCCCTCGACCACGGTGAGCGGATGGCTGCCGATGACGCGCTTGAGACCGTCGACGAAAGCGGCGCCCGTGCCGAGATCGACGCCGTCCGAGAGCCAGACGATTTCCACGTCGGGCGCGCCGGTCAGAAAGCGATCGATCAGCGCCAGCGCTTCGCCGCGCTCGACGCCATGCGGCTTTGGCTTGAGCTGCTTGATCTGCACGCGGGCGGCGCCCGCGACCTGCAGCGAAATGTCGCGCGCAGTTTCCGACAGCGGCAGCACGGCGACGCCGCGGTTGTCGGCCTCAGCCCGCGCGGTCAATTCATCGGCCGTGCGCAGGCGGGCGTCCCATGATGCCGCCGCCGCCCAGCCGTCGTCGAGCATGATCAGCAAGGGCGCTGCCCTGGTCGCTGTGGTGAGCGGCGGGTTCCACAACGGGCCGGCGGCGGCGATGATGACCAGCGCGGCCAGCGTCAGGCGAAGCAGTGTCAGCCACCACGGGGTGCGCGATGGCGTCTCTTCCTTGGGCGCGATCTCAAACAGCAAACGGGTGGGCGGGAAATTGATACGGCGCGGGCGCGGCGGCACCAGCCGCAGCAGCCACCACAGCACCGGCAGGCTGAGCAGGCCGAGCAGCACCAGCGGCTGCGCAAAGCCGAGCGGGAGTGCGCCGATCACGCCACGCTCCCTTGCTGCGCCGGCGCGTGCCGGCTGTTGACTGTGGTTTGCTGCGCATTGGTGCCCATGCGTGCATGCAGCACCAGCAGTAATTCGCTGGCCGGCCTATCGGTGCGGTGGATGGCGAAACTCCAGCCACGTTTGTCGGTCTCGGCGCGGATGGCGGCGCGATGGCGGGCGATCAGTCCTTGATAGTCGTTGCGCCAGGTCTCGGCCCGGCCAGCGGTGATGCTGCCGGCGCCTTCCGGTTCGACAAATTCGATGCGGCCGGAATAGGGGAAGCTTTCCTCGGCCGGATCGACGATCTGCACCACATGGCCATGGGCGCCGGTGGCCGAGAGTTGTGCGATGGTGTCCCGCACCTCGCCGATCGGGCTCCACAGGTCGGACAGCATCACGATTTCGGAAAGCGGCGAAGGCGCAAATGACGGCGGCAGGCTGGCGCGCTCGCTCGTATCGTGCAGGACCGCCTCCGCCATCTTCTCGATCACATTGCGGCTGGCGGTCGGGCGCAGCAGGCCTGGAACGCCGACCCGCTCGCCGCCCTGCACCAGCACTTCGGCGAGCGCGAAGGCAAACACCAGCGCGCGCTCAAGCTTGCTGTCGGTGACCAGCGCGGAAGCGAATGCCATCGATGGCGAACGGTCGGGCCAGATCCAAACGGTGTGCGAGGCCTCCCATTCGCGCTCGCGCACATAGAGATGATCGTCGCGCGCGGAACGCCGCCAATCGATATTCGAGGCGGGCTCGCCCGACATGAAGCGGCGGTATTGCCAGAAATTTTCGCCCGGTCCGGCGCGCCGCCGCCCATGCAGCCCGTGAATGACGGTAGACGCGACGCGCCGCGCCTCCAGAATGAGCCGCGGCATCGCATCGGCGAGCGTGCGTCCGCTGGCGGTCGCCTGGCGGACCGCGCTCGTCTCGATTTCGCTGAGCCGCGGATCGGCCATGTTATCCGATGCGCGCCTTCAGGCGCTTGATCACGTTCGGGATGGTCTCGCCTTCGGCGCGCGCGGCAAACGTCAAGGCCATGCGGTGCTTGAGCACGGGCTCGGCCAGTTCAAGCACGTCGTCGACCGACGGCGCGAAGCGGCCGTCGAGCAGCGCGCGGGCGCGTACCGCCAGCATCAAGGCTTGGCTGGCGCGCGGTCCCGGACCCCATGAGATCAGCTTGCCGAGATCGCCGGCTTCCGGACCGGGGCGCGCCGAGCGAACCAGCGTCAGGATTGCTTCGACCACGGATTCGCCGACCGGCAAGCGGCGCACCAGCCGCTGCGCGGCGATCAGGTCTTCCGCGGTCATCGCCGGTTTGGCGCGGGTCTCGTCCGCGCCGGTGGTGTCGAACAAAATTTTGCGTTCTGCTTGTAAGTCCGGGTAATCGACATCGACTTCCATCAGGAAGCGGTCGAGCTGCGCCTCGGGCAGCGGATAGGTGCCTTCCTGCTCCAGCGGGTTCTGCGTCGCCAGCACGTGGAAGGGCTTGGGCAGATCGTGACGCGCGCCGGCAACCGTCACGTGTTGTTCTTGCATCGCTTGCAAGAGCGCGGACTGGGTGCGCGGGGAGGCGCGATTGATTTCGTCAGCCATCAGCAATTGCGCGAAAATAGGTCCGGATATGAACCTGAAACTGCGCTTGCCGCCGGGGGTTTCCTCGAGCACCTCGGTGCCGAGGATGTCCGAGGGCATCAGGTCGGGCGTGAACTGCACGCGCTTGGCGTCGAGGCCGAGCGCTATCCCCATGGTGTCCACCAGCTTGGTTTTGGCGAGCCCGGGCACGCCGACCAGCAGCGCATGGCCGCCGGACAAAACGGTGACCAGCGCGCGCTCGACCACGATATCCTGGCCGAAGATCACCGCGCCGATGGCGGCTTTCGCCGCGCGCACGTGCACGGAGGTCGATTCCGCCGCGCGCACGATCATATCTTCCAGCTTTTCCAGATTTTCGCCGCTTGCCGCCGCCATGATTTCGGTTCCTTTTCTTGGGCGCATTGGCCCCGCCTAGAAGCTATGCAACAAACACACCAAAGGCGATTTTCATGCGTGTTTCCCGTCGAATCTGCCTCATTGTGCGGCCAAGCTTACGCTATCTTCCGCCGCCAGGTCCGGCTGGTCACAAAGTTGCGAACAGGCGCGAGACGCCCGCAATTACGTAGGGAAACAATGGCTAAGGCAGGGCAAGGCTTAGGGATTGGGGGGCTGGAAGGGATCGCGGTGGCGCTGCCGCGCGGGCAGGGCAAGGCTTTGCCGCCGGTGGAGCGCTGGAATCCGCCGTTTTGCGGCGATATCGACATGGCTATAGCCGCTGACGGTACTTGGTTCTACCAAAAGACCCCGATTGGGCGGCTGGCTTTAGTCAAATTATTCGCATCCGTGCTCAAGCGCGAGGGGACCAAGTATTTCCTGGTCACTCCTGTGGAGAAAGTAGGCATCGTCGTCGTAGACGCGCCCTTCCTCGCGGTTGAGCTGACGGTCGAGAAGGCAGAACAAGATGTTGTTCGGCAAGTTCCTGGGCAAGCTCCGGGGCAAGTTCTCCGCTTCAGAACAAATGTCGACGACTGGGTCGAGGCAGGTCCGGGTCATGGCCTGCGCTTTGAGCTGGAGCCGGCCGGCGGCCTGAAACCCTATCTGCATGTGCGCCGCGATCTGTGGGCCAAGGTGACGCGCGCGCTGTTCTACGACCTGGTCGCGCTCGGCGAGGAGCGCGTCATCGACGGTAAGGCGATGTTTGGCGTCGCCTCCGGCGGTGAATTCTTCGCGATGGCGGAAGCAAGTGTTGTGCGAGAGTTCGCGTAGCGCATGATCCCGAAAAGCGGGAACCGGTTTTCGGATAAGATCATGCGCAAGAAAAAAATGTTAGGAGAGCAAGTTGCTTCAACCTGAACACGCAATGGTGGCGCTCTCGGCCTCCGAATTCTTTGCGCGCACGCGGGCGCGGCTCACGCTTGACGTGCCGGCGGGCTTGAACGATCCAACGATGACTCCGGCGCGCGGCGATCATGATGCCGATCCGGTGATGCAAAAAATCGCCGAGGTGCGGCCGATCCGTCCGGCGGCGGTGCTGGTGGGCGTGGTGGATCATGCCGAGCCGACGGTGCTGCTCACGCAACGCGCCCAGCATTTACCCGATCATCCCGGGCAAATCTCGTTTCCTGGCGGCAAGATCGACAAGAGCGAGACCAGTCCGCTGGCGTCTGCTTTGCGGGAGGCCGACGAGGAAATCGGCCTCGGCCGCGGCCATGTCGAGCCGCTCGGCTATCTCGATCTCTACATGACCACGCTCGGTTATCGCATCGTGCCGGTGATCGCGCGGGTCAAGCCGGGCTTCACGCTCAAGCTCAACACCCGCGAAGTGGACAATGCCTTCGAGGTGCCGCTCGCCTTTCTCATGGATCAGGCTAACGTGGCACGCCATTCACGTGACTGGCAGGGCCTGACGCGGCACTATTATGCCATCACCTTCGGCGAGCGATATATTTGGGGCGTGACGGCTGGTATTCTGAGGAATCTGCACGATAGGATTTATCGATGATGGCCCGGCATTACGGCCTCGTGTCCCGGACGCGGTGCAGCGCTATCGCGCTGCCCCCGGGCAACGAAGTGAGTCAACACCGATGATCCGCCCGATCGCCACCGAGATCCTGCTGTTTGCGGCGCCGTTCGTGCTCTACGCGGTATTTCTGTGGGCGACCAAGGCCGGCGTGATGGACCTCGAATCCTGGCCGCTGTCGCGCATCGCCTGGCTCACCATTGCCGCGCTCGGTCTGGTGCTCGGCAGCTTCGTCTATTTCGCGCACTTTTCCGGTGCGCCGCCGGGCTCGGCCTATGTGCCGGCGCATATGGAGAACGGCAAGTTCGTGCCGGCGCAGACGAAATGATGGCGCAGCCTTCAGGCGCGATCTCCCGCAGTCTCGCGGGTGCTGCCTGGCTCACCGCGGGCGCGCTGCCGCGTTTGCTGCAAGTGCTCGATTGCGATGGCGAGCAGGCGCGTGTGGTCGGCGGCGCCGTGCGCAATGCGCTGCTCGATCTGGCCGTCGGTGAAATCGATGTCGCCACCACAGCGGTGCCGGAGGAAGTCGTTCGCCGCGTGCAGGCGGCCGGCTTCAAATCGGTGCCGACCGGCATCGCTCACGGCACCGTCACCGTCGTCATCGACAAGCATCCGTTCGAGGTGACCACGCTGCGCAAGGACGTGGAGACTGACGGCCGCCACGCCAAGGTCGCCTTCGGCCGCGACTGGAAGACCGATGCCGAGCGGCGCGATTTCACTATCAACGCGCTGTCGGCCGCCCGCGACGGCACGGTCTACGATTATGCCGGCGGGCTGGCCGACCTGGCCGCGCGGCGCGTGCGTTTCATCGGGCAAGCCAACCGGCGCATCGAGGAAGATTACTTGCGCATTCTGCGCTTCTTTCGTTTCCATGCTGCCTACGGTTCCAGCGAGCATCCTTACGCCGAAGGCATCGCCGCCTGCATCGCCGGCCGCGCCGGGCTCGATGCGCTCTCGCGCGAACGCGTGCGCATGGAGGTGATGAAGCTGGTGGTGGCGCCGCATGCGGTGCCGACACTCATTTCGATGGCGGATGCCGGGCTGCTGCTGCACGTGCTCGGCGGCGTGAGTTATCTGGCGAGCTTCGAGAACATGGCGAAGGCCGAGGCTGCGATCGGCTTAGCCCCCGATCCGGTGCGCCGGCTCGGTGCGCTCGGCGTATTGATTGCCGAGGACGCCGAGCGGCTGTGGCAGAAGCTACGGCTGACCAATGTCGAGCACGAGCGGCTGGCGTCGCTGGCGGAAGGCTGGCGGCGGATGTCGCCCGCGTTCGGCGAGCCGGCCGCGCGCGCGTTGCTGTACCGGCTGGGACCGCAAGCTTTCACCGATCATGCGCTGCTCGGCTGGGCGCGCTCGCTGGTCTCCGCCAGCGATAAAGATTGGCACGCGCTGGCGGCATTGCCGCAGCGCTACACCGCGCCGGTGTTTCCGCTGAAGGCGGCGGACTTCGTCAAGCGCGGCGTCGAGAAAGGGCCGGCGCTGGGCGCGGCATTGCGCGCGGCCGAAGCGGCCTGGATCGCGGCGGGATTTCCGGGCGATGCGGCGGCACTTGCGAAAATCATCGCCGCCGCGACGAAATCTCCAGCGTGACGGCAGCCGCACGCCGGGCTATGTTGGTTTCATAGCGGGGGGTCATGCGTAACTTCTGGCGCGGCATTGCGATCTTCTTGCTGGGCGGCATTCTCGGCACCGGTTTTGGCGTCGTGCTCGGCTTCTTTTTCTTTCCGTTCGTGTTTCCGCCGCCGCCGGCCATGGAGCAGCTCACGCAGGCCGATGTCGCGACATCGGCGCCAAGTGTCGCGCCCAGCGTCGCGCCACAGTAGGCCGCTGCCGCGGCGCTTGCGACCGGCACCTTCATCCACGCCAACCCGTCCGATCCGGTGCATTGGGGACGCGGCAAGGTCAGCGTCTATGAGCGCACCGTGTTCCTGGAGCCGGATTTCGAAGTGGGGCCGGGGCCGGCCTATCACGTCTATCTGGTGCCGAAGGCGAATATCCGCGCCGAGGCGGCCGTGAAGGACGCGATGTTCATCGATCTCGGCCGCCTGCGCGCCTTCAAGGGCAGCCAGCGCTATGCCATTCCGGCCGGCGTGGACCTCAAGAATTATCCGAGCGTGGTGATCTGGTGCGAACGCTTCAGCGTGCTGATCTCGCCGGCGGATCTCACCTCCGTGCGTTGAGTGTATAGTTTTGGAATGCAAATTCTTGCCAGCTTTGCCGATATCTCACTCTGGCAACTCGCGCTGGTCGCGGGTGTTGCGTTGATCGCGTCGCTGGTCGGCGGCGTGTCGGGCTATGGCACCGGCGCGCTGATGCCGCTGGTGCTGGTGCCGCTGGTCGGCGCCGAACCGGTGGTGCCGATCATCGCGATCTCGGCGCTGTTTTCCAATTCGAGCCGCGTCACGGCGTTTTTCAAATATGCCGACTGGCGGCGCGCAGCGATCGTACTCGTGGCCGCGGTGCCGCCCTGCGTGCTGGGCGCCTGGGGCTATACCAAGCTCACCAATACCGGCGCCGCGCTGGTGATCGGCTTAATGCTGATCTTGAGCGTGCCGCTGCGGCGGCTGCTGAAATATCACGCCGTCACGGTTGGCGACCGCGGGCTGGCGCTCGGCTCGGCCGGCTATGGCGTGGTGGTGGGCGGCACGGCGGGCTCTGGCGTGATCCTGCTCTCTTTGCTGATTGCGGCCGGCATCGAAGGCGCCGGCGTCATCGCCACCGATGCGGCGATTTCGGTTGTGATCGGATTGGTGAAGATTTCCGTGTTCGGGCTGGCCGGTGTGCTCACGCCGCAGGTCGTGGCCTTTGCATTGCTGATCGGCATTGTCGCGCTTCCGGGCGCGTTCCTCGCGAAAGCTTTCGTCGAGCGCATGCCGCTGCATGTGCATACCGCGATCCTCGACGCGGTGGTGCTGCTGGGCGGGGTGTTCCTGGTCTACGGCGCGTTCAAATAACTACGGCCACTTCACCACCGGCGGCATGGACGAGAGGATCGACTCCACATTGCCGCCGGTGCGCAGTCCGAAAATCGTGCCGCGGTCATAGAGCAAATTGAACTCGACATAGCGCCCGCGGCGGATGAGCTGCTCGTCGCGCTCGGCGTCGCTCCAAGCGTGAGCAAAATTTTTTGCCACCAGTTCGGGATAGACGCGGGCGAAGGCGCGGCCGACCGTTTGCGTGAAGGCAAACGTCGTGTCCCAATCGGTTTCCAGATAGTCGTAGAAAATTCCGCCGATGCCGCGCGGTTCGTTGCGGTGCTTGAGGTGGAAATACTCGTCGCACCACTTCTTGTATTTCTCGTAAGGCGCCACGCTGGCATGCGCGTCGCAGGCCGCTTTCATGGTGGCATGAAAGGCGATGCTGTCCGGGTCGGTTTGCGTGCGGCGGCCATCGAGCACCGGCGTCAAATCGGCGCCGCCGCCGAACCAAGCCTTGCCGGTGACCACAAAGCGCGTGTTCATGTGCACGGCGGGTACGTGCGGATTGTGCGGATGCGCGATCAGCGAAATGCCGGAGGCCCAGAAGCGCGGATCGTCGGCGGCGCCGGGGATCTCCTTGCGAAATTCCGGCGCGAACTCGCCATGCACAGTCGAGCAATGCACGCCGACTTTCTCGAACACGCGCCCGCGCATCAGCGACATCACGCCGCCGCCGCCAGGATTGCCGGAATGGTCGGTGCGGCTCCACGGTGTGCGCACGAAGCGCCCGGCAGCGCTTGTGCCAAGCGGCGCCTTGGCGGGCAGGGCGGCTTCCACCGCTTCAAGCGCTTTGCAGATGTCGTCGCGCAGCGTCTCGAACCAGGCGCGGGCGCGTGATTTCCGTTGCTCTAGAATGTCGGCGGCAGTCATCGGACAAAGAGCTTAGCCAATTCGCAAGCCCCCCGTCTGCCGTAGCGCCTCGCCGGCCACCATCGCCACGGCCATCGCGATATTGAGCGAGCGAAGGCCCTTACGCATCGGAATGCAGAGGCGCGCGTCGGCCGCCTTATGGACGGTCTCCGGCACACCGGCGCTCTCGCGGCCGAACAGCAGTATTTGGTCGTTTCGGAAGCTGTGGTCGAGGTAGCAGCGCTCGGAGGCGGTGGTGAGCAGCACCAAGGCCAGCAGCTCGCTCCGCCGCCATTCCTCGAAGGCAGCAAATGAGCCGTGCCGGGTGATGGCAACCTGGTCGAGATAGTCCAGACCGGCCCTGCGGAAGGCGCGGTCGGTGACCGGGAAGCCGGCCGGCTCGATGATATGCGCTTCGATCTCCAAACAGGCGCAAGTGCGCAGAATCGTGCCGGTATTCTGGGGAATGTCCGGCTCGTAGAGGGCGATCCGCATCGGCCGGCCTTTTAAAAATCCGCAAAAATAAGCTTGTGCCCGGGCTAAAGCGCTCTAGCAGTCTGCTGAAAAACAGAACAAGGTTCACTTTCCGATTCCAGTTTGTTCACGCCTCGATTCGGTAATGTTCACGGCCAAAACGAGTTTTTCAGCAGACTGCTAGGCGAACGGTTTATGTGACTATCGGTCCCCGGCGCGATAGCGGGCTTGCGCTATCACCGCAAGGGTGCCAATAAACGCCACCGAAGCGCCGTCCTGCCTTTCTCAGGGCTGCCGCAACCGGTCCGCCCCGCACCGCGGGACTTGTCTTCGCGGCTCCGGCCGCGGGCGGAAAATTAGCCAGCCGGGGGAGAGGGCTCAAGACGTGACGACCGTGTCTTCTGCGGAGCACACGCGCCGCGACTTCCTTTATATCGCCACTGGCGCCGTCGGCGCGGTGGGTGCCGCCGCGGCCCTGGTGCCGCTGGTCGCGCAAATGAATCCGGACGCCTCGACCATTGCGGCGGGCGCGCCGATCGATGTCGATCTGGCGCCGATCGCCGAAGGTCAGATCATCAAGGTGTTCTGGCGCTCGAAGCCGATCTTCATCTCCCATCGCACCAAGAAAGAGATCGAGGAGGCCCAGAAGACGCCTCTCGCGGAGCTCAAGGACGCCGAAACCGATCAGAAGCGGGTCAAAGAAGGCCATGACCAATGGCTGGTCCTGATCGGCATCTGCACCCATCTCGGCTGCATCCCTCTGTCGCATCAGGGCGAGTACAACGGCTTCTTCTGCCCGTGCCACGGCTCGGTCTACGACACCTCCGGCCGCATTCGGAAGGGTCCGGCGCCCTTCAATCTCCCGCTGCCGCCGTACAAATTCGTTTCCGACACCAAGATTCAGATCGGCTGAGCGAAACGTCGCATTCTAAGGTTCGATCATGAGCGGAAATTCGACCTACCAGCCGCAGAGTAAAGCTCTGCAATGGTTCGAGAAGCGGCTGCCGATCGGCGGCCTGATTCATTCCTCGTTCGTCGCCTATCCGACGCCGCGGAACCTGAACTATTGGTGGACCTTCGGCGGCATTCTCTCGTTCATGCTCGGCGTGCAGATCGTCACCGGCATCGTGCTGGCGATGCACTACACCCCGCATGTCGACTTCGCCTTCAAGTCGGTCGAAGCGATCATGCGCGACGTCAATTACGGCTGGCTGCTGCGCTACCTGCATTCGAATGGCGCCGCGATGTTCTTCCTGGCCGTCTACATCCACATGTTCCGCGGCCTGTATTACGGCTCCTACAAGGAGCCGCGCGAAGTGCTGTGGATCCTCGGCGTCATCATTTATCTGCTGATGATGGCGACCGGTTTCATGGGCTATGTGCTGGTCTGGGGCCAGATGAGCTTCTGGGCCGCCACCGTGATCACCAATCTGTTCTCGGCCATTCCCGTCGTCGGCGACATCATCGTCTCCTGGCTGTGGGGCGGCTACGCTGTCGGTAATCCGACGCTCAACCGCTTTTATTCGCTGCACTATCTGCTACCGTTCGTGATCGTCGGCGTGGTCATTCTGCACGTCTGGGCGCTGCATGTATCGGGCCAGAACAATCCGACCGGCATCGAGCCGAAATCGGACAAGGACACCGTGCCGTTCACGCCCTATGCGACCGCCAAAGACGGCTTCATGGTCGCTTGCTTCTGCATCCTCTATGCGTGGTTCGTGTTCTACATTCCGAACTTCCTCGGCCACGCCGACAACTACATTCCGGCCAATCCAGCGGTGACGCCGGCGGAAATCGTGCCCGAATGGTATTATCTGCCGTTCTACGCCATCCTGCGCTCGATCCCGAACAAGCTGATGGGCGTGATCGCGCTGTTCGGCTCGATCGGCATTCTGGCTTTTCTGCCCTGGCTCGACACCTCGCGCATCAAGTCGGCACGCTACCGGCCGCTGTTCAAGCAGTTCTTCTGGCTGTTCGTGATCGCTTGCATCGGGCTCGGCTGGCTCGGCTCCAAGCCGCCGGAAGGCATCTATGTGATCATGTCGCGGCTGTTGACCTTCTACTACTTCGCCTTTTTCCTGATCGTGCTGCCGCTGCTCGGGATTTTCGAGAAGACCAAGCCGTTGCCGAATTCGATTTCGGAATCGGTTTTGGGCGCGAAAGCGTGAGCGGGACCATGAACAATCATCGGACCATCATTGCTCTCGCACTCGCCGGTGCATTGATCGCGCTAAGCGGACCCGCATTTGCGCAGGAACACGAAGCGTCGCCGCCGCCACGGGTGAAGTGGTCGTTCGCCGGGCCGTTCGGAAAATACGACCAGGCGCAGCTCCAGCGCGGTTTCAAGATCTACAAAGAGGTCTGCGCGAGCTGTCATTCGCTCGACATGCTCTCGATCGGCAGCCTCGCCGACCCCGGCGGTCCCGGCTTTTCACAAGCGCAGGCTGCGGCCATCGCGTCCGAATACAAGATCAAGGATCTCGACGACCGCGGCAGCCAGATCGAGCGCGCCGGCCGGCCGGCCGACCATTTCCCGGCGCCGTTTGCCAACGAGCTTGCCGCCAAGGCGATGAATGGCGGCGTCGCGCCGCCCGATATGTCGACGCTGGCCAAGGCCCGCACCTATAGCCGCGGCTTCCCCTGGTTCATGCTCGACATGTTCACCCAGTATCAGGAGCATGGGCCCGACTACATCGCGGCCCTTCTGAAGGGCTACAAGGAAGCGGCCCCCAAGGGTTTCAAAATGCCGGAGGGCGGCCACTACAACGAATATTTCCCCGGCCATGTCATCGCCATGCCGCCGCCGCTGCAGCCCGGTCAGGTGACCTTCGACGACGGCGCGCCGGCAACGATCGATCAATATGCCAACGACATTTCCGCCTTCCTGGTGTGGGCCGCCGAACCGCACATGGTCGCGCGCAAGCGCATCGGCTTCCAGGTGATGATCTTCCTGATCGTGCTGGCCGGGCTGATGTACTTCACCAAGAAGAAGGTGTGGTCGGCGGTGCATTGATCGGCGCGATACGGCTTGACGCTGGGGCCCCATTTGGGGCCCTTTCGTTTTGTGGGGGTAGTCATGGCTAAATCAGTGCTCGGCATCATCGGCGGTTCCGGCATCTACGATCTGCCGGGCCTGAAGAATGTGCGCGAGCAGCGCATCGCCAGCCCCTGGGGCGAGCCGTCGGGGAGCTTACGCATCGGCGACATCGCCGGCCTGCCGGTGGTGTTTTTGCCGCGCCACGACAAGGGCCACCGCCTGTCGCCCTCCGACATCAACTACCGGGCCAATATCGACGTGCTCAAGCGCGCCGGCGTCACCGATCTGGTGTCGCTGTCGGCCTGCGGCTCGTTCAAGGAGGATCTGCCGCCCGGTACTTTTGTATTGATCGACCAGTTCATCGACCGCACCTACAAGCGCGAGAGTTCGTTCTTCGGCAAAGGTCTGGTGGCGCATGTCTCGATGGCGCATCCGGTGTCGCCGCTGCTGCGCGCGCATTTGCGCAACGCCGCGATGGCCGAAGGCATCGTGCCGCATTGGGGCGGCACTTATGTTTGCATGGAAGGTCCGCAATTCTCGACGCTGGCCGAGAGCATAACCTACAAGGAACTCGGCTATTCCGTGATCGGCATGACCAACATGCCGGAGGCCAAGCTCGCGCGTGAGGCCGAGCTTTGTTACGCCACCGTCGCCATGGTGACCGATTTCGACTGCTGGCATCCCGACCACGACGCGGTCACCGTGCAGGACATCATCAAGGTGCTGATGGACAATGCCGGCCGCGCCCAGCGCCTGGTGGCGCGGCTGGCGCGCGATTTCCCGCGCGAGCACGAGGCCTGTCCCATTGGCTCCGACCGCGCGCTCGACACGGCTTTGATTACGGCGCCCGAGGCGCGCGACCCCGCGCTGATCAAAAAGCTCGACGCGGTGGCGGGCAGGGTGTTGAAAGGGTGAACGCCAAGGACAAAACCATGACCTCTCCCGCTCTCGAAAACGACCTGCGCGCTTCGATCCGCACCATCCCGGACTATCCCAAGCCCGGCATCATGTTCCGCGACATCACGACGCTCCTGGGAAACGCGCGCGCGTTCCGCCGCGCCGTGGACGAACTGGTGCAGCCCTGGGCCGGCATGAAGATCGACAAGGTCGCCGGCATGGAGGCACGCGGGTTTATTCTCGGCGGCGCTGTGGCGCATCAGGTGTCGGCCGGCTTCATTCCGATCCGCAAGAAGGGCAAGCTGCCGCACAAACGCGTCAGTATCGCTTATTCGTTGGAGTACGGCCTCGACGAGATGGAGATGCACGAGGATGCGGTGGTGGCCGGCGAGCGCGTCATATTGGTGGACGATCTGATCGCCACCGGCGGCACCGCCGAGGGCGCGGTGAAGCTGCTGCGCCAGATGGGCGCCAATGTGCTGGCCGCCTGTTTCGTCATCGACCTGCCCGAACTCGGAGGCGCCGCCAAGCTGCGCAAGATGGACGTGCCGGTGCGCACGCTGATTTCGTTCGAGGGTCATTAGAGCATGATGCAATTAGGTTGGCGCGTATCCTGCGTTTTTGAAGTAGTTGGCGCATTCTTGTGGTGAGAAGGCTTGGAGAAGCTGACCGATTGCCGCACAGACGGCGTCGATGGTGCGAGCGGCGGCTTTGCGCAACAAGTGCTTGA
>SHVM01000002.1 GCA_009694265.1 Pseudolabrys sp.
GCGCAGCTTTGCCCTGTGCCATCGACACTTCAATCTGACGAAGCAGCGTCACAATCTGCTCTGCACCAAACCTCTTCTTCGGCATGACCAAGCTCCTTTCCAAGCTATTCTCTCACAACGCTTGGTCCAAAAAAGCCAGGTCAGGTCATTAGGTTCCCGTCTCGGTCGAGCGCGGTTTGAAGCCGGTCCCGCCGCAGCGCTGACATTTCACTTTCTTGTCGCCCAGCTTGATCAGCCCTTTGCCTTCGCAATTAGCGCATTTTTCTTTTTTCTTACCGAGCTTCTGCATGGTTTCTCCAAATCCAAGACCGAATTAAATTTATTGTAGTTTGATGTCTTTCGCGCCCATGAAAAAGCCCTTGCCGTCGGCGCGCTTGCAGGTCACCCCGGCCGCGGCTGAATCGCAGGTGAACGGGCCATGCGACCAGCCCAAGCCATGCGCGAAAACATTATCGGCACCGCAGCAACTTGGATCGCCGACATTATTGAACCGGCGAACGTTTTTCGGCGTCAGCACCACGCGCACGTATTTCGACTCGCTGCGATCACACGACAGTTCCGGGCCGCCATCGAAAGGCTTATAGACCGGCGCGCCGCCCTTCGGTGTGAAGGTACACTCGATGGTTTTCGAGGGCATGACGAAATTGATCTGGCCGTTTGCGCCGGCGGGAAAAACCGCGGGCGTCTGCGCGAACGCCATGCCGTTGGCCACGGCAAGCATGAAACAGCATGAGGTCAAGCCAGTCAGCAAGGTTTTCATGTAAATCCTCTTTGAAAAAATGACTTCGCGCGGGGATGCTACACCGTTTCATGCCCAAGGCGCCATGCGGGGACGGCCGTTCAGCCTGAATATGATCCCGGATTTCGCTTCGTTCCATCCGGGCTACGCTTGCTAGGATCGCGCAGTGCTCGCTCTAACATGCGAGAGCGCCGCGACGAAGAGCAGAAGGGTCGTGACCGCGGAGACGAGACAATAAATGCAGAAGGCGTGGATGAAGGCGATCTGCAAGTAGCCAAAATAGATCGAGAAGCACACACCCAAGGCGGCGTAGGCCAGCGCGCCGTAACGCAGCCCGCGCGAGAATGGATCGAATGCCAACAGCGCCGCCAAGCCGAACATGTAAAGGTAATAGACGACGCCGAAATACCCCACCGGCAGTTTGTAGATGCGCGCATAGGGGCTGTTGGCGACCTCGTTGCAGCCATTGATCGGCGGCGGGCACCACAGCTCCAAGCCGTTATAGAGCTGGTAGACATCATAGAATGCGACACTGGTCCCCAGCAGCGCGAGCGCGAGCATGATAATGGGAGCGTAGAAACCTTTTTTCATGATTGACCCATTTGCGGGCAAAATAGGTCGAATTTACTTTTCTCTTCGAAAGCCAATGTGAATGCTGGCAATAAACCAGACGCCGCGCTTTGCGATGCATCAAACGAACGCGCTTCCCCTGCTCCCCTTGGAGTAGAGGGAAGCGGGAATGGCTCATCGTTGTCGGCGCCAAACTTTCATTTGTCATCACTGGGCTTGTCCCGTTGATCCCGCTTAGGATGGCAATGCGAGTCCTTAAGCGAGATGCCCGGGTCAAGCCCGGGCATGACAACAAATGGAGTTATCAGCGAAAGTAAAACCAGGACAGCACCCTACTTCCCCTACTTCCCCTACTTCCCCTACTTCCCCTACTTCCCCAACTTCCTAATCACCCCATCCAGCTGATCCAAATCGCGATACTTGATATGCAGCGTGCCGCCCTGGCCGCGGTGATCGACGCTCACCGCCAGCCCCAAAGCATCGGATAATTTTTTCTCCAGCGCCTTGGTGTCGGGGTCCTTGGCGCCGCTGGTATAGCCCTTGGCCGTGTTGCGCAGATCGCGCGCCTGCATGGTGCCGTCCTTGCGCGCGGCCGCTTCGACCTGGCGCACGTTCAAGCCACGCTTGATGATTTCCTGCGCGACTTCAAGCGCGTTCGGCTGGCCGACCAGCTGGCGCGCGTGACCGGCCGAAAGCTGGCCGGATGAAATGAGCGCCTTCACCGGCTCCGACAGCTTCAAGAGCCGCACGAGATTGGCCACATGCGAACGGCTCTTGCCGACGATCTGCGCGACGTCATCCTGGCTGCGATCGAATTTTTCCATCAACGCCTGATAGCCGGCCGCTTCTTCGATCGGATTCAAATCGGCGCGCTGCACATTTTCGATGATGGCGAATTCGAGCGCCTGCGCGTCGGTCGCTTCCACAATGGCAATCGGCACGTCGTGCAGGCCGGCGCGCTGCGCGGCGCGCCATCGCCGCTCGCCGGCGATGATTTCGAAATGATCGGCCTTAGCCCGCGCGGGCCGCACCACGATCGGCTGGATGATGCCGTGCTCTTTGATCGAGGCGGCGAGTTCGTTGAGTTCAGCTTCGGTGAAATTGCGGCGCGGGTTGTGCGGATTGGCGGTGAGGTTTTCGACCGGCGCGCGCCGCGGTTTGCGCGCGCTGTCTACCGAGGGCGACTCTTCGCTCACCTCGCCCATCAGCGAGGCCAGGCCGCGTCCCAATCGCGAGTGATCCACCATCGCCGCCGCTCCCGAATGTCTCGCTACGCTTGCCTCTTAAGTGTTTTCGTTTCGCTGCGTTATTTTCTTTGTCATTGCCGGACTTAATCCGGCAATCCATCTTCTTTCAAAAAAGATGGATGCGCGGGTCAAGCCCGCGCATGACGGTTGTGATCGCCTACCCCGCCTTCAATTCCTTCTCACGCTGAATGATCTCGGTGGCGAGGCGCAAGTAAGCTTCACTGCCGACGCATTTCAAATCATAGACCAGCACCGGCTTGCCGTAGGACGGCGCTTCCGAAATGCGCACGTTACGCGGGATCATCGTCTCGTAAACCTTGCGGCCCATGAACTGACGCACGTCGGCGACAACCTGGTTGGCGAGATTGTTGCGTGAGTCGTACATGGTGAGCACGATGCCGTGGATGGTAAGATTCGGATTGAGCGTGGTCTTGACCTGCTCGACGGTCTTGAGCAATTGCGACAATCCTTCGAGCGCGAAGAATTCGCATTGCAGCGGAACGAGAATTGAATCCGCCGCGGCCATGGCGTTGACCGTGATCAGATTGAGCGACGGCGGGCAGTCGACCAGCACATAGGTGAAGTCGTAGCTGCGCGTGCCGGTGTTGAGATTGGCGAGCGCGCTGCGCAAACGGAACGCGCGGTCGCGCGACTGGCCGATTTCGAGTTCCAAACCTGAGAGGTCCATGGTCGAGGGCGCGATGAAAAGTTGCGGCACCGCCGTCGGGATCACCGCATCGCGCATCGGCGCCGCGCCCGTGAGCACGTCATAGGTCGAAGTGCGGCGCGCCTTGCGCTCAATGCCGAGCCCGGTCGAGGCGTTGCCCTGCGGGTCGAGATCGACGATCAGCACGTGCTCGCCGATGGCGGCCAAGGCGGTGCCGAGATTGATCGCCGTGGTGGTCTTGCCAACGCCGCCCTTCTGGTTGGCGATCGCCAGCACCCGCGGGCGGCCGGCCGGGGCCTTGGCATCCAGTTTGGCGAAGGGGACGAGCTGCGGGTCGGATGTCGGGGTATCAGTCATGACGGCGTTTCTATCGGTTGTTCTGGACCTGGCAGCTCATGCACTCGGAGGCGAGGAATACGTCCTCACAGGCGAGCTTAGGGGCGTCTATGAGCCTTAAGACCGCGAATGAGGAGGATATTGCCCTCCGGGCTGGTCTTGCTGGGCACTTTCGAGCTCTCAAGTGTCCAATATTTAGCGGCTTCGGTCAATTCAGCGTCTACATCTTGACCCTTGGGGAAGATTCCGAGCGCTCCCCGCTCGATCAGTGGAAAGCTCTGATCGCAAAGGGTTTTCAACGGGGATAACGCGCGCGCCGTCACGACATCCACGTTGTCCCCGTAGCTGTCCCCAAAATTCTCCGCCCTAATCTGGTGGACCACCGCCGGAATCCGCGTCACGCGCACCGCCTCGCGCAAAAAATTGGCTTTTTTGCCTACGCTTTCAATCAGATGGACCAGAGCGCCGGGCTTATCCGCCAGCGCGCAAGCGATCGGAATGCCGGGAAATCCGGCGCCGGATCCGTAATCCGCCCAGACCAACGCATCCGGCGCATGATCGATGAGCTGGAGCGAGTCGGAGATGTGGCGAGACCACAGCAGAGGAAGCGTTGATTCTGCCACGAGGTTGATCTTCTTCTGCCAAAGCAACAGCAGAGCAACGAAGATCTCGAGACGTTCTTGTGTTTCACATGAAACAGGTGTGAGCGAAAACGCACGTTTTTTATCGGCGTCGCGCTCGAAATCGCCCTGCCCGCGCTTGCTCACGCGCTTTTCTTGGTGCGGCCGCGTTTCACATGCGCGACAAGCAGCGTCAGCGCCGCCGGCGTCATGCCATCGATCTTGCTCGCATGTCCGATCGTGCGCGGCCGATGCGATTGCAGTTTTTGTTTTGCTTCGTTCGACAGTCCCGGCAACGCGGCGTAATCGAAATCGTCGGGCAAAGCGAAACTTTCATCGCGCCGGTACGACGCGACATCCGCCGCCTGGCGCGACAGATAAACATCGTACTTGGCATCGATCTCGATCTGCTCGGCGATTTTTGGCGCGAGGGTACCGAAGCGCGGCCAGATTTTCGCAAGATCCGATATCGCAATGTTGGGGTATGACAACATTTCAAACGCCGTGCGCCGGTGCCCGTCTTTGTTGAGCGTAATGCCGTGGCGCTCCGCTTCTTTCGGCGTGAGCGAAACTGAATTTGCAAATTCTCGCGCAGCATTTATGGCCGATGATTTTTCGCCATAGGCGCGCGCACGTTCAGACCCGATGCAGCCGATTGCATTTCCCATATCGGTCAAACGCTGATCCGCATTGTCAGCGCGCAGCTTCAAACGATACTCCGCGCGCGACGTAAACATTCGGTACGGTTCGCTAACACCGCGCGTCACCAAATCGTCGATCATCACGCCGATATAGGCTTGCGCGCGATCAAAAATAATATCAGCCCCGCCGGAGGCTTTTGCCGCCGCGTTGAGACCTGCAAGAAGTCCCTGTGCCGCAGCCTCTTCGTAGCCGGTGGTGCCGTTGATCTGGCCCGCGAGATAAAGGCCGTGCAGCCGTTTTGTCTCTAGCGTCGGATTGAGCTCGCGCGGATCGACGTAATCATATTCGATCGCATAACCTGGCCGCACGAAGCGCGCATTTTCCAAACCGGGTATCGTCGCGACCAGCGCGTGCTGAACTTCTTCCGGCAGTGATGTGGAAATTCCATTCGGATAAACGGTGGTGTCGTCGAGACCTTCCGGCTCCAGAAATATCTGGTGTCCGTCGCGCTCGCCGAACTTCACGATCTTGTCTTCGATCGATGGACAATAGCGCGGACCGCGGCTGGCGATCTGGCCGGAATACATCGGCGAGCGATGCACATTGGCGCGGATGATTTCATGTGTTGCTGCAACGGTGCGCGTGATGCCGCATTCGATTTGGCGGTTTTGAATGCACTCGGTGAGCATTGAGAATGGCTCGGGCACGTCGTCGCCGGGCTGCATCTCAAGGCTTTGCCAATCGATGCTGCGGCCATCGAGACGCGGCGGCGTGCCAGTTTTTAAACGGCCAAGCGTGAAACCGAATTTTTCCAGCGTATTTGACAAACCAATTGCCGGCGCTTCGCCGGCGCGGCCGGCGGGAATTTGTTTTTCGCCGATATGGATGAGGCCGCGCAAAAAAGTGCCGGTGGTCAAAACCACCGCGCCCGTTGCGATCTCACGGCCATCGATGAATTTCACCCCGCAAACGCGGGCGTTTTCGACTACCAGGTCATCGGCCTCAGCTTCAATGACCTCAAGGTTGGGCGTAGCTCGGATCGCTTCCTGCATCGCGGCCGCATAGAGCTTGCGGTCGGCCTGGGCGCGCGGACCCCTAACAGCAGGCCCTTTGCGACGATTGAGAACGCGGAATTGAATGCCGCCTTTGTCGGTGACATGGCCCATGAGGCCGTCCAGGGCATCGATTTCCCGCACCAGATGGCCCTTTCCGAGCCCACCGATGGCCGGATTGCAGGACATGGCGCCAATGGTCGCGAAGCGATGGGTCACCAGGGCCGTCCGCGCGCCCATACGGGCGCTAGCGGCCGCGGCCTCACAGCCGGCATGACCGCCGCCAATCACGACGACATCGAAATGCGTGCGCATTTGCGCCTTGTAGCGGAGGGCCGCTGGCGGGTCAAAAACATCCCGTTTTTGCGGAATGTTTCACGTGAAACACTGTCAAATAGGTATCAAATTACTGTTGATCTGCTTGTTCTTAGGCTCGAACTGCGCATCCTCGGGGCAGAATATCCGCTGCTCGTGGCCGAGCCAAATTACTCTTCTGGGTGCGCTTCGTGGCAGAACACTTGGTCCGACCTCTTTGACGCCATTCGGCCAGCTATTTGCCCAAAAACTGGCTACTTGCCAATGCAGAAGTCACGGAAGATCACGTCCAGGATATCCTCGACATCCACACGGCCGGTCAGCCGCCCGAGCGCGCGAGCGGCGATACGCAGCTCCTCTGCCAGCAAATCCTCATGCCCCGCTACTTCGCGCGCCAGCGCCCGGCGCAGGGCCGCCAGGACCTCCTCGAGCGCGTAGCGATGACGCACGCGGGTGACCAGCGAGGATTCGGCACCGGCCAGGAAAGCCTCGGCGTGACGGGCCAACCGATCCAACAGCAGGTCAAATCCCTCACCTGTTGTGGCCGATAAATTGAACTCCAAGTCATTATTATAGGATATAGATTCATTTTTATTGCTTAACGGAGCATTAACCAAGCTTCTCAAGGGTTTATTAGATCGTAAAGGTAATTCACTCTTATTGATATTATGCTTTTGATGTTCATTCTTTGATCTAACCTGTTGAATCAGATCAATTTTGTTACGGATTAGCCAGGTCGCCGGTGCCGACAGGCTTTGCTCCACCAGCACAGTGCGATCCGGCAGTCCGGGGCCGCTGGCCTCGCCCGCATCCACCACCCACAGCACGAGGTCGGCGCCGTCCGCTCGCTCACGTGCGCGGCGCACGCCTTCCAGCTCGACCGGGTCGTCCGTTTCGCGAATGCCGGCGGTATCGAGCAGAGTCACCGGCAGGCCGCCGAGATCGAGATGCACCTCGATCACGTCGCGGGTGGTCCCGGCATAGGGCGAGACAATCGCCGCCTCACGCTTGGCGATCCGGTTGAGCAGCGTCGACTTGCCGGCATTGGGCGGGCCTGCAATCGCCACCACCAGGCCTTCGCGCAGCCGCTCGCCACGGCCGCCATCGGCCAGCGCGGCCGCGATCTCGTCCGCCAGTTCGCGCGCGATTGTCAGCGCCGGCTGAACTAGATTTTCCGGCACGTCGCCCTCGTCGGAAAAATCGATCCTCGCTTCGACCAGCGCCAGCGCCTGGATCAGCCTTTGTCGCCAGGTCTCCGCGCGGCCCCCAAGCAAGCCCTTCATCTGGCGGAACGCCTGCCGGCGCTGGCCTTGCGTCTCAGCAGCCACCAGGTCGGCGAGGCCTTCGACCGCGGTCAGATCGAGCTTGCCATTCTCGAAGGCGCGGCGGGTGAACTCGCCGGCCTCGGCCGGACGCAGGCCCTCGATGCGCCCGAGCGCCGTTAGCACCGCGCCAATCACCGCGCGGCCGCCGTGCAGCTGCAGCTCGGCTGTGTCCTCGCCGGTCTCGCTGTGCGGCGCGGGAAACCACAGGATGAGCGCCTCGTCGATGATCTCGTTTGTTAGCGGGTCGCGAATGCGGGCCAGCGCAGCCTGGCGCGGCTCGGGACTTTTGCCGGTGAGAGCCTGCAACGCCGCGCCCGCGCGCGGGCCGGAAATGCGGATGACGGCAATGGCCGCTGGCGGGCGGCCGGAACTGAGGGCGAAGATCGTGGGGCGGGTGGGGGGCATTGCGGGGGTATATATGCCGATGACAAGTCAGAGCGCCTACACGCAATCCATCTCGATGTCGAACAGTCCCGGCCACGAGTGGATGAACATGAAAATCCGCGACGGCGCGTCTTTCGGGAAATAGCGGTCATAGGCGGCGTTGAAGGTTGCGAAGTGCGCTGGTCCCGGCACGCAATAGACATTGCACTTGATCACCTGCGAGAGCGACGAGCCGGCGGCCTCCAGGCAATGCTTGAGCTGGCCCAATATAAGCTCGCATTGCCGCTCGAAGGCGACCTGCTTGATCTCGCCGGTTTCCGGATCGAACGGCGGCAGGCCCGACAGATAGACGAAGCCGTTGGCAATGGTGACCGGGTGCGCCACGCCGCCTTTTCTATAGCGCTCCAGATAAGTCGAAAACGGCTCACCCGCATGCGTTTGATCATGAGTGTTCCTCTTAAGTGAGACCGCCATTCTAGCACGCGGCTTTGGCTGTTCGACTATCGTGTCCCGGGCGCAGCGCAGCGTGAGCAATAAGCGCGTTTACGCGCATCTTCGACGCGCTATGGCGAACGGTGCGCTGCAGACCCGAGACCCAGCTTGAGCAAGAAGCTGGACCCCAGATCAGCGTCGCACCACTCCGCTTCGCTACGTGCTGCGCCGCTTCGGGGGAACACCGATTTCCAACTCTCCGCAGTCATTCCGGGGCACGCGAAGCCGAACCCGGAATGACGGCAAGATGATTCCGCGTTAGGTTGCGGCAATGTCCGCACCTCAAAACACCACCCACACCAACCGCCTCGCATCCGCGACCTCGCCCTATCTGCTGCAGCACAAGCACAATCCGGTGGACTGGTGGCAGTGGGGGCCGGACGCCTTGGCCGAGGCCAAGCGTTCAAACCGGCCGATCATGCTGTCGGTCGGCTATGCCGCCTGCCACTGGTGCCATGTTATGGCGCATGAAAGTTTCGAGGACGAGGCGACCGCGCAGGTGATGAACGAGCTGTTCGTCAACATCAAAGTCGATCGCGAGGAACGCCCCGACATCGACCAGATCTACATGAGCGCGCTGCATGCATTGGGCGAGCAGGGCGGCTGGCCGCTCACCATGTTTCTGACGCCCGAGGCCGAGCCGGTATGGGGCGGCACATATTTTCCCAAAGACACACGCTACGGCAGGCCGGCCTTCACCGATATTCTGCGCGAAGTGTCGCGCATGTTCCGCGAGGAGCCCGGCAAGATCGAGCAGAACCGCGCAGCGCTTTTGGCGCGGCTGGCCGACAAGGCGCGGCCCAAGGGCAAGGCGACCATCGGGCTGAAGGAGCTCGATGCTGCGGCGGCACAGCTCGGCAATATGTTCGACAAGGTTCACGGCGGCTTGCGCGGCGCGCCGAAATTTCCGCAGCCGGGCATTCTCGAAATGCTCTGGCGCGCGGGAATCAGAACGGGCGACGCAAAGTTCTTCGACACCGTCGCGCATTCATTGGAGCGCATGAGCGAGGGCGGCATCTACGATCATCTCGGCGGCGGCTTCTCGCGCTATTCGGTCGACGAGCGCTGGCTGGTGCCGCATTTCGAAAAGATGCTGTACGACAATGCGCAACTTTTGGAATTGCTGGTGCTGGCGTTTCAGCGCAGTGGCACGCCGCTGTTCCGGACGCGCGCTGCTGAGACGATCGCGTGGCTGAGCCGCGAGATGACCACGGGCGAGGGCGCGTTTGCCGCTTCGCTCGATGCCGATAGCGAGGACGAGGAGGGCAAGTTCTATGTCTGGTCGAAAAACGAGATCGTCGAGCTGATCGGGCCGGAGGCCGGTGAATTCTTTGCGCGCCATTACGATGTGAGCGACGGGGGAAATTTTGAGGGCCACAATATTCTCAACCGGCTCGCGGGCATTGCACGCAGCGAGGCCGACGAGGCGCGGCTGGCGAGCTTGCGCGCCATTCTGCTGGAGGCGCGCGCCAGCCGCGTGCGGCCGGGGCTCGACGACAAGGTGCTGGCCGACTGGAACGGGCTGACCATCGCGGCGCTGGTCAACGCCGGCATTATCTTCGGCGAGCCGTCGTGGATCGCGATGGCGCGGCGCGCCTTCGATTTCATCACCAAAACGATGACCAAGGGCGACCGGCTGGGACATTCCTGGCGCAGCGGCAAACTGCTGTTTCCGGGGCTGGCGTCGGACTTCGCCGCCATGATCCGCGCGGCGCTCGCGCTGCATGAGGCGACTGGCGACCGCGCGCTGCTCGAGCAGGCGCTACTCTGGCAGCACGCGATGGATGCGCATTACGCCGATCCCGACACCGGCGGCTATTACTGGAGCGCCGACGACGCCACTGATCTCTTGTTGCGGCCGCATTCCACGTCCGATGATGCAACGCCCAATCCCAACGCGGTGGCGGCGCAAAATCTGGTGCGACTGGCCGTGCTGGCCGGCGACGACAAATGGCGTGCGCGAGCCGACCGGTTGTTCGACGGCATTCTGTCGGCGGCCGAGCGCAATCTGTTCGGCCATGTGGCGCTGCTCAATGCGCTCGACCTGCGCCTGCGCGGCGCCGAGATCGTGGTGACCGGCTCGAATTCCGATGCGCTGTTGCAAGCGGCGCTCAAGCTGCCGTTCATTGGCCGCATCGTGCTGCGCGCGCCCACGCCTGCTGCGCTGCCCATTTCGCATCCGGCGCGCGACAAAATCACAGCGGCGCCCCAAGGCGCCGCTTTCGTCTGCGTGGGAGAGCGATGCTCGTTGCCGGTTGCGGCACCGATTCAACTTGCCAGCGCAGTCGCGGCGATGCGACTATAACGTTTGCGCGCGGGGCCATGCCGCAGGAAATTCAATATTGCACGTCGCCGGACGGCGTTCGTCTGGCCTATGCCACCCTCGGCAAAGGTCCGCCGATCGTGCGCGCATTGCATTGGTTCTCCCACCTTGAACACGATCTGAAAAGCCCGGTGTTGAGTCACTTGGTGCTTGGGCTTTCGAAGGGGCATCGGTTGCTGCGTTATGACGGACGCGGCAACGGCCTGTCGCAACGAGATGTCGACGACATATCCTTTGAACGCTGGGTGTCCGATTTGGAAACCGTGGCCAACGCCACCGGCTACGATCGATTTATTCTGGTTGGCATCTCACAAGGGGCCTCGGTCGCCATCGCCTATGCCGCGCGCCATCCGGAGCGGGTGTCGCATCTGATCATCTATGGCGGCTATGCCCGCGGTCTGTTGCAACGCGACGGCGGCTTGGAAAAACAGCAGCAGGCCCTGGGCCTTTCGCGCGCTTTGGTGCGCGAAGGCTGGGGCAGCGAGGAAGAAAGTCACCGGCAATTTTTCACCTCGCAGTTTATCCCGGACGGCAATGCCGAACAGCAGCATTCGCTCAACGAGCTGGAACGCGTCAGCGCCGCGCCGGCCATGGCCGAGCGCACTCTGGTCGAGCTCGCCAATGTCAATGTCGCCGATCTGCTGTCAAAGGTGAAGGCGCCGACGCTGGTGCTGCATGTGCGCGGCGACGTGCGCGTGCCGTTCGCGCTCGGTCAGGAAATCGCCGCCGGAATTCCGGGGGCTAAATTCGTGCCGCTGGAGGGCCGCAATCACATGTTCTTGCCGAATGAGCCGGCACATCGCGAATTCCACAATGCGGTGGCGGTTTTTCTCGGCGGCAAGCCGACGCGTGGCGCGCTGCCGGGCACCGCCACACTCTGGCAGCGTCTGGAATCGGCAATCGGCAGCGTCGAGCGCAACTGGTTCATCAAGCTGGTCGTGATTTTCGCGGCACTCACCGGTGTGGCGATTTTCTTCCTGGAAATATGGCGCTTACTGCACCACTGAGTTTGTTGGTACTCATGGAAACGGCCGGGACGAACCCGGCCGTTTGCATTTCGAGCCCGGTGTTTCCCCGGCTCAGGTATTCATACTCTCGAAGAACTCGTCGTTGTTCTTGGTGTTGCGCAGCTTGTCGAGTAGAAAGTCGATGGCGTCCATGGTGCCCATCGGGTTCAAGATTCGGCGCAGCACATACATCTTCTTGAGCACGGCCGGATCCACCAGCAATTCTTCCTTGCGGGTGCCGGAGCGCGTGATGTCGATGGCCGGGAAGGTGCGCTTGTCGGCAACCTTGCGGTCGAGGATGAGCTCGGAATTGCCGGTGCCCTTGAACTCTTCGAAAATCACTTCGTCCATGCGGCTGCCGGTATCGATCAGCGCGGTGGCGATGATGGTGAGCGAGCCGCCTTCCTCGATGTTGCGCGCGGCGCCAAAGAAGCGTTTCGGCCGTTGCAGCGCGTTGGCATCGACGCCGCCGGTCAGCACCTTGCCGGACGACGGCACCACGGTGTTGTAGGCGCGCCCGAGCCGCGTGATCGAATCGAGCAGGATCACCACGTCGCGCGAATGTTCGACCAGGCGCTTGGCTTTCTCGATCACCATTTCGGCGACCTGCACATGGCGCGAGGCCGGCTCGTCGAAGGTCGAGGAGATCACCTCGCCCTTGACCGAGCGCTGCATGTCGGTGACTTCCTCCGGCCGCTCGTCGATCAGCAGAACGATCAAATAGCATTCCGGGTGATTGGCGGTGATGGCGTGCGCGATGTTCTGCAGTAGCACGGTTTTGCCGGTGCGCGGCGGCGAAACGATGAGCGCGCGCTGGCCCTTGCCGATCGGCGAAACGATGTCGATGACGCGGGCCGAGAGATCCTTCTTGGTCGGATCTTCGTGCTCCATCTTCAAACGTTCATCCGGATAAAGCGGCGTCAGGTTGTCGAAATTTATTTTGTGGCGCGCCTTCTCGGGGTCCTCGAAATTAATAGTGTTTACCTTGAGCAGCGCGAAGTAGCGTTCGCCTTCTTTCGGGCTACGGATATGGCCTTCGACGGTGTCGCCGGTGCGCAGGCCGAAGCGGCGGATTTGCGAGGGCGAGACATAGATGTCGTCGGGGCCGGAGAGATAATTCGATTCCGGCGAGCGCAAAAAGCCGAAGCCGTCGGAGAGAACTTCGACCACGCCTTCGCCGATAATGTCGATCTCGGCGGTTGCGAGCTGTTTGAGGATGGCGAACATCAGCTCCTGCTTGCGCAGGGTGCTGGCGTTTTCGACCTGGTGTTCTTCAGCAAAGGCGGTGAGTTCGGCCGGAGTCTTGGCCTTGAGGTCTTGGAGTTTCATTTCCCGCATGGGGGGTTTACGTCCTTGGGAGAGTAACCGGTGGAGTCCAAAAAATAAAAAGACTCAAAACCGAGTGACTTAAGGGAGAGAGATCGCAGGTCTGGGGTGGCGAGGGAGTTTTTGGAAAAACGCCCGGGACCCGATGTTGTCGCCGGCCCTTAATCTCGGGAGCCGGAACGCGACTGCATCCGCCTGCGTTCGGTGGGAAAGACAAACATATGCGGAACATGCGATTTGCGCAAGGGCGGCGCGCCGCTGTGCACGAATTAATGCTTATTTTAGAAGGGTTTGAGCACCGCCAGCAGCACAATCGCGATCATCAAGACCGTCGGTATCTCGTTGACGATACGATAGAATTTCTGAGTGTGCCGGTTGCGGTCGAAGCTGAATTCGACCACCCAATGGCTCAACAAGACGTGGGCGGCCGACAAGGCTATGACCAGCGCGAACTTGATGTGAAACCAGGTGGCGCCGATCCACTGGCCCTGCAACACCAGGACGATGCCGAAGATCCAGGTCAGCGCCATCGCCGGGTTCATGATGAAGTTGAGCAGCCGGCGTTCCATCGCCTTGAAGGTCTCCGAGGCGTCGGAGCCGGGTTTTGCCGCTGCGTGATAGACGAACAGCCGCGGCAGATAGAGCAGGCCGGCCATCCATGCAATGACCGCGATGATGTGTAAGGCTTTCAGCCAGAGGTACATGGTGTAGTCCCGTCGTGGGGCGATCCTTCGAGACGCGGTCCTTCGGCCCGCTCCTCAGGATGAGGCCTCATGGTTAGGAGCGCAGCAACGCTGCGCGTCTCGAACCATGACTCAGGATACGTTCGGCGGCAATCTGATCAACCCCGCACTCTTTTCAGCATCCGCTCAACATGCGCGATTGGCGTGTCGGGAAGAATACCATGGCCGAGATTGAAAATGAGCGGGCCGTTCGACAGCGCCGCCATCACATCATCGACTTCGCGGTCGAGCGCGGCGCCACCGGCGAGCAAGGCGAGCGGATCGACATTGCCTTGCACCGTAACGCGCGGCTGAAGAATGTCATGCGCGAGGCTGCGCAGAAATGTCCAGTCGAGCCCGATCCCATCGACGCCAGTCGCGATCGCATAGGGTAGCGCCATAGCGCCGGCCCCACGTGGAAAGCCGATAATTTTTGCGCCTGGCACCTGACGCCGCACGCCGGCCACGATTTTCTCGGTCGGCTGAATGCACCAGCGATCGAATTGTTCCGGCGACAGCACGCCCGCCCAGGTGTCGAAGATCTGCACCACTTCGGCGCCGGCCTTGAGCTGGCCGGCCAGATATTCGATCGAGCCTTGCACCAACAGGTCGATCAACGTTGAAAAATTTTCCGGATCGCGCAGCGCAAACAGTCGCGCCGGCGCCTGGTCGGGCGTCGCCTCGCCGGCCACCATATAGGTCGCCACCGTCCAGGGCGCGCCGCAAAATCCGATCAATGCCGTCTTGCTATCGAGCGCGGATTTGACACGGGCCACCGTCTCATAAACAGGCGCCAGGATTTTTCCATCGATGGTCTCGCGCAAACTCGCCAGCGCCGCGGCATCGGTGAGCGGTTCGAGTTTGGGCCCCTCGCCAGCCAAAAATTCAACCTTTCGACCAAGTGCTAGCGGCACAATTAAAATGTCGGAAAATAAAATAGCGGCATCGAAACCGAACCGACACACGGGTTGCAGCGTCACCTCGGCTGCAAGTTTCGGATTAAAACAGAGATCGAGAAAGCCGCCTGCTTTCTCCCGCACCGCACGATATTCCGGTAAATACCGCCCGGCCTGCCGCATCATCCAGACCGGCGGCACAGCTTCCCGTTCTCGTGCAAGCACACGAAGTAGTGGTTTTATCCCCATGCTCTCAGCTTTCCGGACTTCTTTTCTAAAAACTCTAATTAGATTCTTTGTAGTGTTTATTAGGTCGTTGATTGGACTCATGACTTGCGATCGTGTTTCTGTCCACTGGATGGCAATCCCGGATTCAGATGTGGGCTTAAACCAGCATCTAATCGTTCACCGCGGAAAGCGTAGTTTTATGGGGCTTTTATAGCGTTATCCCCTACTGTCCCCAGAGCGCTGTCCACATCCCCACATCAAGACCTGATAGACGCCCGTAAGATTGTCCCGCGGGCCAGCCATGTGGACGGAAATTGCACTCGCTCTCCGTGTTAGCTTGCGTGGCGGTTAAAGCCGTGGCCTGCTCCCTTGTATCCACAATCCATCCTGCAGCTATACAGATGTCGAACACCGGTTATTTTCATCTCCATCTGGTTTCCGACGCCACCGGCGAGACCCTGATTATGGTCGCGCGTGCTGCTGCGGCGCAATACGCCAATGTGTCTCCGGTCGAGCATCTCTACCCGATGGTGCGCTCGAAGAAGCAACTCGATCACGCGCTGGCCGAAATTACCGAGGCGCCCGGCCTCGTGCTTTATACCTTGCTTGAAGAAGACCTGATTCAACTGTTGGAAGATAAATGCCGCGAGCTCGGCCTGCCCTGCATGTCGGTGCTGGGTCCGGTGCTGCGGCTGTTTCAGTCTTATCTCGGCGCCGAGACCATCCACCGCGTCGGCGCCCAGCACGTGCTCAATGCGGAATATTTCCAGCGCATCGACGCGCTCAACTACACGATGTTTCATGACGACGGCCAGCATATCGAAGGGCTGGAGGAGGCCGATGTGGTGCTGATCGGCGTCTCGCGCACATCGAAAACGCCGACTTCGATCTATCTCGCCAATCGCGGCGTCAAAACGGGCAACGTGCCGCTGGTGCCGGGCGTGCCGCTGGCGCCGCAAGTCGAGGCGCTGACGCGGCCGCTGGTGATCGGGCTTTATGCGAGCCCCGAGCGCATCGTGCAAATCCGCGAGAACCGGCTGCTCGGCCTCAATGCCCATCGCGACGACGATCAATATATCGACAAGACCGCGGTCGCCGAGGAGGTGGCTTATTCGCGGAGGCTTTGCGCCAAACATAACTGGCCGAGCATCGACGTGACGCGGCGCTCGATCGAGGAAACCGCCGCCGGCGTCATGAAGCTGTTGACCGAGCGCCGCCGCGCGCCGGGGAAATAGCCATGCCGCTCTGGCTCGCCCGTCAGCCGCTGGTGCTCGCCTCGAAAAGCGACGTGCGCGGTAAGATTCTTGGCGCCGCGGGTCTGCGCTTCGAGACCAGGCCGGCGCAGATCGACGAGCGCGCGGTTGAAGCCAAAGCAGGCGCGTCCGATGCCGCCGCCGCGGCGAGCCTTCTGGCGCGCGCCAAGGCCGATGCCGTGGCGGCCTCGCAGCCCGGCCGTGTGGTGCTCGGCGCCGATCAGACACTGGCGCTGGGGGCTGAGCGCTTCAGCAAACCGGCGAACCGCGCCGCGGCGATTGAGCAGTTGCGCACGCTTCGCGGCAAAACCCATGCGCTGCATTCGGCGCTCGCGCTGGTGCGCGACGGCGTCGAGCTGTTTTCCTATGCCGACACCGCGCGGCTGACCATGCGCGATGTCTCCGACCGTTTCGTCGACGATTATCTCGACATGGCGGGGGATGCCGCGCTGAGCAGCGTCGGCGGCTATCAGCTCGAAGGCGTCGGCATTCATCTGTTCGAGCGGGTCGAGGGCGACTATTTCACCATTCTCGGCCTGCCGCTGTTGCCGCTGCTGGCGTTTTTGCGGCAGAACAAGTTCGTCGATGGTTGAAAAAATGTTTGTGCTTGGCCTGACCGGCTCGATCGGCATGGGAAAATCCACCACGGCGAAAATGTTCGCCGCGGAAGGCGTGCCCGTGCAGGATGCCGATGCCGTCGTGCACCGGCTCTATGAAGGCGAGGCGACGGGCGAGATCGAGGCCGCGTTTCCAGGCAGCACCGCGAACGGCAGGGTGAACCGTGAAAAGCTGTCGCGCGTGCTCGGCGACCCGGCCGCCATCAAAAAGCTCGAGCAAATCGTGCATCCATTGGTGGCTCGGGCGCGCGATAAGTTCCTGGCGGAGGCCGAGCGCGGCGGCGCCAAGGTGGCGGTGCTCGATATTCCGCTGCTGTTCGAGACCGGCGGGGAAGCTCGCTGCGACGCGGTGGCCGTGGTATCGGCGCCCGCCGATATGCAGCGCGCGCGCGCCTTCGAGCGTTCCGGCATGACCGATGGCAAGCTTGCCGCCATCATGGCCAAGCAGATGCCGGACGCAGAAAAGCGCCGGCGCGCCGATTTTGTGGTGGATACGTCGAAAGGATTCGACGCTGCTCGCGCCCAGGTGCGTGAAATTCTCGCCCGCATTGCTACAATGCCGAATCGAAAGAAATAGCGGCACATGCGCGAAATCGTCCTCGACACCGAAACCACCGGCCTCGATCCCGGCCAGGGCCACCGCCTGGTCGAGCTCGGCTGCATCGAGCTGCTCAACCGGATTCCGACCGGCGCGGTGTTTCACAGCTATCTCAATCCGGAACGCGACATGCCGGCGGAAGCCTTCGCCATTCACGGGCTGGCGACGGATTTCTTGAAAGATAAGCCGCGTTTTTCCGACATCGCCGATGACTTTCTTGCCTTCATCGGCGACGCGCCGCTGGTGATCCACAATGCCGGCTTCGACCACGGCTTTCTCAATGCCGAGCTCAAGCGGATCGCGCGCGCGCTGATCGCGCGCGAGCGGCTGGTCGACACGCTTCTGCTGGCGCGCCGCAAGCATCCGGCCGGACCCAACCGGCTCGACGATCTCTGCGCGCGCTACGCAATCGACAATTCGCGCCGTACCAAGCATGGCGCGCTGCTCGATGCCGAGATCCTGGCCGAGGTCTATCTGGAGCTGATTGGCGCGCGTCAGGCGCAGCTTGGTCTCGCCGAAAGCGTCGAGCGCCGCGCCAAGGGAAACGACGGCGTCGTGATGCGGCGCGAACGCAGCGTGGCGCTGGAGCCGCGCATCTGCAATGCCGATCGCGCGGCGCACCGTAAATTCGTGGCGACGCTGGGCGAGAATGCCGTATGGCGGGATTATTTGTAGGAAGGGGTTAGCTTTGCGCGGGCGGCGCTTCGGCCTGCGCTTGCGCCAATTTCTGGCGGTACAGCCCGACGAAATCCACCGGATCGAGCAGCAGCGGCGGGAAGCCGCCATTGCGCACGGCATTAGCAATGATCTCGCGCGCGAACGGAAACAACAGGCGCGGGCATTCAATCAGCACGACTGCATTCAGGCTTTCCGGCGGCACGTTACGGATGCGGAACACGCCGGCGAATGTCAGCTCGAAGTGGAACATCAAGCTGCCTTTAAGCTCCGCCTTGCCTTCGAGTTTGAGCATCACCTCGATGTCGGTGTCGGTCATCGGCGCGGCGGCGACGTTGATCTGGATGCCAATCTGCGGCGGCTCCTGGCCGGGGGCCAAGGACTGCGGCGAATTCGGATTCTCGAACGAGAAATCCTTGATGTATTGCACCACCACATTGAGTTGCGGCTGCAGCTCCTCGGACGGGCCGCCATTGGTCATCGACATGAATTCTCCTTTTCGGCGGTTGGCTAACATGGCGTCCTAAGTGGAACAAGGACGCGGTTTTTTAGCGGTTACGGTCGTCTTCGCGTTGGTCGGGCAGCACGGGCCCGGGCACGCGGCGCCATTGCTCGGGCGGCAGGTCCACCACGCCGTCGCCGCGCGGTTGCGGCGGCCCGCGGAAAAGCAGCGCACCGAGCCCCCGGCGCAGCGGCGCGATGAGTAGCAAAAGCCCCGCGACATCGGTTATAAAGCCTGGAATTAACAGGAGAATCCCGGCCAAAAGGGTGAGGGCCCCGTGGCCGTCGGCCTGCAGCGAGCTCATGCTGCCTTCGTTGAGTGCGACACGGGCACGGGCGATATGACTGCCGCCGGCATGGCGCAGCACCAGACCGCCGGCGAGCGAGGTCGCCAGCAGCAGGCTCAAGGCCCACACAAAGCCGATGGTGGCCGCCACCGCGATGAATACCGCCAGTTCCACCAGTGGCAGCGCCACAATTGCCAATAGCAGCCATTTTGCCACATTCATCGGCCTGTCTCTTGTCGGCTTATGTTGGCGTCCGCGTCCTGATCGTCTAAGCTTTATCCGTGAGGCACGATTGAGCCGGGATGCTGGTGCGAGGCCTATGGAACGGCGCGGCCGCCAGCATACATAGTCCTGGTGGAACCGGCCGCTACGCCGTGTAGGGGCCGAACGCTGATCTGCCGTTATGGTAGCCGAAAGCATGCGAGACGTGTTCGACATCTACACCATCATATTCCTGGCGCTCGCGGCGTTCATCTTCCTGCGATTGCGCAGCGTGCTGGGTCAGCGCACCGGGCGGGAACGCCCGCCTTACGATCCCTATGCCGCGCGCGAACCGGCGCGGCCAGCGGCCGAGAAAGTCGTCGCGCTGCCCAATCGCACGCCGGAAGCTGTTGCACAGAAGCCGGCCGCGCCCGCCGAGCCGGTCGAGCGCTGGAAAGACGTGGCCGAGCCCGGCTCCGCCGTCGCCAGCGGCCTCGATGCGATCGCCGCCGCCGCTCCCGATTTTGACGCCAAGCATTTTCTGACCGGCGCGCGCGCGGCTTACGAGATGATCGTCAACGCCTATGCCGAAGGCGACCGCCGCACGCTGAAGAATCTGCTGTCGCGCGAAGTCTATGACGGCCTCGAGGCCGCCATAACCGAGCGCGAAAAACGCGGCGACACGGTGGAGAGCCGCTTTGTGTCGATCGACAATGCCGAAATCGCCGCCGCCGAAGTGCGCGCCCGCAATGCGCAGGTGACCGTGCGCTTCCAATCCAAGCTGGTGTCGGTGACGCGCGACAAGAGCGGCAACGTCATCGACGGCAATGCCGAGAAGGTCACCGACGTCACCGACGTGTGGACCTTCGCCCGGGATGCATCGTCGCGCGATCCGAACTGGAAATTGGTCGCCACCGAAGCCGGGCAATAAGCGGATGGCGCCGCCGCATTCACGGTCTCCCATTTTGTCATTCCGGGGCGAGCGTCAGCGCGAACCCGGAATGACGATAATTTTTGTGGCGCTTGGCCTCGGTCTGATGGCGGCGCTCAGCGCATCGGCACCGGCGAAGGAGAGCATGAAGCTCCGCAACGCACAGGTCGAAAACCTCAATTTCGCGTCCCTCGAAGGCTGGAAAGACGACGACCACACCGCCGCCTTCGGCGCATATCTGAAAAGCTGCAGCGCCATCCTCAACGGCACCAAAGCCATGCGGGCGGCGCGGCCGGTCTATGGCGCGCTGTTCAAGGTGTGCGAACGCGCGATCGCCGCGGGCAAGCTCGACCGCGAGCAGGCGCGCATTTTCTTTGAGGACAATTTCAACCCGGTGCGGCTTGCGCCGCCCGGCCAGACCGAGGGTTTTTACACCGGCTACTATGAGACCGAGGTGATCGGCTCGCGTCATCCGAGCGACGAATTTAATGTGCCGATCTATACCGCGCCGGCGAGCACGGTGAAGAACAAGAAAAGCAAGGTATTTGCCGATCTCGACCGCACCAAGATCGAAGACGGCGCGCTGGCGGGAAAGAATCTGGAAATCTGCTGGGTGAGAAATCCGATCGACCTGTTCTTCGCGCAGATCCAGGGCTCTACCCGGGTGAAACTCGATAACGGCAGCCTGCTGCGGCTCAATTATATCGCCAGCAACGGCCAGCCTTACACGCCGGTCGGCAAATTCCTGATCGATCGCGGCATCATCTCGAAAGAAGATATGTCGATGGACCGCATTCGCGATTGGATGCAAGCCAATCCGAACGAGGGCAAGGAGCTGCGCCGCAAGAATCGCTCCTTTGTATTCTTCCGCGAAACCGGCCTTGCCGAACACGATGAATGCATTGGCGCGCAAGGCATCCCGCTCACCGCCGGACGCTCGCTGGCGGTCGACAAGAAAATCCACGTCTACGGCACGCCGATCTGGATCGATGCCGATTTGCCGATCATGAGTGAGACGCCGGACACCAAATTCCGCCGCCTGCTGGTGGCGCAGGATACCGGCTCGGCCATTATCGGGCCGGCGCGCGCCGATATCTATTTTGGCTCCGGCGAGGAGATTGGCCGTGTGGCCGGCCGCATCAAGCAGAACGGGAAATTCGTCATGCTGGTGCCGCGCAGCGTGGCGGTGAAGGGCAGTATCGACATTCCGATTCCGAAGCCGCGGCCGAAAGACATCGTCGCCGACGCCCGTCCTTGAGACCTGACCCATGAGCCGTGACGGTAAACGGCGCCGCGGTCTTAGTTACGAAGAGCGCGTGCTGTGGACGACCGTGACCAAGGCGATCAAGCCGCTGCGCGGCTCGTCACCTCTCCCATTGGGAGAGGTCGACGCGCGAAGCGCGTCGGGTGAGGGGTTAAAACCTAACGAGAGTCCTAAACCCTCTCACCCCGGCCCTCTCCCCAAAGGGGAGAGGGGGCGTACCGAGGTTGCCGCAAAAGCTTCAAAGTCGGCGCCGCAACCAACAGCCCTTGGCCGCCGCATGAAGCAACGCGTTGCGCGCGGCAAGGAGAAAATCGACGCCCGCCTCGATCTGCACGGCTTCACGCAAAGCGAGGCGCATGGCGCGCTGTTGCGGTTTTTGCGCAGTGCCAATGCGCGCGACGCGCGTCTGGTGCTGGTGATTACCGGCAAAGGGCGGGGCGGCGAGATCGGTGTGCTGCGCCGCCAGGTGCCGCAATGGCTCGGGCTGCCGGAATTCCGCGATCTCGTCATCGGCTTTGAAGACGCGCATGCCGCCCATGGCGGCGAAGGCGCGCTTTATGTGCGCGTGCGCAGAGCGAAAAGCCGCTGACGCGCCGGCCGGCGGCAGATCAAAATGGAATTTGCAAACCGACGCGCGGGATCGCTGTCACGGCCCAGCCGAGCGCCAGGTCCCGCCTTGCGCTTGCGCTACGCGCGAAGGAAGGCGCGGGGGCGCCGGCACGCGCCTGCAATTGCGCCATGGCATGCATCAACAAGATCATGCAGACAGCCGCGCTCGAGAACCACCGGGCATAATCATAGACAAAGATGAAGATCACGATGTAACCGGCCGCGATGCCGGCCAAGCCAAGCCCGATCGCCATGCGGTGCGCGGGCGCGCCGATCCCCGCATAGAGCGAGCCAATGAAGCGGATCAACGGCCAATGCAGCGCGAACAGCGCGGCAAACACCGGCAGGCGCGGCAGGTTCTTTGGCAGCGACGCGATCGTCTTTGCCAATTCCCCGGCGGGCGAGGTGTACCAAATTGTGATGTTGACGAAGGTCAGCGGATCGAGCGCGCGCGCCCGCATGTAATTCAACAACTCATCGGGCGGCACCGACGCATTGCCGAAGGCGGCTGAGGCCAGCATTGCGGCGCAGGGCGGCACCGCTGCCAGCACGCTATAGACGAGATCGATGCGCGACAGCGGCCGCAGGAAATGAAAGCGGATCGTCGCGATGACGGCGATGGTCGGCAGATAGAGCAGAAAGTGCAGGTGATGGATGAGCACGAGCGCGGTGCAGCCGGCGCTCACGATCAGCGGGAAGAGCCGGTTGACCGGGATTAACAGCACCACGATGGCGAACAGGCAGCCATAGATGTCGAAGAATCCGAATGTGTGAAAGAAATTCTTGAAGAAGAACGGCGAGCCGAAAGTGAAGATGAAAAGGGCGAGGCGGTCACCGGCTAATCCGAAGGTTCGCTTGAACAGCGCAACGAACAGCACCATCGTCACCAGCCATACCGATAGCGCGATGATGAAAACGCTGGCTATCCGCATTTTGTCGTCGAACAGCGCGAGGATGGTCCCGAGTAGTGCGCGCTTCATGAATCCGAAATGGTAGGTCGCCAGCAGATACGAATATTGAATGACCGGATAATCGGTATTGTATTTGTAGATCACCAATGCCGCCATCAGCGCGGCATTCACCGCGAGCATGATGGCCCAAGGCTTCTGGCGAAACGCCGGCGCGAGGCCGTCGGGCATTCGTGCAGGCGATGTTGGATCGCTGAGGGATTTCATGGGATGCGCGGATGAATAATTCGACGATCCTATCCGAGGCCGGCTACAAGATAAACCGGCTCAGATCCGTGTTCTTGGCAAGATCGCCGATATGTTTTTCGACGTAAGCAGCGTCGATCTTGACCGTCTCGCCGGAGCGGTCGGTGGCGGCAAACGAAATTTCGTCGAGCACGCGCTCCATCACCGTCTGCAAGCGGCGCGCGCCGATATTCTCGATCGAGGAATTTACCGCGACCGCGATGTCGGCGATGGCGTCGATGGCATCTTCGCTGAAATCCAGCGTGACGCCTTCAGTCGCAAGCAGCGCGACATATTGCTTGATCAGCGAGGCTTCCGGTTCGGTCAGGATACGGCGCATGTCGTCGCGCGTGAGCGCGTTCAATTCGACGCGGATCGGCAATCGGCCTTGCAGCTCGGGCAACAGGTCGGACGGCTTGGAGATGTGGAACGCGCCCGACGCGATGAACAGAATATGATCGGTCTTCACCGGACCGTGTTTGGTGTTGACGGTGGTGCCCTCGATCAGCGGCAGCAGATCGCGCTGCACGCCTTCTCGCGACACATCGGCGCCCATGCGGCCTTCGCGTCCGGCGATCTTGTCGATCTCGTCGAGGAAGACGATGCCGTTCTGTTCGACCGCCTTGATCGATTCCTGAACGAGCTGCTCGCTGTCCAATAACTTGTCGGATTCCTCGTTGACCAGGATGTTGTGGGATTCCAGCACGGTGACTTTGCGCGTCTTAGTGCGGCCGCCGCCGAGCTTGCCGAAAATATCACCAATATTGATGGCGCCCATCTGCGCGCCCGGCATGCCGGGAATTTCAAACATCGGCATGCCGGCGCCGCCGCCTTGCACTTCGATTTCGATTTCCTTGTCGTTGATCTCGCCGGCGCGCAGCTTCTTGCGGAAGCTTTCGCGCGTGCCGGGGCTTGAAGCGGGCCCGACCAGCGCGTCAACCACGCGCTCCTCGGCCGCCTGTTCGGCGCGCGCTTGCACGTCTTTTCGCTTGCGTTCGCGGGTGAGTGCGATGGAAATCTCCACCAGGTCGCGGATGATCTGCTCGACGTCGCGGCCGACATAGCCGACTTCGGTGAATTTGGTGGCTTCCACCTTGAGGAATGGCGCGCCCGCCAGCTTGGCGAGACGGCGCGAGATTTCGGTCTTGCCGACGCCGGTCGGCCCGATCATCAGGATGTTTTTCGGCAGCACTTCTTCGCGCAATTTGTCGTCGAGCTGCAGCCGCCGCCAGCGGTTGCGCAAAGCGATGGCGACCGCGCGCTTGGCGTCGTTCTGGCCGACGATGAAGCGGTCGAGTTCGGAAACGATTTCGCGCGGGGAGAAGTCGGTCAACGGATGGTCTCGCTTACGATTTCAAGGATTCGATGGTGACATTGCGGTTGGTGTAGACGCAGATGTCGGCGGCGATATCGAGCGACTTGCGCACGATTTGCTCGGCGTCGAGCGCGCCATCGAGCAGCGCGCGCGCGGAGGCCAGCGCATAATTGCCGCCGGAACCGATGCCGGCCACGCCCACTTCCGGCTCCAGCACATCGCCGGTGCCGGTCAGCACCAGCGTGACGTTGCTGTCGGCGACGATCATCATGGCCTCGAGCCGGCGCAGATAGCGGTCGGTGCGCCAGTCTTTGGCGAGCTCGACCGAGGCGCGCAGCAGTTGGCCGGGGTACTGCTCGAGCTTGCTTTCCAGCCGCTCGAACAAGGTAAATGCGTCGGCGGTGGCGCCGGCAAAGCCGCCGATCACGTCGCCTTTACCCAGCCTGCGTACTTTTTTGGCATTGGATTTGACGATGGTTTGGCCGATCGAAACCTGGCCGTCGCCGCCAATGACCACGGTGCCGCCCTTGCGGACGGTGAGGATGGTGGTGCCGTGCCAAACCGGACTTGGCGGAATTTCGTTGGATGACATACGCCTGAACCCCTGCAATCAGGCTCATCTAGGCATGGCGCGGCAGCTTTGCAAAGCATTCGCAACGCCGGTGGCGAATCCCGGAAACCCCTGTTAAAAGTCGCGCGGATCAAGGGAATTTGTCAGGAATTAGCGATGCGCAAAGCCGCCGTGACGCGCAAGACCAAGGAAACCGAGGTCGTGGTCGAAGTCGATCTCGACGGGGCCGGCCGTGCGCAGGTTGCGACCGGCATCGGCTTCCTCGATCACATGCTCGATTTGCTGGCGCGGCATTCGCGCATCGACATCACGGTCAAGGCCAAGGGCGACCTGCATATCGACCACCACCACACGACCGAGGATGTCGGCATCGCGCTCGGCCAGGCGGTGAAACAGGCGCTCGGCGACATGAAGGGCATCACCCGCTATGCCGATGTGTACGTGCCGATGGACGAAGCCTTGACGCGCGTGGCGATCGATATTTCCGGGCGGCCGTTCCTGGTGTTCAAGGCGGAGTTCGTGCGCGACAAGGTCGGCACGTTCGACACCGAGCTGGTGCAGGAATGGTTTCAAGCGTTTGCGATGAATTCCGGCATCACGCTGCATGCCGAGACTTTATATGGCAGCAACGATCACCATATTGCCGAGTCCTGCTTCAAGGGCCTGGCGCGCGCGCTGCGGGCGGCGGTGACCATCGATCCGCGCGCCAAGGACGAGGTGCCGTCCACCAAGGGTTCGCTCGGCTAACTTCTATACCTCCCCCGCTTGCGGGGGGGAGGTCGGCGCGCGAAGCGCGACGGGTGGGGGTCAGCGTCGAGGTTGACCCACCCCGGATCGCTACGCGATCCGACCCACCCCTTTCAGGGGAGGGATAAGAAGCAAGGACGTTGCGTTACAGGAATTGAAATGCCCACTTTCACCGTTCACGCACCGCCGCCGCGCAAAAGCGAAACTGCGTCCACACCGGAGCGCTTCGTGTTCGTGCGTGACGGATTCTATTTCTGGGCCTTCGTTTTAGCGCCGCTCTGGCTGTTGCTGCACCGGCTGTGGCTGGCGCTGCTCGGCTATCTCGTTGTGAATGTCGCGCTTAATACCGGTCTTACTTTGATCGGTGCGCCGGTGACGGTGAAATTCTTCGTGAATCTGATGCTTGCACTGTTGATCGGCTTCGAGGCGGCAACGCTCTGGCGCTGGACGCTGACGCGCCGCCGCAGGAAATTGCTCGGCTTCGTGGTCGCCGACAAATCCGAAATGGCGGAGCGGCGATTCTACGCAGAATGGGCCAAACGCGCGGATGCGCCGGCCGCGACGCTCACGCTGCCGGAGCCGAACTATGCTACGCCGGTGCGGCGCGGGGCGCCCAAGCCGTCCGACATCATCGGTCTGTTCCCGGAGCCGGGGGCGCCGCGATGAGCGTCGCCATTGTCGACTACGGCTCGGGCAATTTGCACTCGGCGGCGAAAGCCTTCGAGCGCGCCGCGCGGGAAAGCGGATACGATCAGCCGATTGTGGTGACCAGCGATCCGGCCGCGGTGGCCGCTGCCTCCCGCGTGGTGCTGCCGGGCGTCGGCGCCTTCGCCGATTGCCGGCGCGGGCTCGACGATATTCCCGGCATGATCGATGCGCTCGAACAAAGCGTGCGCAAGCGCGGCAGGCCGTTCTTCGGCATTTGCGTCGGAATGCAATTGATGGCCGAGCGCGGCCGCGAATATCAGGTGACGCCGGGACTGGGCTGGATCGCCGGCGAGGTCGATCGCATCGCGCCGTCCGATTCCAATTTGAAAATTCCGCACATGGGCTGGAACACGCTGAACGTGAATAAGCCGCACCCGCTGCTCGACGGCATCGCGACCGGTGCGAACGGTTTGCACGCTTATTTCGTGCATTCCTACGCGCTTAAACCAACGCAGCGTGGCGATCTGGTGGCGCAAGCCGATTATGGCGGGCCGCTCACGGCGATCGTTGGACGCGACAACATGGTCGGCACACAATTTCACCCGGAGAAGAGCCAGCGGCTTGGGCTAGCGCTGATCGCGAATTTTTTAAAGTGGTCGCCGTGATTCTGTTTCCCGCCATCGACCTGAAGGAAGGCCTCGCCGTGCGACTGGAGCAGGGCGACATGGCGCGCGCCACCGTGTTTCATCGCGACCCGGCGGCGCAGGCGCAAGCCTTCGAGACGCAGGGCTTTCAATATCTGCACATCGTCGATCTCGACGGCGCGTTTGCCGGCAAGCCGGTGAACGCGGCGGCGGTCGAACGCATCCTCGAAAGCATCGGCATTCCAGTGCAGCTCGGCGGCGGCGTGCGCGACATGGCGACGGTGGAAGCCTGGCTCGGCAAGGGCGTCGACCGCGTCATCATCGGCACCGCGGCGGTGCGCAATCCGGTGCTGGTCATGGACGCGGCGAAGAAATTTCCCGGCCAGGTCGCGGTCGGGCTCGACGCGCGCGATGGCCGCGTGGCGGTGCAGGGCTGGGCGGAAATCTCCGAACTGTCGGCGCTCGATATCGCGCGCCGCTTCGAGGACGCCGGCGTTGCCGCTATCATCTATACAGATGTGTCACGCGACGGCATGCTGAAGGGCATCAACTGGGAAGCCACCATCGCGCTGGCGGACAGCATTTCAATTCCGGTGATCGCGTCGGGCGGGCTGGCCTCGATCGGCGACATCAAGGCGCTGCTCAGTCCGCGTGCGAAAAAACTCGCAGGCGCCATCGCCGGCCGCGCGCTCTATGACGGGCGGCTCGATGCGGCGGAAGCGCTCAAGCTTATTCGCGACACAGGAGCAGCGGCATAGCCATGTTCAAAGTCCGCGTCATCCCCTGCCTCGACGTGAAAGACGGCCGCGTGGTCAAGGGCGTCAATTTCGTCAATCTGCGCGACGTCGGCGATCCGGTCGAGACGGCCATCGCCTATGACGCGGCCGGCGCTGACGAGTTGACGTTTCTCGACATTACGGCCAGCCATGAGAACCGCGACACGATCTACGATGTGGTGACGCGCACGGCGGAGGCTTGCTTCATGCCGCTCACGGTCGGCGGCGGCGTGCGCACCGTCGATGATATTCGCAAGCTGCTGACGTGTGGCGCCGACAAGGTGTCGATCAATACCGCGGCGGTGAGCCGGCGCGCTTTCGTCAAGGAAGCGGCGGAAAAATTCGGCGACCAATGCATCGTGGTGGCGATCGACGCCAAGAAAGTGTCGAAACCGGGCGAGAAGGATCGCTGGGAAATCTTCACGCACGGCGGCCGCAACCCGATCGGCATCGATGCGGTCGAATACGCCAGGGAAGTCGTCGCACTCGGCGCCGGCGAAATCCTGCTCACCTCGATGGACCGCGACGGCACCAAACAGGGCTATGACATCCCGCTCACCCGGGCGATTGCGGATGCCATAACGGTGCCGGTGATTGCGTCCGGCGGGGTCGGCACTCTCGAGCACATGGTGGAGGGCATTCGCGACGGCCATGCCACCGCGGTGCTTGCGGCCTCGATCTTCCATTTCGGCGAGCACAGCGTGCGGGACGCCAAGGCCTATATGGCGAAAGCGGGTTTGGCTGTAAGGCTCGATCCGTGAGCATAACAATGCTATGGACCCGCGCATGAGCAAGTTCACATTGGCCGATCTGGAAAAACGCGTGCATGAGCGCGCCAAGGCGAGCGCGAAGGATTCCTATACGCGTGCGCTGATCGACAAGGGCGTCGACCATTGCGTCAAGAAACTGGGCGAGGAGGCCATCGAAACCGCAATAGCTGCCTTGCAGGATGACAAGGGGCGCCTGATCGCTGAAGCCGCCGACCTGCTCTATCATCTGCTGGTCGTGCTGGAAGCGCGCGGCGTCACGCTGGCGCAAGTCGAGGCCGAGCTGGAAAAGCGCAGCGCGCAAAGCGGCCACCAAGAAAAAGCTTCGCGCATTTAAGGAACGGCAGCATGGAGCTGCGCACCGACGACACGCTCTCGCCCTACCGCACGTTCACGCGCGCGGAATGGGCGGCGTTGCGCGAGGACACGCCGATGACACTGACCTCGGAAGAGGTCACGCGTCTGCGCTCGCTGCACGACCGGCTCGACATCAAGGAAGTCGAGGAAATTTATCTGTCGCTGTCGCGGCTGCTCTCGCTTTATGTGGCGGCGACGCAGCGGCTGTTCCGCGCGCAGGAACGCTTCCTCGGCACCGGGGATATGAAGATGCCGTTCATCATCGGTGTCGCCGGCTCGGTGGCGGTGGGAAAATCCACCACCGCGCGCGTGCTGCAAGCCTTGCTGGCGCGCTGGCCGAACGTGCCGAAGGTCGATCTCATCACCACCGACGGGTTTCTTTTTCCGAACGCGATTCTTGAGCGCGAAGGCCTGATGGAGAAGAAAGGCTTCCCGGAAAGCTACGATCTGCCGGCGCTGCTGCGCTTTCTCACCGACGTGAAAGCCGGCCGCCATCCGGCCAGGGCGCCGGTCTATTCGCATCTCACCTACGACGTGACGCCGAACCGATGGGTGGAAGTGGACCGGCCGGACATTCTTATCGTCGAGGGCCTGAACGTGTTGCAGACCGGGCGCCTGCCGAAGGACGGCAAGGCGATCCCATTCGTCTCCGACTTTTTCGATTTCTCGGTCTATCTCGACGCCGACGAGGTGGTGCTCAAGTCCTGGTACGTGGACCGGTTTTTAACGCTGCGCGGCACCGCGTTCCGCGATCCGAAATCCTATTTCCATCGCTATTCGAGTCTGTCGGATGACGAAGCGGTCGAGACCGCATCGTCGATCTGGGAGCGTATCAATTTTCTTAATCTGCACGAAAATATTTTGCCGACGCGCCAGCGCGCCGATCTTATTTTGAAGAAAAACGAAAGCCACCTGGTCGACGACGTTTCGCTGCGCAGGTTGTGAACTTTTTTACGCCGCCCTGCGGCTCAGGTTGAAGTGCTCGATGTAGCGTTTCTTGATCGCCGATACCGGCAGCACGATCAGCACGTCGGTGGTGCCGAATTCGTGATCCACCACCGCGCCGTCGCCGATGTAAGCGCCCAGCCGCAGATAGCCTTTGATCAACGGCGGCAGCACGCGCAGCGCTTCTTTCGGATCGATGGCTTCCTTCGAGATGCGGTTCATCTCGACATAGCGTTCGGGCAGCGCTTGTGCGCGCCACGTTTCCGGCGCCCGCGCATAGTGATGCAGGAACGACAGCGGCAGCGCGAGTTGCTTAGGGTCGGTGCCGTCGAGACTGGCGCAGCCGATCATCACGTCGAGGCGATTCTGCGACACATAGGCCCAGATGCCGTGCCACAGCAGTTCGACCGTGCGCTTGTTGCGATAAGGCGCCAGCACGCAAGAGCGGCCGAGTTCGAGGAATTGCAATTTGTCGTGAAGCGCGATCAATCCGCCGATGTCGAATTCGCCCGCGGTGTAGAAGCCGCCATATTCCTCGGCCAGCGGCTGACGCAGCAGCCGGTAGGTGCCGACCACGACCGGTCGATTGGCCTGCTGGCCGTCGGCCGCGGCATGATCGAGCACCAGCAGGTGGTCGCAGATCGCGTCATAGCTATCGATGTCGCGGCGCGCGAACAGCCGGCCGGGATTGGGGATGGCCGAACCCTCCTGGTAGAAAACCCGATAGCGCAATTTCTGCGCCTGCCGCACTTCGGCGGCGGTCTGCGCCAGCCGCACTTCCAGTGAGCCGATGCGCCCCAAGCTTTGCGATGGCCGGTGTGCGCGCGCCGCCCAGGTTTGCAATCCGCCATAGGCCTGCAGCGTGGAAATCAGATTGGGAACACCGGGGCTGGCAGGCGCCGGGCGGAACCGCTCGAGCAAGCCGCGCGGTAGATCGAGATTAGTTCGGCTATCGCGGCTAGCCATGGGTATTTGGGTCCTTTTGACGCGAATTTGGAGAGATTGGCCGAAATTTCAGCGTGAGCCCGAATCAGCGATCAAGTTCCGCCAATCCTACAACATGGGCCGGACACGAATTTATGACAATGTGGGGAAGCTTTGATTAAGCCGCAAGCGGGGCCCGGCGCGCTACGTTCTCCAGCGCCTCGCGCAAGCGCTCGCGATCCAGCGGTTTAACCAGCAGGGCGTCCATGCCGGCGGCCAGGCAAGCTTCGCGATCTTCCGCATAGGCATTGGCGGTGAGCGCCACTATCGGTGTCGGCTTGCCGTCTGTTTCGATATTGGTTTGAGCCTCGGCGGCGCGAATGCGGCGGGCGGCTTCCAGCCCATCCATGATCGGCATCTGCACGTCCATCAAAATCAAATCATAGGGCACGCTGGCAGCGCGCGAGGCTGCCCACGATTCCACCGCCGCTTCGCCATTGCCGGCGATGGTCGGGCGATGGCCGAGCCGCACCAGCAGCGCGCGCGCCAGCAACGCGTTGATCTCATTGTCCTCGGCCACCAGGATCGACAATCCTTTGCTCTTGTCTTTGCCGCTTGCCTCAGCCGCGCTGGCCGTTTCATTGCTTTCGTCGACGGCTTCCGCGACCGAATGTTCAAATTCATTTTCGGCGCGCATTCTCGCCGCCAGCGACACGGCGCGCACCGGCTTGATCAGATAACCGTTGAAGCCCGCGGCCTTGAGCGCCGGCATTTCATGACGTTCGCTCGGCCGCATCAGCACGATGCGGCGCGCCACTTTGAGCTGGTTAAGATCGCCATTGGCGATCATCTTCTGGGCCAGCGGAAAATCGACCAGCAGCGCATCCCAGCACCGCTCCGGCAGCAGCGCGGACGCGATTTGCACGTCGATCACCGCGCAGATTTTGGCGCCCCAGCGGCCAAGCCGCCGCGCCAGCAGCGACGCCTCGATTTCCGCCGCCGCCACGATCATCACCGCCGCGTCATGCAGAACCGGCGCGGCGAATTCGGATTGGTCCACTTCCGCCGGCGCCGGTTGCAGCGGCACGGTGAAACTGAAAGTCGCGCCGTTACCTGGCTCGCTTGCCACCGCGATGCGGCCGTCCATGCGCTCGACGATGCGCTTGGAGATGGCGAGGCCGAGCCCCGTACCGCCGAATTTGCGCGTCGACGAGCCGTCGGCCTGCTCGAAATCGAGGAAGATGCGCTGCTGATCGCCGGTCTTTAATCCGATGCCGGAATCGCGCACCTGGAAACAGATCTCGTTGTCGCGCTCGCCCGGCTCGACGATCACGGCGACGCCGCCACGTTCGGTGAACTTGATGGCGTTGCCGGCGAGGTTGAGCAGCACCTGGCGCAGGCGGGCGGCATCGCCCACGATGTTCGCGGGTAAGCGTTCGTCCACGAAGGACGCAATCTCGATGCCTTTGGCTTGCGCGCGAGGCGCCAGCAGCTCGACGGCTTCCTCGACCAGCGAGGCGAGCATGAAGGGGCGCGCTTCCAGATCGAGCTTGCCGGCCTCGATCTTGGAGAAATCGAGAACCTCTTCGATCAATGAGAGCAGCGTTTCGCCCGAGGTCTTGCCCGCCTTGGCATAGGTCACTTGTTCGGGCGTCAACGGCGTGTCGAGCAACAGATCCGCCATGCCGAGGATGCCGTTGAGCGGCGTGCGGATTTCATGACTGACCATGGCAAGGAAGCGCGACTTGGCGCGGTTGGCGGTTTCCGACTGGTCGCGGGCAATGCCAAGCGCGCGCACGGCTTCGACCCGGTCGGTGACGTCGCGGCCGACGCCTTGCACTTCGCTGCCGCTCTCGGTGCGCACCGCGACTTCGCGCCAGGCGATCCAGCGCGCGGTCGAGCCGCAATTCGTATTATTTTCGATCTTCTGGTCATACACGCGGGTGCCGTCGGCCAGCACGCTCAGCGCGCCAGAATCCAGTATGGGCAATTCCATGACCTTGCCGATCAGGGCTTCGCGAGTTTTTCCGGCGAGTGCGCAGAAGGCGTCGTTGGCATAGGTGACGCGCTGGCCGGCATCGCGGCGCACGATCAGGTCGCCTTGCGCTTCCAGCAGGCTACGCGCGCGCTCTTCCGCCTCGCGCAGTTCCCAATTGCGGTCGGATAATTCCTCGAAACGCATTTCGAGCACGCGCATCTTAAATTTGTTCACGCGTCGGCGCATCAGCAGGAAGGCGATGAAGGCGCAGGCGGCGGCAAACAGCGCGCCGGCACCGATGGCATAGGCGTGCGGGTCGTAAGTCCCGCTTTGCAAGCGGATGCCAGCGATGAAGCCGAGACTGGCCGATACGATCGACAAGGTGATCACGACCGTGCGGCCGAACAGCACCAGCGACCGCGTGTTGCGCGAGGCGGCCCTGATGGCGGAAACGTTTTTTGATGCTGATTTTAATTGCATGGGCCCAGTTGCCATTTGGCATTGGGAATCTTGCAATTTTATTCCACGCCGCGGGCCTTAGGCCGGTGCGCGCGAACATGGTGAATAAGGAGTTAAGGCAGGGAGACAGCGGTTAGCGGCGTTCGGCGAATTCGCGGGCGCCGGCGCCGGTCATCGCCGCGTTTTTGGCGGAGGTTTGCCAGATCACCGCGAACAAAGCGGCGGCATCCTGTTCGGTGTAATGCGCTGACCGCACATAGATTTTGGTGTCGGCCGTCGAGCGCGACAGCGCCACAATGAGATCGGGCTTAGGCGCCACCGGATCGATGCGGATGATGTTGATGGCGGCGGCGCCCTTGCAGGTGGCGCCCTCATCGCCGTCATCGAGCAGCACGAAATTGGCCGCTGCCGGATCGTCCACGATCTGCAGGCGCAGGTTAGGGCTTGGCGCCATGTTGTCGATGCGGACGGTGTAGTTGGCGGAGGCGTTGCCGGAGATCCGATAGCCGGCATGGCCGGCGATGAAGCAGGGGTTCGCGCTGGACGCAAAGAACGAGCTGGCGGTTGCCGCCGGTATGGCAACAATCAGAACCATCAGAGAAACAATGTGCGTGCGCGTCATGTTCGGCCCCCCGGCCGGCGCAGCCAAATCGGCGCGCTGCGGCAAGGCTAGGAGCAACCGATTACCGGTTTATTAAATTGCCACCAATCGCGCGCCACGCGGGCGGCGACCTCGCGGCTGCCCTCAGACGGCGGCGGCAGGATCAAATCGAGGCTGAGGACGTTGGCGACGAGCTGGAAGAGTTGATCTGGCAGGTGCAGCACCTGGGGTCGCGCCAGCCACGAATCGCCTACGCGTTCGACGGCTTTGGCCGGGCGCTGGCCGACTGGGCGAATTAGCGCCCGGTTACGCCTTCCGCTTCGCCTCGATCTTGTCCCAGACCATCGCCGCCGCGTTGGGGCCACCGAGGTTCTTCACCGCGCGAATGCCGGTCGGCGAAGTGACGTTGATCTCGGTCAGCCAGTCGCCAATCACATCGATGCCGGCCAGCAACAGGCCGCGCTCGCGCAAAGCCGGTCCGAGCCGCTTACAAATTTCGCGCTCGCGCTTGGTCAATTCGGTTTCCGCCGGCGCGCCGCCGCGCACCATGTTGGAGCGCAGGTCATCGGCGGCCGGAATGCGGTTGACCGCGCCGGCGAACTCGCCGTCCACCAGCAGGATGCGCTTGTCGCCCTGTTTCACGGCCGGCAGGAATTTCTGCACCACCCATTGCTCGCGGAAGGTGACCGAGAACATGTCGAACAGCGAACCGAAATTGAGGTCGTCTTTGGTGACGCGGAATACCGCGCCGCCGCCGTGGCCATAGAGCGGCTTCATCACGATGTCGCTGTGCTCGGCGCGGAACGCCTTGATCTCGGCCAGATCGCGCGAAACAAGCGTCGGCGGCATCAGGTCGGGAAACAAGGTGACGAAAATCTTCTCCGGCGCGTTGCGCACATGCGCGGGGTCGTTGACTACCAGGGTCTTGGGGTGGATGCACTCAAGCAAATGCGTGGTGGTCACATAGGCCAGATCAAAGGGCGGGTCCTGACGCAGCAGCACCACGTCGAATTGGGCCAATTCCACGCGCCGCGGCTCACGAAGCGTGAAATGGTCGCCCGCCTGGTCGCGCACGGTCAGGCTCTCGACGCTGGCGAAGACGTGCCCGTTGAGCAAAGCCAGCCGGTCGGGGGTGTAGTAGGCGAGCTGGTGGCCGCGCTGTTGCGCCTCCAGCAGCAGCGCGAAGGTTGAGTCGCCCTTGATGTTGATCCGCTGGATCGGATCCATCTGTACCGCGACTTTTAGGCTCATGAACGACCTTTATTGCGAGGCGAATTTACGGAGTTTTCAGGCGAACGGGCGATTAAGGCAAATAAACCGTTAACATCTTACCGCCATTATAGCCGCTCGGGGACCTGTCTGACATGGGTGGGGGCGCTTGTGACTTTGCCGAAGCTTTCGATCGCCGCCAAGCTTTATGCGATCTTCGCATTGATGGCCATCACTACGGTCGCCTTGTCGGCGGTCGCGGTATCGAATGCGCGCGACCATGCGGCGCTGACCGACGAATTCGAGTCCGCAAACGCCGGGAGCAGGAATGTCGAACGCATCAACGGCCTGATTTACGCCGTGATGATGGAATCACGCGGCATCTATTTATCCCACGACCGGGACGCCGCGGCTAAATTCGCCGAGGCTCTGCTCAAGGCCAACGATCAGATCGGCGCCGTGATCGCCGATTGGCAAGGCAGCGTGCGCAGCGCCGACGCCAGCACTTTCAGCTAGTTCGCGGTTCGTATTGCGGAATTTCAGAATTTTGCACCCGAGCTCGTGCGCTTCGCCGAGGAATCCGGGCCGCAAGCCGCGCGTGAATGGGCGGAAAAGAATTATCCTGCCGATGTGCGCGACGCGCTCAGCCAGGATCTGGAAAAGCTGAGCCTGCTTAACAGCACTCGCGCCGCGCGTATTTACACCCGTCTTGACCAAAGGATCGAACAAACCGGCATTCTGCTGAGCGTGCTCGCCGTATTCGCGGCCATGCTGGCGACCGCGGGCGCAATGGTGATCTCGCGCAGCGTGGCGAGGCCGCTCGCCGAAATTACCCGCGTGACCGAACAGGTCGCCGCCGGCGAAGCCGGAGTTTCGATTCCGTTCAGCGCCCGCAGCGACGAGATCGGTGTGCTGGCGCGATCAATCGGCGTGTTCAATCAAGCCATGCGTCATAATGAAGAGCTTAATCGAACCGTCGTCGACGATGCCGATAAGCGCGCGCTCCGTCAGGAACAGATGTCCGGCGAGATCTCGCGCTTCTCGGCCGACGTGGAAGCAACGCTTTCCGAACTCGGCCGCATTTCCGATCAGATGCTGGCGGCGTCGGGCCAGCTCGCCTGCGCCGCCGACGACGCTTCGGCAAAGACCGCACGCGCGGAAGCGGCATCCTCGGAAGCCTCCTCCAACGTGCGCGACATCGCGTCGGCGGCCGACGAACTGTCGGCGTCGGTCAACGAGATCGACCGGCAGGTCGCGCAGTCCAACGCCATCGCCACCAAGGCCGTGAACGAAGCGGGCCGCACCAATCTGGCGGTCAAGGAACTGGACGAAGCAGCCGCGCGCATCGGCGATGTGGTCAAGCTCATTACCGGTATCGCCGAGCAGACCAATCTGCTCGCGCTCAACGCCACCATCGAGGCGGCGCGCGCCGGCGAGTCCGGGCGCGGCTTCGCCGTGGTCGCCGGCGAGGTGAAGGCGCTTGCGGGCCAGACCAGCCGGGCGACCGAAGAAATCGGCGCGCAGATTGCCGGCATGCAGCGCGCCACCATGCGCTCGATCGAGGCGATCACCACGATCGAGCATACCATCCGCGAAATTGGCATTATCAGCAGCGCCATCGCAGCCGCCGTCACCGAGCAAGGCGCTGCCACAAGTGAAATCGCGCGCAGCGCGGAGACCGCGGCCAGTCGTACGGTCGACACCGCCAAAGAGGTCAATCTGGTGGGCTCCGCCACGCAGGACACCCGCAATAGTGCCAGCGCGGTGAAAAGCGTGGCCGACGATCTCGGTAACGTCGCCGGCCGCATCCGCGGCCAGGTTGACCTGTTCTTCGAGCGCCTGAGCGCTTAATCAACTCGACTCGAACGCGGACAGGATGTGGCGCGGCAATTTTCCGGGTGCGACCAGAATCGCGTCGAAACGCATATCGCGAATGGTAGGCATGGGGTTAGCCGCCAGCCGGATTTCCGCGGCCGCCGCGATCCGCTGCTTTTGCCGCTCGGTGACCGCTTCAGCCGCGTCGTTCAGTGTCGCGCGCGCTTTCACTTCGACGAATATTAATGTGTGACGCCGCGCCGCGATGACATCGATTTCGCCGAGCGGGCTTTTCCAGCGCCGCGCCAATATGCGGTAGCCGTGAGCGATCAGCCAGGCCGCCGCCCGGCTCTCGGCTGAAATGCCAAGTCCGAAGGCTGCGACCAGCTCTGGTCTCGGTGCAGGTTTTGGCGCCGGCTTGTTGCGCGGCTGCGCTTTACGCCGCGCCATCGCCGCCCTCCTTTTCGAGTTCGAGCGCGCGCCGGTAAACTTCGCGGCGCGGGCGGCCGGTGGCGAGCGCCACTTCTCCGACCGCGTCCTTGACCGAAACGCGCGCCAGCGCACGGCGCAGCAATTCGTCGAGATCGTCGGCATTGCCATCGTTGTCGGCGGGCGGCGCCACCACGATGACGATCTCGCCGCGCGTCTCGTGGCCTGCCGCGTAATCGTGCGCGAGACCGGCCAGATCGCCGCGGCGGATTTCCTCATGCAGCTTGGTGAGCTCGCGGCAGATCGCGGCGGCACGCGGTCCCAATCCCGCGGCGAGATCGGCGAGCGATGAGGCCAGCCGCGGCCCGCTCTCGAACAGCACGAGCGTTGCCGGTATAGCGGCAATCTCGGCGATGCGCTTTTGCCGCCCGGACTGCTTCACCGGCAGAAATCCCTCGAAGAAAAAACGGTCCGTTGGCAGGCCCGCAACGCTGAGCGCTCCCAGCACCGCGGAGGCTCCCGGCAGCGCAGTGACGGGGTGCCCTGCCTCGCAGGCCGCGCGCACCAGTTTGTAGCCAGGGTCCGAAATCAGCGGCGTGCCGGCGTCCGACACCAGCGCAACCGCCTGGCCCTCAGCGAGCCGGGCAAGAATCTTCGGCCGTGCCTCGTCAGCATTATGCTCGTGATAGGGCATAAGCGGGATTTTGATGCCGTAACGCCCGGTGAGCTTGCGGGTGACCCTGGTATCCTCGCAGGCGATGCAATCGGCGGCTGCCAGCAGCTCGAGCGCGCGCAAACTGATGTCGCCCAGGTTTCCGATCGGGGTGGCGACCAGATAGAGGCCGCCCGCAGGCTTGCCGGCCTCGATCGCGGCGCCGAACGGCGAATACAGGCGTAGCCGCCTGTCCGCTTCAGTATTTTTGTCCTTGGCCATGCACGGTACTGTAGAGGCTGCACCCGTGGCCGTCATCGGGGACGAATTCTCTTTATTTTTCATTGCCTTAATTTTTCCGGGACAAAATCGGCGATAAAAGATAGGACTGACATAATTCGCCTTCGCGTGGGGAGCGGCCATTGCTGGGAACGTCGCTGGACGAAGTAGCGATACTGACGCGCGGCCTGCGCCGCGCGCGGTGCGCGCTGTCCGTTGCCGCGGCGGCTCTCGCTCTGGCGGCCTGCGCCAACACCTTCGATCAATTGGGCGGCGGCACGCCGGTCCAGCAAGGGACCGAGCAGCCGCCCGCTGCCATGATCGGCACCGGGCAGATCCGCGTCGGTTTGATTCTGCCGCTGTCGGCGCCGGGCAATGCCGGCGTGGCCGCGCTGTCGATGAAGAACGCCGCCGAAATGGCGCTTGCCGAATTTAAGGAACCGAACATCCAGCTGCTGGTGAAGGACGACACCGGCACGCCGCAGGGCGCGCAACAGGCCGCCCAGCAGGCGCTCGACGAAGGCGCCGAAATCATCGTCGGCCCGCTGTTCGCGCAATCGGTGAGCGCGGTCGGCAGTGTGGCGCGCACCCGCAATATTCCGGTGATTGCGTTCTCCACCGACTCCAGCGTCGCCGCGCGCGGTGTCTATCTGTTGAGCTTCCTGCCGGAGTCGGATGTGCGGCGCATCGTCGATTACGCCATCTCCCGGGGCAAGCGCTCATTCGCGGCCCTGCTGCCGGATAACGCCTATGGCGCGGTGGTGGAGGCGGCGTTCCAGCAGGAGGTGGCGCGGCGCGGCGGGCGCGTACTGGCCATCGAAAAATATCCCCTCGATCCGGGCAAGATGGCCGAGCCGATCCGGCGCGTGGCGCAGGCGGCAAGCCGGGTCGACAGCATTTTCATTCCCGATGGCGCCGACGCGGTGCCGCAAGTCGTAGCAAGTCTCGCTTCCGCCGGCGTCAATCTCAAGCGCGTGCAATTGCTCGGCACCGGATTATGGGACGAGGCGCGCATCTTCCAGACCGCGGCGCTCGACGGCGGCTGGTATGCCGCGCCGGAATCGACCGGCTTCCGCAATTTCTCAACCCGCTACCGCGCCCGCTTTGGGCAGGATCCGGTGCGCACGGCGACGCTGACCTATGATGCGGTGGCGCTGGTCGCAGCCCTGGTGAAGACGCAAGGCCCGCAGCGCTTCAGCGAGCAGACCCTCACCGCCTCTTCGGGCTTTGCCGGCATCGACGGCATATTCCGCTTCCGCGCCGACGGCACCAATGAGCGCGGGCTTTCGGTGTTGCGGGTCGCGCCGACGGGCGGCCAGGTGATTGGCCAGGCGCCGCGCTCGTTCGCGCCGGGGACCTGATTTTAAAGTCACGCCGCCAGATCGGCGACCACCGCATCGAGCAACGGAAATCCAGATTGCGTGACGCGCAGGCGGCCGTCCAGCGTGGTCTCCACCGCGCCACCTTGGCGCAAGAATGAAACGCGCTCCGGATCAAGGTTACGGCCAGCAAGCTGCGTGAAGCGCTCGGGCTCAATGCCTTCGGCGAGCCGCAGTCCCATCAGCAGGAATTCGTCGGCCACTTCGCCCGGCTGGAGTTTCTCGTCGACGGTGAGGCCGGTGCCGTGCGCCTCAACGCGCTCGAGCCACGCCTCCGGCCGCTTGTCGGTTTCGGTCGCGTAGCGGCGGCCGTCGATGTTGAGCCGCCCGTGCGCGCCCGGTCCGATGCCGGCATATTCATGGCCGCGCCAATAAACCAGATTGTGCCGGCATTCGGCGCCCGGCCGCGCGTGATTGGAAATCTCGTATGCCGGCAGGCCTGCGCCGGCGCAGATCAATTGCGTTAGATCGTAAAGATCGCGGCCTAGATTGTCGTCGGGGATGGCGATTTTTCCGGCCTTGTGCAGACCGAAGAACGGCGTGCCCGGCTCGATGGTCAATTGATAAAGCGATAAATGCTCGGCCGCTTCGGCAATCGCGCGCTTGAGCTCGATGCTCCAAGTGTCGAGCGTCTGGCGCGGGCGCGCATAGATGAGATCGAACGAATAACGCTCGAAGATTGAACGCGCGACCGCGACCGCGTCGAGCGCTTCCTGCGCGGTATGCAGACGGCCCAGCTCCTTGAGCGCGGCATCGTCGAGAGCCTGCACGCCGAGCGAAACGCGATTGACGCCGGCTGAGCGATAGCCGCGGAAGCGCGCGGCTTCGACGCTGGTCGGGTTTGCTTCCAGCGTAACCTCGACGTCGCTCGCGACGCTCCAGTGCTTGCCGATGGCATCGAGAATGGTTTGCACCGAGGACGGATGCATCAGTGAGGGCGTGCCGCCGCCGAAGAAGATCGTCGACACCGTGCGGCCCGGCACGCGCGCGGCGGTGACGGCGATTTCGGACTCAAACGCGCGCACGAAGCGCGCCTCGTCGACGCCGCCATGGCGCACATGGCTGTTGAAATCGCAATAGGGGCACTTCGACAGGCAGAACGGCCAGTGCACATAGACTGCGAACTGCGGTGGCATGGAAGTGAAGGTCATGTTAACCATTATACGCTCCGCCATCCTTGGGCCACCAGCATCAATTCAATTTCCGTGGCGGATAATTGATTACAATTTTAACGATCTCGCGCAGCGCACCAATTAGCGCAAGCAAGCATCCGCCAGTTTGACGAAGGCGCGGGCGCGATGCGACAGGCCGTTACCTTTCGGCGGCAAGCCGTGCTTCTCGTCTGCGCTCATCTGGCCGAAAGTGCGATCAAATCCATCGGGCAGGAACAACGGATCGTAACCAAAGCCCGCATTGCCGCGCGGCGGCCACACCGCGACGCCATCGACGCGGCCTTCGAACTCTTCCACATGGCCGTCCGGCCAGGCCAGACACAGCGCCGCGATAAAATGCGCGCGCCGTTGCGAAGGCTGCTTGGCGCCGCGCTCGATCAGCAGCGTCTGGATGCGGTTCATGGCGAAGCGGAAATCTTTGTCAGGGCCGGCCCAGCGCGCCGAGTGAATGCCGGGATCGCCACCGAGCGCATCGAAGACCAAACCTGAATCGTCGGAAAATGCTACGCATCCGGTGGCAAGCGCCGCGGCCATCGCCTTGATGCGCGCATTCTCGGCGAATGTTTTGCCGGTCTCAACGGGCTCGGCATGCTTAAGTTCGGCTGCCGATTGCGCGGCGATGCCATAGGGCGCGAGCAAGGCGCGCATTTCCGTGAGCTTGCCCGGATTATGGGTGGCAATCACCACGGGACCTGTGAGTTTTCGGCTCACCCCACCGCCATTTTTTGCAAACCCACCAGCTTCTCGATGCCCTTGCGCGCCAGCGCGAGCAACGTCAGGAACTGCTCCTCGCTGAACGGATCTTTTTCCGCGGTGGCCTGGACTTCAACAATATTGCCGGAGCCGGTCATGACGAAATTGGCGTCGGTGTCGGCTTCCGAGTCCTCGGCATAGTCCAGGTCAAGCACCGCGGTGCCTTTGAACACGCCGCAGGACACAGCGGCGATGTGATCGCGCAGCACGGGCGCTTTGAGCATGTCGCGCGACTTCATCCAGGCCAGGCAATCGGACAGCGCCATCCAGGCGCCGGTGATCGAGGCAGTGCGGGTGCCGCCGTCGGCCTGGATCACGTCGCAGTCGATGGTGATCTGACGCTCGCCGAGCGCCTGCAGGTCGATCACGGAGCGCAGCGAGCGTCCGATCAGTCGTTGGATCTCGACCGTGCGGCCGCCTTGCTTGCCGGCCGTGGCTTCGCGGCGGGTGCGCTCGGAGGTAGCGCGCGGCAGCATGCCGTATTCGGCGGTGACCCAGCCGCGCCCTTGACCCTTGAGCCAAGGCGGCAGCCGTTCCTCCAGGCTGGCGGTGACCAGCACATGGGTATCGCCGAACTTCACGAAACAGGAGCCTTCGGCATATTTGACCACGCCGCGTTCGAGGGATACGGCGCGCAACTCATCGACTTGTCGGCGGCTCGGCCGCATCGGGCGCTCCTGTTCGCGGTGAAACTGATGTCCGCTTTCGTTTCAGAGCTTTTACGGAGCGGCTGGAGCCACGGCAAGGCCCAGCCTCATTTGGCCTTCTGGATTGTCGTCACGATGAACTGGCCGTTCACGTGTTCGGCGTCGAATTTCACCTTATCACCGGGCTTAACCGCCGTGAGCATGGCGGGGTCCTGAGCGCGAAAGACCATTGTCATCCCGTCTTCCATATCGAATTTCTTTATCGGGCCGTGCCTGATCGTGATCTTGCTGGCCGAAGCGTCGATCTTGGTCACCTGACCGTCGATGAGCCCGGATTGTGCCCAAACAGTCCGCGGCATCGACACCATCAGCAGCGCGGTGGTGGCAACACCAAGAACGAACTTTTTCATACGCATCAACTGTCTCCTTACAACCTGATCGCGTCGGATTTCATTTCACGATGATCTTGCCGTGCATCCCGGCTTCGCGATGGCCTGGAATCAGGCAAGCAAATTCAAATGAGCCGGACTTGGTGAAGCGCCAAAGGACTTCGCCGGCCTTTTCGGGCGCTAGGCGTTTCGCGTTGGGGTCGTCGTGCTCCATTTCCGGATATTTCTTCATCAACTCCGCGTGCTTGAGATTTTCCTTGACAGTAGCCAGCACGAATTCGTGGTCGAGGGCGCCGGTGTTGCGCAGCAAGAATTTGATTTGCTCGCCTTTGCGGACCTGAATCGTTTCTGGGGCGAATCCCATCTTCCCGTCTGCTTCGTGCATGGCGATCTGGATGGTCCGGGAAGGTTTTTTGGGATTGCCGGGTTGTCCGGCCGAGAAGCCTCCATGGCTGTGTCCGGGCGTTCCGGAGCCGGCGAAGGCCGCTCCGGATATCAAAGCGCCAGCGAGTGTGACGAGTGCAAACGAGAAGATAGTCCGCATGTGTTGTGCTCCTGATCAGTGTTGTCCGTTGTGGCTGTTCATTCGCGGCTTAACGACCGTGACCTCGATGGTCCGTTTACCCGGAGCCGTATCGCTCTTGCGGCTCGGCGCGTCGCGAGTCAGATCGCTGACCTCATAGGCAACCGTGCCGGCCGGGTGCTTAAACCAACCTGGGTCCTTGTAATCGTTGCGGTCGAGGCCATCGCGAACCTTGACGACCGAGAACATGCCGCCCATTTCGAGCGGTCCGAACTGCCCGAAGCCGGTCATCATTGGCAGCGTGTTGTCGGGCATCGGCATTTCCATGGAACCCATCTCGGCCATGCCGGCGGAGCCCATCTGCATGTAGTCGGGCACCAGCCTGCGGATCGGTTTGACGAGGTCGCGCTGCTCGGCGCCGATAAACGTTTTCACCTCGTGGCCCATGGCGTTCATGGTGTGATGCGACTTGTGGCAATGGATGGCCCAGTCGCCGGGCTCGTCAGCAACGAATTCATAGGCCCGCATGGCACCAACCGGTATATCGGTCGTCACTTCCGGCCAACGAGCACTCTGCGGTACCCAGCCGCCGTCGGTGCACGACACCTCGAAATGATAGCCGTGCATGTGGATTGGGTGGTTGGTCATGGTGAGGTTACCCACCCGCACCCTTACACGATCGCCTTTGCGAACGACCAGATGATCGATGCCGGGAAATGCGCGGCTGTTCCAAGTCCACAGATTGAAGTCGGCCATGGTCATCACCTTCGGCACGTAACTGCCCGGGTCGATATCGTAAGAGTTCAGAAGAAAAACGAAGTCGCGATCGACGCGCATGAACTTGGGGTCGCGCGGATGCACGACGAAAAATCCCATCATCCCCATCGCCATCTGCACCATTTCGTCGGCATGCGGGTGGTACATGAACGTCCCGCTCTTCTTCAGCGCAAACTCATAGACGAAGGTTTTTCCAGGCTTGATGTGCGGCTGCGTCAAACCGCCGACGCCGTCCATGCCATTGGGCAGCAGCATTCCGTGCCAATGGATCGTGGTGTGTTCGGGAAGTTTGTTAGTGACGAAGATGCGCAGCTTGTCGCCCTCGACGCACTCGATGGTCGGCCCTGGCGATTGGCCGTTGTAGCCCCACAGATGCGCTTTCATGCCCGGTGCGATCTCTCTCTCCACCGGCTCAGCGACGAGATGGAATTCTTTCCAGTCGCCGTTCATTCGCCACGGCAACGTCCAGCCGTTAAGGGTGACGACCGGCTGGTAGTCGGGGCCGCTTGAGGGAAACAGCGGCGGCTGCATGGCCGGTGAGGTGGCGAAGGCCGCCTCCGGAATGCCAGCGGCCTGCACGCGGCTGCTGACGGCGGCGGCTCCAGCGAGAATGGCCGAACCGCCGATGAGATTGCGTCGCGAGATCATGGTCGTTCTCCCAATCAATTTCAGTGGCCCGAGGCGTTGCCCGTCGCGGGCTTTGTCATGGCCGATGTTTCTTCGCTACTCGCCGCGGCGCCGCCACCGATGATCGCAACCGACAGATCAGTGCTGGCGAGCCAGAAGTTGCGCTGCGCTTCGATAGCTGACGTATTTGCCGCGATCCGCTGCCGCGACTCGGCCAGCAAGGCGAACACGTCGACCTGCATGGCGCCGTAACGGAGCATCATTTCGTCCGAAATGATCTTGCGCAGCGGCAACACTTCGCGCTGGTAGTGGGCCGCGATGTCGTAGCTGGACCGATAGCTGCGATACGCGTCGCGCGCCTGCGAGCGTATATTGATCGCTTTTTCCGCCAAACGGTTGACCGCCTGCATGTAGGTCTGTTCGGCCGCGCGAAGTCTTGTCTCGCCGAAATCGAACAGCGGCACCTGCAATTCGACTTCGACGCCGCGTTGACGGTCGCTGGCAGCGTCGGCTGGCCGCGTGGTTTTATCGATGCCGCCGAGTTCGAGCACGTTGATGAATCGTGTCGCTTGTGAAAGTCCGAGCGATTTGGCGAGCGTTTCGATCTCAATTCGCGCAATTTGAATATCGATGCGCCGGAGCAGCGCGTCGCGTTCGACCGTCGGCCACGACCGCTGGCGCGAGGGCAGCGCAGGCAGCGCGGCCGGCAGTTTGAATGCTAGATCGTTGCCCCACAGACCCATCACCTGGATCAGTCGCTCGCGCGCGCTGGCCGCGCGCTGGTGCGCGCTGGCGAGCTGCGCCGTGACCTCGGCATAGAACACTTGTTCGCGCGCCTGATTGAGTTTGTTGAGTGCACCACTCTCGCCAAGGCGGGTGGCGAGCTTGGCTGCGTTGGCCGCGGCGGTTTGCGCCTCGGCCAGCAGGCCGGCGAGCTGCCGGCTGGCAACCGCGCGGTAGTAAGAATGGCGCGCCTCGGCGGCGACGCGCGTGGTCTCTCCGGCGGCGCGCAATTGCGCTTGGTGAAAACGGTCCTGTGCAATCTCGGCGCGCGCGGGCAGCGTCGCCAGGCTAAGAATATTGGCGACGATCTTGCGCTCGATCTCGATGTCGGCCGCACTCGCGATCCGGGAAATCGATATCTTAGGATTGGGCGGAAGACTTTCCGCGACCATGGCGGCCTCGGCAATTCCGAGCTCGTTATAGGCCGCTTGCAGGCCGCGATTGTTGAGGAGCGCGATCTGCACCGCCGTGTCGGCGGTCAGGGGCCGCTTGAGCAAGTGCTGGACCCTCGCTTGCGCCGAAGCCGCATCGTCCCGCGTACGTATGGCGATCACGTCCTTGTGGAGCTCTTGGTCGGCGACGTTGGCGGCCACGTTCATCCCGCCGTCTGGTGAAAAAGTCTGACAGGCTGAAAGCATCAGCGCGCCGGCGAGGACGGCAACGGCGCGGGTGAGGGATGGGGTGTGCATCATTGCCCATCCTTCTTCGGTGCCGGCGCAACGCGATCATTGCGCTCGCGCCACGGCAACGGTTCGACAGGACGCTGGCTGGAATAATCGCCGAGTACCGGGCGGTAGGCAGCCGGCGGGACGCGAAAGTCCGGATCGGACACTTTATCGCCGTCGAATGGGCGTGGCGGAGTTGCCGCGCAGCCCTCGATTAAAAAAGCGACTGCCAGAACGGCGGGCAGCCTATATCGCCACAGAATCGAACGCAGCATTGCAGCGGCTGGCCGCAGCCAGAATTGTTTGGACATGACGATCCCTCATCCATCGGTTCGATGATGAGCGCGCGCAGCAAATCAAGCCGCGGTAGCGCAACGGTTCAAAGCGACAGAAGGGATCTCGGAGGGCGATCGATACGGTCGGAACTGCGGCCAAAAAGGCTCTCGCTGGCGGCCGCTACCGTGCCAGAGGCCAGCATTGGCTCCAGGGCAAAGACATCGAAAGCCGGCGCAATGGCGTTGACGCCAAATAGCCCGCAGCACTTGGCGGGCTGTCCCTGGTCTTCGCCGCCGGTGCTGGAATGCCGATGGCTCGATCCGTCTTGATGGACATGAGCCTGGCTTGCCTGGTGGTGGTCGTCGGTCAGGCAATGCGCGGCCGTTATGGCATCGGTGAAGGTCAGGGCGGCCGCCGGCGTCACGACGCAAAGCGCGTATAGGGCGACAAGGAACCACGCCGCTCGCCTACGCCCTGTCCTGGTTAACGCCTTCAACATAGCGGGGACCGTTGTAACGCACGCATTTTGCCGGTGGCAACCGGCCGGATGACAGCGAAAATTGCCATTATGGCCCGATGCTGGCAAGACCGCCTTGATCAATTAGCTGCGAATGGTCAATTCTCCACAATACAGAAGGAATTGGCATTGGCTTCCCACGACGTCCCGATCGGCTCTTCGCAGGTCAGTCTCGCGGCGCTCAACGAGCGCTCGCGCGAGATTTTCCGCTCAATCGTCGAGAGCTATCTTACCACCGGCGAGCCGGTCGGCTCACGCAATCTGTCGCGCATTCTGCCGATTTCGCTGTCACCGGCCTCGGTGCGCAATGTGATGTCGGACCTTGAGCAGCTCGGCCTGATCTATGCCCCGCATACCTCGGCCGGCAGGCTGCCGACAGAACTGGGCTTGCGTTTCTTTGTCGACGCATTGATGCAGGTCGGGGATTTGACCGAGGGCGATCGCCGCTCGATCGAGGCGCAGGTGGCCAGCGCCAGCACCAGCAAGTCGGTGGAAGCCGTGCTCACTGAAGCCTCGCAGATGCTGTCGGGCTTGACCCGTTCGGCCGGCGTCGTGCTCACCGCGAAAAACAATGTGCGGCTCAAGCACATCGAATTCGTGCGGCTGGAGCCGGAACGCGCGCTGGCGGTGCTGGTCGCCGAAGACGGCCAGGTGGAGAACCGCGTTCTCAACGTGCCGTCGGGCCTGCCGACATCGGCGCTCACCGAAGCCGGTAATTTCCTCAACGCCCATATCCGCGGCAAGTCCCTGGCCGAACTTCGCGCCGAGATCGAAACCTCGCTGTCGCAGGGCCAGGCCGAGCTCGATCAACTGACGCAGAAAATTATTTCCGCCGGGCTGGCGAGCTGGTCGGGCGGCGAAAGCAACGATCGCCAGCTGATCGTGCGCGGCCATGCCAATCTGCTGGACGACCTGCACGCGCTCGCCGATCTGGAGCGGGTGCGCTCGCTGTTCGATGCGCTGGAGACCAAACGCGGGGTGATCGACCTGCTCGGCCGCGCCGAGCGCGCCGATGGCGTGCGCATCTTCATCGGCTCGGAGAACAAGCTGTTCTCGCTCTCCGGGTCTTCCACCATCGTCGCGCCCTATCGCGACGCCGAAGGCCGTATTGTCGGTGTTATCGGCGTGATCGGCCCGACCCGGCTGAATTATGCCCGAGTCATCCCGATGGTCGATTACACGGCCCGCATGGTGAGCCGGCTGCTGGCGACATAGAAATAGCGCTTGGAGCCGGCGCTTGATTTTTTACCCGTGAACCCTGATATCCCGGGCATCCGATGAGTTTTGAGGATTTGAGCACATGACGGACAGGCCCGCCGCGCACGATACGGCTGCCAAATATGAGGGCGTATTGCCCGAGGGCGAAGCGGCCTCAGCGCCTGAAATGGTGCCGGCCGAGCAGGTGACCGCCGCCTTGGAAGCGGCCGCCGAATTCAAAGACAAGCTGCTGCGCACGCTGGCCGAGATGGAAAACCTGCGCAAGCGGACCGAGCGCGAGGTCGCCGACGCGCGGCAGTATGGCATTGCCGGTTTTGCCCGCGACGTGGTGGGCGCGGTCGACAACATGCATCGCGCGCTGACAACTATCGATGCCGAATTGCGCGAGCTGGGCGACGCCAAAGTGATCGCGATGATCGAGGGCGTCGAGCTGACCGAGCGCGAATTGCTCAAGGCTATCGAGAAACACGGCGTGAAGAAATTTTCTCCCGAGGGCGAAAAGTTCGATCCGAACGTGCATCAGGCGATGTATGAGGTGCAGGATTCCGATTTTCCGCCCGGCCATATCGCGCAAGTCATCCAGGCCGGCTACATGCTGGGCGACCGGGTGCTGCGCCCGGCCCTGGTCGCGGTGGTGAAGGCGCCGTCGAAATCGCCGCAGTCTTCCGCCAACGACAATCCGCAGCCGGACAGCGCCGCGGAATAAGATTTAGCGCAACTCGACGCCGTCGCGCACGGCGCGGAAACGGGTGAACAGCGTATCCCAATCGTCCTTGCGGCCCACGCCGACGACACGCAGAAAGCCGCCGGAACCGAAACGCACCCATTGCGCCAGCGAAATCGGTTCGCCGCTGAGTCCCTTGGCCTGCGCCCTGATCTCGATGCCCTGCAAACCGCCGATCCGCATCGGCTCCAATAACGTCACCGTGAGATCGTGCAGCGGCGCCGACGACAGCAATTCGCGGGCGAATTTGCCGCGCTCGCTCGCCTCGTTCGGCGCCCCGCGTCCAACCGAAACGATCACATAGGGCTGCGTACCGATGTCGTCGCTTGGTCCCTCGGTCAGGATCAATCCGCCCGCCGGCAATGCCTGCATCACCCGGAAGCCGGCGAATTCGTTGAGTTTGAACGGCAACAATGCGAGCTGTTCCTCGATCGGCGTTGCCCGGAACGTCACGCTGGCCAGCATCTTGCGAATCACCGTATCGGAATAAACGGCGCGCGCCGCCTCCGGCACCTCCACATTGATCAGCATTGCGATATTTTTGGCGCCACCGGCCGCGGTTGCCAGCAGAAACCACTTATGCAGCGCGATGCCCTTATCTTTGCCCTGCCCGCTGATGAGAAACCCGATGCCGCTGGCGAACGGAAAACTTTCCCGTTTCATATCGGCCATGCCGGGCTGCAGCTTGGCGAAGGCCGAGCGCTCGATTTCTTTATAAGCCGGCGGCGGCAAATCGAGGATGGTGATGGCGACCTTACGCTCGGCATCCTCGAAACCGGGGAAGCGATTGCTCAGGACGAGGTTGCCCTGTAGCTCCAGCCCGATCCGCATCCCCGGCGGGAACACCGGCTCGGCGCTCAGCGCGGGACTTAAAATTAACAATCCGGCGCCCAGCACGAGCACGGCTGCGTGCAAAGCGACCAACAAACGGCGGGGCATGGGTTCGAACTGCTTTCCAAACGAGATTAAGGGTCTGGACTGCCTAACCGGCCTCGTCCGGTGCGGCAATGGTCAGATTAACTTTCATCCGGCCATGCGGTCCCGGCCCGGGAGGGCTACTCGCGAATTCGTGACAGCCTGACTTGCGGGCCGGGGGCGCCTTCTTATATGAGCCACTGAGCCGCAATACTGCTGTAAAACGTGTATCCAGGGGGCTGGATCAGGGGGTCTGCGGATGAGCCGCCGGTATTCCCACTCGGGCGCCAAGTGACCTTCGGGTTCAAGTGACCTTCGGGTTCAAGAGGCCCGGCCAGCCCGCCGCAAATTGAGAGGAATTACCATGAGCAAGGTCATCGGCATCGACCTCGGCACCACCAATTCGTGCGTCGCCGTCATGGAAGGCAAGACCCCGAAAGTCATCGAGAACGCCGAGGGCATGCGCACGACGCCGTCGATCGTCGCCTTCACCGATGACGGTGAGCGCCTCGTCGGCCAGCCGGCCAAGCGCCAGGCGGTCACCAATCCGGAAAAGACCATCTTCGCGGTCAAGCGCCTGGTCGGCCGCCGCTACGACGATCCGATCATCGAGAAAGACAAAAAGCTCGTCCCCTACAAGATTATGAAAGCCAGCAATGGCGACGCCTGGGTCGAGGAGGACGGCAAGTCTTATTCGCCCTCGCAGATCTCCGCCTTCATCCTGCAAAAGATGAAGGAGACGGCGGAAGCCCATCTCGGCCACAAGGTCGAACAGGCCGTCATCACCGTTCCGGCTTATTTCAACGACGCCCAGCGCCAAGCCACCAAGGACGCCGGCAAGATCGCCGGCCTGGAAGTGCTGCGCATCATCAATGAGCCGACCGCGGCCGCGCTTGCCTATGGTCTCGACAAGCAGAAGACCGGCATCATCGCGGTCTATGACCTTGGCGGCGGCACCTTCGATATTTCCGTGCTAGAAATCGGCGACGGCGTTTTCGAGGTGAAGTCTACCAATGGCGATACGTTCCTGGGCGGCGAAGACTTCGACATGCGCCTGGTCAATTACCTCGCCGACGAATTCCAGAAAGAGCAGGGCATCGACCTGCGCAAGGACAAGCTCGCGCTGCAGCGGCTCAAGGAGTCCGCCGAGAAGGCGAAGATCGAGCTGTCGTCCACCACGCAGACCGAGGTCAATCTTCCGTTCATCACGGCCGATGCCTCCGGCCCCAAGCATCTGACCATGAAGCTCACCCGCGCCAAGTTCGAGGCGCTGGTCGACGATCTCATTCAGAAGACCGTCGAGCCGTGCCGCAAGGCGCTCAAGGACGCCGGCCTGTCCGCGGCCGAAATCAACGAGGTCGTTCTGGTCGGCGGCATGACGCGCATGCCGAAAGTCCAGGAAGTGGTGAAGCAGTTCTTCGGCAAGGAACCGCACAAGGGCGTCAATCCGGACGAGGTCGTGGCGATCGGCGCCGCCATTCAGGCCGGCGTGCTGCAAGGCGACGTCAAGGACGTGCTGCTGCTCGACGTGACCCCGCTCTCGCTCGGTATCGAAACTCTGGGCGGCGTCTTCACCCGCATCATCGACCGCAACACCACCATCCCGACCAAGAAGAGCCAGGTATTCTCCACAGCCGAGGATAATCAGAACGCGGTGACGATCCGCGTATTCCAGGGCGAGCGCGAGATGGCGGCCGACAACAAGATGCTCGGCCACTTCGACTTGGTCGGAATTCCGCCGGCGCCGCGCGGCGTGCCGCAGGTCGAGGTCACCTTCGACATCGACGCCAACGGCATCGTCAACGTATCCGCCAAGGACAAGGCGACGAACAAAGAGCAGCAGATCCGCATCCAGGCATCGGGCGGACTGTCCGAGGCCGACATCGAGAAGATGGTCAAGGACGCGGAAGCGCACGCCGAAGAGGACAAGACGAGGAAAGCGCAGGTCGAAGCCAAGAACCATGCCGAAGCGCTGGTACATTCCACCGAGAAGGCGATTGCCGAGCACGGCTCGAAAGTCGGCGATGCCGAGCGCAGCGCGATCGAGAACGCCATGGCCGATCTCAAGGAAGCCCTGAAGGGCGATGACGCGGCGATCATCCAGGCCAAGACCAATGCGCTGGCGCAGGCTTCGATGAAGCTCGGCGAAGCCATGTACAAGCAGGCCGAAGGGGCGCAACCCGTCGACACCAGCGAAAGCGCCACCGGCGCCGACGGCAAGAAGGAAGACGTGGTTGACGCGGAGTTCACCGAGGTCAACGACAAGGACGATAAGAACAACAAGAAGTCGGCGTAAAGATTGGGAGCCACAGCATGGCCCTCATCCTGAGGAGGCCGAAGGCCGTCTCGAAGGATGAGGGCCAGCGTGTTTGCGGCGAGGGAATCGGGGCCTCGTCCTTCGAGACGCGATCTTGCAGATCGCTCCTCAGGACGAGGAAATAGGGCATGTCCAAGCGCGACTACTACGAAGTTCTGGGCGTTGGCCGCACCGTCACCGACGCCGAGCTCAAGGCCGCATACCGCAAGCTCGCCATGCAGCACCATCCGGATCGCAATCCGGGCGACGCCGACTGCGAACACAAATTCAAAGAGCTCAACGAGGCCTATGACGTGCTCAAGGACGGCGACAAGCGCGCCGCCTATGACCGTTTCGGCCATGCCGCCTTCGAGCAAGGCGGCGGTGGCGCCGGTGCGCACGGTTTCGGCGCCGATTTTGCCCACACTTTTTCCGACATTTTCGAAGATCTGTTCGGCATGGGCGGCGGCAGGCGCTCCGGCGGGCGTGGCCAAGGCCGCGAGCGTGGCTCGGACCTGCGCTACAACATGGAAATCAGCCTGGAAGAAGCCTTCGCCGGCAAAACCGCGCAGATGCGCATTCCGACCTCGGTCACCTGCGAAGTCTGCTCGGGCTCCGGCGCCAAGGCCGGCACCAAGCCGAAGCCCTGCGCGACTTGCGGCGGCGCCGGCAAGATCAGACACGCCCAGGGTTTCTTTACCCTCGAGCGGACCTGTCCGGCCTGCAACGGCCGCGGCCAGGTGATCGACGATCCCTGTCCGTCTTGCGCCGGTGCCGGACGGGTCACGCATGAGCGCCAACTGTCGGTCAATATCCCGGCCGGCGTCGAGGACGGCACCCGCATCCGGCTTGCCGGCGAAGGCGAGGCCGGCATACGCGGCGGCCCACCGGGCGATCTTTATATTTTCCTGTCGCTGGCGGCGCACGAGTTATTCCAGCGCGACGGCGCCGACCTGCATTGCCGGGTGCCGATCTCCATGGCGACCGCGGCGCTGGGCGGCGAATTCGAGGTGCCGGCCATCGATGGCAGCAAGGTGCGGGTCAAGGTTCCCGCCGGGACCCAAACCGGCCGCCGTTTCCGGCTGTCGGCCAAGGGCATGCCGGTGCTGCGCGCGAAACAAACCGGCGACATGTACGTTCAAGTAGCGGTGGAAACGCCGCAGAAACTGACCAAACGCCAGCGCGAGCTGCTGGCCGAGTTCGAAAAGCTGTCGTCGGAGGAGACCCAGCCGGAATCGGTCGGATTCTTCAGTCGAGTCAAAGAGTTTATCAACGGCCTGGGAAATCGCGGCGGTCATTCAGAGTAGCCATCTTGACCCCCTGTCCGCCGCCCTATACCCGTAAAGGTCGCGGCGAAGCCTGCCGCATGCACGCGTGACCCAGCATAAATGCCTTCACACACGACTGTCCGCGTTGAAAAGAAGCCTCTGCGTCTCGATGACGAGATGCAGTTCATTCGTTCCTGGTTCGAAAAGCCGCTATCCACCGGCGCGGTGATGCCGTCGAGCAAGGCGCTCGCGCGCACCATGGCAAACTACGTCGACCCGCAATCGAGCGGTCCGGTGATCGAACTCGGGCCTGGTACCGGCCCGGTGACCGAGGCGCTGGTCAAGCGCGGTATCGACCCCAAGCGTTTGGTCCTGGTCGAATTCAATCCTGACTTCTGCCGCCTGCTGCGCAAACGCTATCCGGCAGCCACGGTGGTGCAAGGCGATGCCTATCGGCTGCGCCGCCTGCTGGCGACATCCGCGCTTGAGCCGGCCGCCGCGGTGGTGTCGGGTCTGCCGCTGGTCACCAAGCCGCTGCGCACGCGGCTGCGCCTGATCTCCGATGCCATGGGGTTGCTGGCGCCGGGCGCGCCCTTCATCCAGTTCACTTATGCGATGGTGCCGCCGATCCCGAAAGTGCTGTCCGGGATCAAGGCCGAAGCCTCCGAGACGATCTGGATGAACCTGCCGCCGGCACGCGTGTGGGTCTATCGCGGCCGCTGACCTCCGCTTTGTGATATTGGTGGCCGGCGTTCAACGGAGCCGCCGATGCCCGCGCCCAAGATCCTTGTCCTGCCAGGCTCGACCCGGACCGGTTCGCATAACGTCAAGCTGGCGGCGCTGGCGGCGAAAGAGCTGACGCTGATCGACGCCGACGTCACGCGCATTTCGCTCGCCGACTATCCGCTGCCGCTTTATGAAGGCGATCTGGAATCCAAAGGCGGCCCGCCGGCCAATGCGCTGCGGCTCAAGCAGATGATCATGGCGCATCACGGCATATTCATCGCCAGCCCCGAATACAACGCCTCGGTCACGCCGCTGCTCAAGAATGCCATCGATTGGGTGTCTCGTGTGCGCGAACGCGGCGATCCGACCTATGCCGCCTTCAAGGGCCGGGTATTCGCGATTTCATCGGCATCGCCGGAAGCGGCCGGCGGGTTGCGCTCGCTGATGGCGCTGCGCCAGATTCTCGAACTTGGCTGCGGCGCGCTGGTGATCCCCGAGCAGGTCGCGATCCAGCAGGCCGATCACGCCTTTGACGAGATGGACAATATTGCCGACATCCGCATCGCCAATCTGTTTCGCGCGCAGCTCGCGCGCCTGGTGGATATGGCGCGGCTGCTAGCTTAAGGAAAAGGCCGATGTCCCTGGACGCGCGCGAACGCCTGATCGTCGCTCTCGATGTGCCCACGGTGGGCGCCGCCGAGGCCATGGTGTCGCGGCTGGGCGAAGCGGTTTCGTTCTACAAGATCGGCTATCAGCTTGCCTTCGCCGGCGGCTTGCCGTTCGCCGCCGGGCTGATCGCGGCCGGCAAGCAAGTGTTCCTCGATCTCAAACTGCACGACATCGGCAATGCGGTGAGCAAGGGCGTCGAAAGCGTGGCGCAGATTGGCGCGACCTTTCTCACCGTGCATGCTTTTCCGCAGACCATGAAGGCGGCGGTGGAGGGCAAGCGCGGATCGAGGCTACGCATCCTCGCCGTCACCGTGCTTACTTCCTATGACGATTCCGATCTCGCCGCCGCCGGTTACGATATGAGTGTTGGCGAACTCGCCGCCGCGCGCGCCGCCCAAGCGCGTGACACCGGCGTCGATGGGCTGGTCTGCTCGGCGGAGGAGGCGGCGAATTTACGAAAAATTGTGAGCGCCGGCATGGTGCTGGTGACGCCGGGCATCCGTCCCGCAGGGAGCGCCACCGGCGACCAGAAGCGCATCATGACGCCGGCCAAGGCGATTGCTGCCGGCGCCAACTACCTGGTGGTCGGACGCCCGATCGTGGAAGCCGACGATCCGAAGGCCGCCGCCGACGCGATTGTTGCCGAGATTGAAAACGCAAGAATTTAGTAGGGGGAAGAAATGGCGAAAGGCTACTGGATCGGCCGCGTCGATGTGGCGAACGAAGAGGGCTACAAGCCCTATGCCGCGGCCAATGGCGCGATCTTCAGGAAATTCGGCGCTCGCTTCGTTATCCGCGCGGGCAGGTTCGAATGCCCCGAAGGTACCGCGCGTTCGCGCAATGTGGTGATCGAATTTCCGGACTATGCAACCGCGCTCGCCTGCTACCGCTCGGTCGAATATCAGCAGAATTTGAAGGTGCGGCTGCCGCATTCGACCGCCGATATCCTCATCATCGAGGGCTATGACGGCCCGCAGCCGTAGAGCCGTTCGGGTTCATGCTCTAGTCGCCTTTTGCCGGGCGGCGCGCTATACCCTCGCCGTTCGATCCGGGAGAAAGACCATGGCCGAGATGCGGCTCGTGGTCGCCGGTGCCGGCGGGCGGATGGGCCGCACGCTGGTCAAGGCGATCGCCGACAGCAAGGGATTTGCGCTCGTTGGTGCGCTGGAGGACGCGCGCTCGCCGCTGATCGGCTGGGACGCAGGCGCGCTGGCGGGCCTGGGTGAGAATGGCATCAAGCTCGTGGGCGACGCCGGCGCTCTCATGGAAAAGGCCGACGGCATCGTGGATTTCACCGCGCCGGCCGCCACGCTGGCCTTTGCGGCGCTGGCGGCGAAGAGCCACAAGGTCCATATCATCGGCACCACGGGTTTAAGCGCTATCGACGAGGCCAAGATCAAGGACGCGGGCAAGCACGCGGTGATCGTCAAGTCCGGCAATATGAGCCTTGGCGTCAATCTGCTGGCGGCGCTGGCCAAGCGCGTGGCCAAGACGCTCGACAATTCGTTCGACATTGAAATCCTGGAAATGCATCACAATCAGAAGGTCGACGCGCCGTCCGGCACCGCGCTGCTGCTCGGCCGCGCGGCGGCGGAAGGCCGCGGCATCGAGCTCGACAAGTATTCCGTGAAGAGCCGCGACGGTCATACCGGCGCCCGCAAGCCGGGCGACATCGGCTTTGCGGCCTTGCGTGGCGGCAGCGTGGTCGGCGAGCACAGCGTGATATTCGCGGGGCCGGCCGAGCGTGTCGAACTCGTGCACAAGGCCGAGGATCGCATGATTTTCGCGCGCGGCGCGCTGCATGCGGCGCTGTGGGCGCGCAGCCAGAAGCCGGGGCTTTATTCGATGGCCGACGTGCTTGGGCTCGGCAGTATTTAAAGGGGCTGAATCATGCCATCCGGCGCGAAAAGCAAAACCGCTAGGAGCAGCGTACATCTACTGATCGGCATGGCCGTATTCGCGCTGATCGTCGCCGTTGTCGCGGTGCCGGTGATCGCGGAGGCGACCGGAGTTTCGCAGAACCATGTCACCTATGTGGTCGCCGCCATCTGCTTTGTCTTCGCGATCGTGGCCTCGCGTTGGGCAAGGTCGCTGAACGAGAAAAAATCTGCGGAGTGAACGGTATGGCGGAGGCGGAACGGCTGCTGGTGCTGGTGCGTCACGGCCAGAGCGACTGGAATCTGAAGAATCTGTTCACCGGCTGGCGCGATGTCGACCTGACCGACAAGGGCGTGGCGGAGGCGCGCGAGGCCGGCCGCAAGCTCAAGGGCCAAGGCATCAAGTTCGACGTCGCCTTCACATCCGTGCTCAAACGCGCGACGCGCACGCTCGATTTGATGCTGGAGGAGTTGGGCCAGACAAAAATTCCCGTCATCAAGGATCAGGCGCTCAACGAGCGTCACTACGGCGATCTGGTAGGCTTGAACAAGGACGACGCGCGCAAGAAATGGGGCGAGCAGCAGGTGCACATCTGGCGCCGCTCTTATGACGTGGCGCCGCCGGGCGGCGAGAGCTTGCGCGATACAGCCGCGCGCGTGCTACCCTATTACATCCAGGAAATTCTGCCGCGCGTGATGCGCGGTGAGCATGTGCTGGTATCGGCGCATGGCAATTCGCTGCGCGCACTGCTCATGGTGCTCGACAAGCATTCGACCGAGAGCATCACCAAGTTGAATTTGGATACCGGCGTGCCGATGATCTACCGGCTCAACGCCGATTCGACGGTTAAATCGAAACTGGATCTGGCGGCGTAGTCCGTTTCTGTCATGCCCGGGTCAAGGCCGGGCATGACAGCGTTTTACGCTTAAGCCGCCGCCATTCCCGCTTCCCAACCCAGCATCGCGCGTTTGCGGGTGATGCCCCAGTGATAGCCGGTGATGTCGCCGTTCTTGCCGATAACGCGGTGGCACGGCACCACGAAACAGATCGGATTTTTGCCCACGGCAGCGCCGACCGCGCGCGCGGCCTTCGGCGATCCGGCGCGTGCCGCGAGATCGGAATAGGTGGTGAGCCCGCCCATCGGAATGGTGAGCAGTTTTTCCCACACGCGCACTTCGAAATCGGTGCCGATGAGCACCACGCGCAGCGGCTGTTCGGGACGCCACATCGCCGTATCGAAAATGCGCCGCGCGGTGGCGGCGGTGGCGGCGAAGTCTTCCACATAACGCGCCTTCGGCCAGCGCCTGCGCATGTCGTTGAGCGCCGAGCGCTCCTTGCCGACGTCGGCGAGCGCGAGACCCGCCAAGCCGCGCGGCGTGATCATGACCAGCGCCATGCCGAACGGGCAGGGATGAAATCCATAGGTAATGGTGAGGCCTTCGCCGCCGGCCTTCCACTCGCCCGGCGACATCGCCTCGTGGGTGACGAACAGATCGTGCAAGCGCCCGGGCCCGGACAGGCCGACTTCGTAGGACGTTTCCAGCACGCTCGCCGAGGAGCGCAACAATTCGCGCGCGTGGTTGAGCGTGAGCGCTTGCAAGAACGCTTTCGGTGTGAGCCCGCACCAGCGGCGGAACAGATGATGCAGATCGGTGGGGGAAACGCCGGCCGCTTCCGCGATGGTGTCGATCTCGGGCTGCGCGCGCCAATGGCCGCGGATATGGGCGATGGCGCGGCGCACGATGTCGTAGTCGGCTGCCGCGGTGGCGAGCGGTGCGATGTTGGGAAATCTGTCGGCCAAGGCCGTTTGTTCCTGGGTCATATTCATACCGGCAAACTAGGGCGGCCAATACCGGCAAGCCACCCGATTCCTGCTTACTTAATCCCTCCCCCTTTCAGGGGGAGGGATTAAGAGTCACGCCCCCCGCTTGGCTTCGCCGAGCGCGCGCCCTAGTTACTTGGCGAAATTCGCCTTTTCATCCGGCCCCAAAAAGCTCGCGATGGCCAGTTGCTTGCCGCGCGTCACCAGAAACAGCCGTTCGATGCCGTATTCCTCGTGGCTTATCTTGTCGAGCTTGACCCAGAGCGGATTGAGCACCCATTCGCGCGCGCGGCCGCGATGGCTGACCTTGCGCACGGTGAGCGCGGTCGGTGTGACCTTCACCTCTTCGTAGGCGCCGGCGTGGCGATAGTTGAGCCGGAACGCCCAGTACAACAGAACCGCGTCGAGGCCGAAAAATCCGAACACCGGCCAGGCGTCGGCGATCAGGAACACCATGCCGGCGATAAAGCTCACCGCCCCAAACGCCGCCATCAGCACCAGAAAACCGGTGCGTTGAAGCGAACGGTGCGGCGTGATTACCGCGGAAAAGATCGTGGGATCGAGGTTGCTGGCGTTGTCGGCGGTCATGCCGCTCACTATACCAAATTCATGGCGAAAACGCGCAGGGGTAAAGCTGCAAAGCTGGCCGCCGGCGCGCTGTGGCAGATGACTCATGCACAGATCGAAGAGGCATTCCGCCGCTTCAAGCAAGCCAATGCCGAGCCGAAAGGTGAGCTTCTGCACAGCAATCCGTTCACGCTGCTGGTGGCGGTGGTGCTCTCAGCCCAAGCCACCGATGCCGGCGTCAACAAGGCGACGCCCGCGCTGTTCGCGCTGGCCGACACGCCCGCGAAGATGGCCGCGCTTGGCGAGGATCGCGTGCGCGACCTGGTCAAGACCATTGGCCTGTTCCGCACCAAGGCGAAGAACGTCGTGGCGCTGTCGCGCAAACTGATCGCCGAACATGGCGGGCAGGTGCCGCGCTCGCGCGAGGCGCTAGTGGAATTACCCGGCGTCGGCCGCAAGACTGCGAATGTCGTGCTCAACATGGCTTTCGGCGAGCCGACTATCGCGGTCGACACGCACATTTTCCGCGTCGGCAACCGCACCGGCATGGCGAGCGGAAAAGATCCGTTCGAGGTCGAGCAAAAATTGGAAGACGTGATCCCGGCACATTACAAACACCACGCCCATCATTGGTTGATCCTGCACGGGCGCTACACGTGCATTGCGCGCAAGCCATTGTGCGAGAAATGCATCATTGCCGATTTGTGCCAATGGCCGGGAAAGACAGTGGCCGCTTAGCGCGCCGGCTCGATCAGTTCGACGCGCTTGCCCGTCATGCGCTTGTGGATGTGCACCATGAAGGCCATGGCGAAAACCGGCGTTGCCAGATTGAGCACGGGGATCGACACGAATACCGCGATCACCATGCCGGCGAGGAAAACGTAAGACGCGCGGTCCTTGCGCATCGACTTGGCCTCGGCGGGCGGGCGGAAGCGCATGGCGGCAAGCTCGAAATATTCGCGGCCGAGCAGATAGGAATTCGCCAGGAACAAAATGATGACGCCGAGGCCGGCCAGCAGAAGGAACGGCAGCGCGCAGAGATAAACCGCCAGCGCCAGCAACGCGAATTTCACGCCTTCGATCAGCGCGCGAAACAGCGGCAGCGCGCGGCCGGGCGGCTCGGCCGGATAATGCACCCGCTCCACCACATCGGCCACTTCGTCGACGAAAAAGCTGCCGACGAACGCGGTCACCGCCGGCATCAGGAACAAGGCGCCGGTGATGATGCCCAAGCTCGCCATGATCGAGAGCACCCAGGCCAGCGTCGCCCAGGCCGCATGCGGGGCCATGCCGGAGGACTGCTCCGCCCAGGTGGCGCCGTTTGCCGCCAGCGCCGCCAGCACGCGATGCAGGCCGATGCCGATAATGACGATCAGCAGCAGCGCCAGGCCGACGGCTTTGAGCAGCACGCGGCGCAGCGGCTGGGTGAACATCTGCGCGAGGGCTTTGACGGCCGCATCGATCATGCGGTCAGAGGTAATGACCCCAGCTGCAAGGGGCAAGGGTAAGTGCGTTTAAATCGCCGGCGACAGCGTCTCGGGCTCGAAAGTCTCAGCCGGCACCAGCGACACGATTTCGTCGGCGTCGACGGCCGGCACGTCGGCCCAGGCCATCGCCTTGTAGTCGAAGCCTTTTACGAGGGTCGGCTTGACCACTTCGAAATAGGGCGAGATGTCGAAATCACGCGGCGCGTAGAGCGAGGAATGGCGAATTTTCAGGATTTCCTGGCGCGCCGCCTCGCAGTCGCTTCGCGTTACTTTCGGCAGGATCGGATAGCGCACGTTCTCGAAAGCTTGCGCAATCAGCGCCGAGCAGATGATGCGCGTCGGATGCCCGGAACCGAGCGACATCATGCGCCTGCGCCAGCGTTGCGGCACCGGCAGCGGGAACAGATAGCGCAGTAGGTCGATGATGTTTTTCAGATCGTAGTCGAAGCCGATGCGCTCGGCCGCGTAATCGCACACACGCGCGCGGTCGTCGTCGGTCAGTCCGGTCGGCCGGCAGATGCGCGAATGGAAGCGGGCATATTTTGACAGCGGCGCCGCCACTACGCCCTGGCCGATATTGGCCTCCACCAGCACCAGCGGTTCGCCGTCGGCGGTCTCGCGGTCGCCGATCGGCCCGACATAGAGGGCGGCATGCGACCAGGTCGACTGCGTGAGATATTTGATGACGCCGGAAATATGGTTGTTGCCTTCGACCAGCAGCACGTCGCCAGGCCGCAGCGTTGCGCGCAAGGCCTCAGCGTCGCTCGGCGTGAAAGGCTCGTAGCCCTGCACCGGCCTTTCAAGATAATGGGCAAGAAATCGCCCGACCCCGTCTGCCATCCAACTCATCACACGGCCCTTGGCGTCATTTCTTGACGCTCAAATTGACGCAACGTTCCCCGGGATGCAGTTTTTTTTCCATGTCTTGTTGCCGTGCAATTTAAAGAACACTCATTGCAAATTTGTTCATTGGCAGCGTATCAAAGTTAAGAACCGTTAGCCATGAAAGTCGCTGCGCCACGTGTATTCGCGCGCTTTGAGCGCATGCAAAGAAAGCATTCGGATACCATGTCAAGAAGAGGCCGCGCCCTGCGTCAGGTGCGCAACACGCCGCCGGTTTTCTTGGCAACCTCGGCGACGATGCGCTGGCCGAGCGCATCGATTTCCGCATCGGTCATGGTCTTGTCGCGCGGCTGCATGGTCACGGCGATGGCGATCGACTTCTTGCCCGGCTCGATGCCTTTGCCCTCGTAGACATCGAACAAAGTCACATTGGCGATCAACTTTTTGTCGACACTCTGCGCGGCGCGCAGGATGTCGGCGGCCTTCACGGCGTTGCCGACGACGAACGCAAAATCGCGCTCGACCGGTTGGAACGCCGATAGCTCCAGCATGGACTTCGCGCGTGTCGCCTTGGCTTTGAATTCGGGAATATTTTCCAGGATCACTTCAAAGCCGACCAGCGGCCCTTCGGCCTTGAGCGCGGTGATGGCGCGCGGGTGTAATTCACCGAAAGCCCCAAGCACGTTCTGCGGGCCGATCTGGATGGTGCCGCTGCGGCCGGGGTGAAACCAGGCTGGTCCGCCAGGCACCACTTGCAGCGCCTGCATCGGGCAGCCGGCGGCGGCCAGCACGGCGAAGGCGTCGGCCTTGGCGTCGAAGGCGTCGACCGGCTTTGATGCATCGGACCAGTGACGGCCGACGCCGTTGCTCTTGGCGAGCGCGCGGCGCAGGCCGGTTGCCGCGGTGAGCTGATCCTCGGGCCGGTCGCCCTTGAAGATTTGCCCGACCTCGAACAGCGCTACGTCGGCGCTGCCGCGATCGGCATTGCGCTGCGCCGCCATCACCAGCCCGGCAATGAGGCTCGGCCGCATGTCGGACAGTTCCGCCGCGATCGGATTGGCCAGCGCCAGCTCAGGCTTGCCGCCGCCGAACAATTCGGCTTCGCGTTTGGATACGAATGACCAGGTGACTGCCTCGGTCATGCCGCACGTGGCGAGCGCGCGCTTGGCCTTGCGGGCGCGGTTCTGGATCGGCGTGAGCACGGGTTTGCGCGCATGCGCGCCGCGCGGGAATGGCGTCGAGGGTACGCGGTCGACGCCGACAATGCGTACCAGTTCCTCGACGATGTCGGCACGGCCATGCACATCCGGCCGCCAGGATGGCACCGCGACTTTCACGCGCTCGCTCTGACCGGCGGCGAAGAAGCCGAGTTTTTCGAGCACACGGCGCACATCGGCGAGCGGTAGCTTGAGGCCGGCCAGCCGTTGCAATTCGCTCAACGGGAAATCGATGATTTTTTCTTTGGGCGTCGGATCGCCGGCGAGCACGATCTCGGAAGCTTGGCCGCCGCACAGCTCGATTACCATTTGGGTGGCGAGTTCCAGCCCCGGCAGCATGAAATTAGGATCGACGCCGCGCTCGAAACGATAACGCGCGTCGGAATTGATGCCGAGCTTGCGCCCGGTCTGCGCGATGTTGAGGATGTCCCACAGTGCCGATTCGATCAGCACGTCGGTGGTGGTCGCCGAGCATCCGGTCTGCTCGCCGCCCATGATGCCGGCGAGCGATTCGACACCTTTCTCGTCGGCGATCACGCAGGTGGCCTGATCGAGCGCATAGGTTTTTCCGTCAAGCGCCAGCAGCGTCTCGCCGGTCTTGGCGCGGCGCACGGTGAGGTGGCCGTGCACTTTGGCGGCGTCGAATACATGCAGCGGCCGGCCACGGTCGAAGGTGATGAAGTTGGTGATGTCGACCAGCGCGTTGATGGGCCTGAGGCCGATGGAGGTGAGCCGCTTCTTCAGCCAGTCGGGCGACGGACCGTTCTTGACGCCCTTCACCAGCCGCAGGCCGAAGGCCGGGCACAGCGACGGCGTCGCGCCGAAATCGAGCGTGACTTTCACCGGGCAGGGGAATGTGCCCTTCACCGGCTTCGGCGCTTTGTCTTTGAAGTCGCCGATCAGCGTCGCACCCAGATCGCGGGCGATGCCGTTGACGCCGGTGCAGTCCGCCCGGTTGGGCGTGAGGTTGATCTCAATCACCGGCTCGCTGACGCCGGCCCATTCAGCGTAGGATTTTCCGACCGGCGCGTCGGCCGGCAATTCGATGATGCCGTGATGCTCGTCGGAAATCATCAGTTCCGCCGCCGAGCACAACATGCCGCGGCTTTCGACGCCGCGGATGGTACCCACTGTCAGAGTAATGTTCTTGCCGGGGATGAACGTGCCGGGTGCCGAGAACACGCCCTTCATGCCGGCGCGCGCATTGGGCGCGCCGCACACGACCTGGATGGGCTTGCCGTCGCCGGTATCGACCATGCAGACGCGCAACCGGTCGGCATTTGGGTGCTTCTCGGCGGAGATCACCGAGGCGATGACGAACGGCTTGAGCAGGCTGGCCTTGTCCTCGACGGTCTCGACCTCGAGCCCGATCATGGTGAGCTTGTCGACGATCTTGGCCAGCGGCGCGACCGTGTCGAGATGCTCTTTGAGCCAGGGCAGGGTGAATTTCACGGGCTCAATCCCCCCGCCAGCGTGGGGAAATCGAGCGGCCGGAATCCGTAATGCGCCAGCCAGCGCACGTCGGCCTCGAAGAAGGCGCGCAGGTCCGGCATGCCGTATTTCAGCATGGCGATGCGGTCGATGCCTAAGCCCCAGGCGAAGCCCTGATACTCATCGGGGTCGAGGCCACAATTGCGCAGCACATTCGGGTGCACCATGCCGCAGCCGAGAATTTCCAGCCAATCTTCGCCTTCGCCGAAGCGGATCTCGCCCTTGTCACGCTTGCACTGGATGTCGACTTCCATCGACGGCTCGGTGAACGGGAAGAACGAGGGGCGGAAGCGCATCTTCACACTGTCGACCTCGAAGAACGCCTTGCAGAATTCTTCCAGGATCCACTTCAGGTGGCCGAGATGGGAGCTCTTGTCGATGACCAGGCCCTCGACCTGATGAAACATCGGCGTGTGTGTTTGATCGGAATCACTTCGATAAGTGCGGCCGGGAATGATGACGCGGATCGGCGGCTTCTGCGTCAACATGGTGCGCACCTGCACCGGCGAAGTGTGTGTGCGCAGCAGCAGCCGCGAGCCGTCGGGCTTGGGCGGGAAATAGAACGTGTCGTGCATTTCCCGCGCCGGATGGCCTTCCGGGAAATTCAGCTTGGTGAAGTTGTAATCGTCGGTCTCGATGTCGGGGCCTTCCGCCACTGCGAAACCCATGTCGGCGAAAATGGCGGTGAGTTCGTCGATCACCTGGCTGATCGGATGCAGGCGGCCGGTTTCCGCCGGCGCATCGCGCACCGGCAGCGTGACATCGATGGTCTCCGTAACAAGGCGGGCGTCGAGCGCGGCGGCGCCCAGCGCGTCCTTGCGCTCAAAGATCGCCGCGGTTACGCGATCCTTCAGGCCGTTGATCGCCGGGCCTTGCAGCTTACGCTCATCCGGCGCCATCGAACCGAGCGTCTTGAGCAGGGTCGACACCGAACCGCTTTTGCCCAATGCGGCGACGCGCACGGCTTCCAGCGCCGCTTCGTCCTTGGCGGACGCGACACCTGCGAGCAGGTCTTTTTCCAGTTGCGCGATATCGGACATAGCACCCCACCCCGCTCGCCTTCGCTTAGCCCTCCGACGAGCGACCCTCCCCTGCAGGGGAGGGTAAAGCAGAATCAGGCCGGAAGCGCGGCCTTGGCCTTTTCCACGATTGCCTGGAATGCCACCGGTTCGTGGATGGCGAGGTCGGACAGTACCTTGCGGTCGACCACCAGGCCGGCCTTGGCCAGACCGGCGATGAAGCGGCTGTAGTTGAGGCCGAAGGGGCGCACCGCAGCGTTCAGGCGCTGGATCCACAACGCACGGAAGGTGCGCTTGCGCCGCTTGCGGTCGCGGAAGGCGTATTGGTTGGCCTTCTCGACCGCCTGCTTGGCGATACGGATGGTGTTCTTGCGGCGGCCGTAAAAGCCCTTGGCGGCCTTGTAGACTTTCTTGTGTTTGGCGTGTGACGTGACGCCACGTTTGACGCGGGACATGGGCAGACTCCTTGCAAATCGTTAGACAAAATCGTGAAGCACTGGCTGCGACTGGACGAAAAACAACGAAATATGGATCAGCCGTTCGGCATCCAGTATTTCTTGACGTTGTCGCCGTCGGTCTTGAACAGCACGCTGGTGCCGCGATGGTCACGGATCTGCTTGGTGGTCCGTTTGATCATGCCATGACGTTTGCCGGCCTGCTGGTATTTCACTTTGCCAGAGGCGGTTATCTTGAAGCGCTTTTTAGCGCCCGATTTGGTCTTCAGCTTGGGCATTTTGCTCTCCTTATCGGCGCAAAGTGGGACGCTAGCCCCGCTCGGCCTGGATGTGCTCGCAAGACACTTGCTTGGAGCTGTGCTCGGAATTGAGCTGTTATCGCCGCCACGGCAGCCCTGACTGGCCGGGCGGTGAAGGGCGGCGTTATGGCAGAGGCGGCTGGACCTTGCAACCAAGCGTTAGGCAAGGCGTTGAACAAGCCGTTGATCTTGGGCGTTAACCTGACGTTTTGAGTAGCTGGCTATAATTTGCGTCACAAATTGGAGTTATTTTTGCAGGCTTAATCCGATTGGAATGGCCGTGACATGCTATCAAAACCGCCACTGACAGGGAGTTCGTCGCCATGCGACGCATCATGAGGCCCGTGATTTTTGCCGCCCTGCTGATGGGCTTGGCGAGCGCCGGCAATCCACGCTCCGCCCTTGCCGCGTCCTATGACGGCAACTGGAGCGTGCTGATCATCACGGAAAAGGGCGATTGAGATGCCGCCTACCGCTACGCCGTCGGCGTGGCAAACGGCCAGGTTCGGTACACGGGCGATGCCGGGGTCGACATGTCCGGCACGGTCACACCCGCGGGCGCGGTCACGGTCAGCATCAGACTCGGCGACAAGGGCGCCAATGGCACCGGTCACCTGTCGGCCAGCACCGGCGCGGGCCGATGGCAAGGGGCAGGCTCTGGCGCCAGCTGCGCCGGCCGCTGGGAAGCTGAGCGGCGCTAAATTCATCTCCGTCATTCTGGAAGCGCGATCCGGAATCCAGGATGCAGCGCATTTCTGGATTCCGGGTTCGCCCGCTTGTGCGGGCGCCCCGGAATGACGAGTCAGAATTAGCGCGGCGCCAGCAGCATCACCATCTGCCGGCCTTCGAAGCGCGGTTCCGATTCGACCTTAGAAAACTGCGAGGTGTCGGTCTTGACGCGTTCGAGCAATTTGATGCCGAGTTCCTGGTGCGCCATTTCGCGGCCGCGGAAGCGCAAGGTGATCTTGACCTTGTCGCCCTCTTCGAAGAAGCGCTGCATCGAGCGCATTTTCACGTCGTAATCGTGGTCGTCGATCATCGGCCGGAGTTTGATCTCCTTGATCTCGACGACTTTTTGCTTTTTGCGGGCTTCGGCGGCCTTCTTCTGCGCCTGGAATTTGTATTTACCGAAATCCAGGATCTTGCAGACCGGTGGGGTCGTATTGGGAGAAATCTCCACCAAATCGAGCCCGGCCGCTTCCGCCATGCTCATGGCGGTTTGAAAATCGACGACACCTTTGTTGTCGCCGGTACTATCGATCAGCTGAACTTCTTTCGAGCGGATTTCCTCGTTGATGCGCGGGCCGTCCTTTTGGGCGGGCTGCGCGGACCTTATCGGATGACGAATGGCTATTATCTCCTCATGCTGTTGCAACGGATGCTTAGCGTACCAGAAAGATTGGTAGAAACGCCGGATAAGTCAACGCGGTTCCGCCCGACTTGTCGATAGAAAGGGCGAAATTTTCGGTCAAGCCGTTCAAATTGCACTAATTTTGTCTGACTGCGGCACTAAGGCCGGGGCACTTACGCGCCCCGAGATCTCGCCATAAAGCTGCAGCGTCTGCTCGGCGACGCCGGCGGCGTCGAAATGGCCGAGCACCCAGGCGCGCCCGCGTATGCCTATGGCGCGACGGTCGGGATCGTCCAAAGAAAATAGCCGCAGCAAGGCCCCCGCCAGCGCGGCGTCATCCCCTGAGTGAAAGCGCAAGCCGGTGGCGCGGCCCTCCGGTACCGTCGGCGAGGTGAGCACCACGTCCGGACCGGCGGCGAGATCGGACACGATGACCGGCCGAGCCATGGCCTGGGCTTCCAGGATCGCCCGCTGCACGCCTTCCGGCTGCACCGCTGCCGACACAACGACGCAAGCCGCGGCATAGGCGGCCGGCATATCGCTCACGGGCGCTGCCATGCGGATGACATCCATGGTGCCGGTCGCCAGCACCAGGTCCCAAAGCTCGCCGGTGTAATGAGTGCGGCCACGGTCCTCGCCGACAAAGACGCACAGAAAATCTTTCAGCCCCATCTCTTTCAGCCGCTTCACAGCCTTAACCGCCACGTGATGGCCCTTGCGGCGCAGGATGCGGCCGGTGATCAGGATCACTTTGGTGTCGGGTGTGACGCCCCAAACGCCGCGCACGGCTTCGACGCGCTCAGCTGTGACATGAGCGGGATCGAAACGCGCGAAGTCGATGCTGCACGGCACGACCGCGATCCGCTCCCATGGCGTGCCATAGCGGTCGTTGATCAATTGGGCGATTTGATCGCTCACCGCAATGACGCGGGCGCCACGCGCCATGATACCGTTGTACAGATGTTTGAAAATGTTCTGTTCGCGAAAGCCCTTGTACCAGCTGGTCACAAACGGAATGCCGGAAAGGCGCGCGGCGATATAGGCGCTCCAGGCGCCGGCGCGTCCGAAAGCGTGGATCGCATCGCACCGCCGCTCGCGCGCGAGCCTTTTCAATGCGGCGACGTTGCGCAACATCACGATTGGATTGTTGGTGCCGACATCAAGCGCAACGAATTCACCGCCGGCCGCGGTCACGTCGGCGACCAAGCGGCCGGCGCGCGACGCCACAATGGCGCGGTGGCCGGCGTGACTGAGAATGCGCACGAGCTCGAGCGCACCGGCATCGGCGGCGCCGCCGTCGAGCGTTGGGACAACAATCAGCACGGCGATCGGATCGCGCGCGGCGTTCACGCTTGCGGTGGCGCGGATATTGACCTTGGACGTGACGCCACGCGCGCTCCCGGATGCGCGATTCTTGACGGCGGGCATTTCTGGCGCAGGCGAACTCGACATTACGTCACGACCTCGTAACAACAGGCTCCGGCAAGCGGCCCGCGAACGGATGAAGATAGCCTAGCCCAACCTGAATTCACTAAGGCGATGGCAAATCGGGCATCGTTAATGGGCGCTTGCCATTCGATTAACCGCGTCAATTACAAATACGTATCACGTGTCGCGGGCCAGGAGCGAGGTATAGACCCCGCGAATGGCTTCGGCAACGCTTTGTGGGGAAAATGCAAATTCGGCAAATTGCCGGGCGCGAGCGCCCAGCGCCTCATACGACGTGACATCGAGTGCAAGCGCGGCGCTGATCGCGCGCGCCAGCTCGCTTACATTGCCGGGCCGCACCAGCCAGCCGGTGCGCAAATCATCCCGCATGCGCGGCGGGCACAGAACGTTTTCCGGCAACACGCCGACCGTGGTGGCAATCACCGGCCGGCCAATCGCTTGCGCCTGCGCGGCTTCACGGCCGGACAGCGGCGGCTCCAGCGCCGGCACCGCCACGACATCGGCGGCGGCGAACGTGGTCGGCATGTCGGTGCTGGGACCGACTAGGCGGAATAAGGTATCCACGCTATGGGCGCGGGCGCGCTGGAGCAGGGCGCGCGTGTAACGCGCATCGGCGCGGTCGTCGCCGGCAAGCACGAAAGCAATGTTTCGTTCGCCGCCGCCGACCAGAAGGCGCGCGGCATCGACAAGCGCGAGCTGTCCGTTCCATGGTCCGATCCGCCCGGGCGTGAGCACGATGCGGAAATCCGGCAGCACCCCCCCCCAGGCGCGCCGCAGCGCCGCGATCCGTTCCGGACGCACCAGCGCCGGATTGAAGGTCGTTGTATCAACGCTGCGCGGAATCACCGTGACGCGCTCGGCTGGAATTTTGTAGCGCGCGATCATCGCGTGCGAGACGTAACTCGACGGCGCGATGACCCGGTCGCCGCGCGCAAGCGAGCCGCGAAACACGTTGCCGGGCCAGGAATTCGCCGGCAGCCGGTCGGGAAACGAAGTGACCAGGAACACCGGCATGCGGTCGGTGGCGGCGAGCGCGCTCCAGGCTCCGCCCGCGCTTTGCGCATGCACGATATCGATGCGCTCGCCGGCGATCAGGTTTGTGATCTGGCGTGCATGGCTTCTGATGCGCAGCGGATTGAAGGTGTCGTTCGGCATTGGCAGCCATTCGCCGCCGAAGGCGCGCAATTCGCCGACCAGCGGCCCGCCGTCGCCGGCCACGATGGCGCGGGCGCCGGATCGCAGCAGCGTGAGCGCGATATCCACCGCCGCATGGCCGGCCGGGTCGTCGCGCAGCGCCGGCACCAGCTGCAAAATGGTGGCGCCGGCAAGCGAACGCGGTGTTGAGCGGGCAGCGGGACTCATGGCTGGGCGGCCTCTTTTGCGCTAAAGGCCTGCTTGCGGCGAAACGAAACTATCGAAATTGCATTCATCCTTAAACTGGCCAATCCGCGCATGAGCGAAGCTCGCCTGACATCCCTGACGATAGAATCGCCTGCGCGGACAATCGCCGTGCGCGTGCGCGAGAGCAAGAGCCCAAGCCCAAGTCTGTTCTGGCTCGGTGGTTTCAAGTCCGACATGAAGGGCACCAAGGTGGCGGCGCTTGATAACTGGGCGCAATCGCAAGGCCGCGGTTGTCTGCGTTTTGACTATTCCGGCCACGGCGAGTCGAGCGGCGACTTCAAAGACGGCACCATCGGGCAGTGGCTTGAGGAAAGCGTCGAAGTCTACACGAAATTCGCCCAAGGCCCGCAGGTGATCATCGGCTCATCCATGGGCGGCTGGTTGTCGCTCTTGCTCGCGCGTGCCTTGCGCGACCGCAAAGGCGTAGCACCGATTTCCGGCATGGTGCTGATCGCGCCGGCGGTGGACTTCACCGAAGAGCTGATGTGGAAGCAGTTTCCGGATGCGATCAAGCGCGAGATCGAGGACAAGGGCGCCTGGATGCGGCCGTCGGAATATTCCGACGCGCCCTATCCGATCACCAAGCGTTTGATCGAGGATGGCCGCAAACATCTCATGCTCGGGGGGCTCATTGAGCCCGGCTGCCCGGTGCATATCCTGCAAGGCGTGCAGGACCCCGACGTGCCGTGGCGGCACGCGCAGGAATTGGTGTCGCGCTTTGCCCGTGACGATGTGGTGCTGACCTTGATCAAGGACGGCGACCACCGGCTGTCGCGGCCCGAGGACATCGAGCGGATGTTGGCGGCGGTGATGGAGTTCTAGGCGAGCGCGGCTGACCACTCTTTTTGCACCGATACATCGGTTTCGGTTTGCTGCTTGGCCAAGGTGGAAACTTTCTCACGCGGCAATAAACGTCCAAGCGCCCACACCGCGGCGCCGCGCACCAGCGGCGAGGCATCGTCGAGCAGGCGCTCGGCCTCGGCGCCAAGTGCCGCATCGCCCGAATTGCCGATGGCGATGAGGACATTCCTGACGAAACGATCCCGGCCGGTGCGCTTGATCGAGGTCTTGGCAAACAGTGTGCGGAATTGCGCGTCGTCGAGACGGGCAAGCTCCGCAAGCTGAGGCGCGCGCAATGCCTCGCGCGCGGCAAGTTTTGCCTCGTGGCCAAGCACTGCAAATTTGTTCCACGGACAAACGGCAAGACAATCGTCGCAGCCATAGATGCGATTACCCATGAGGGGACGCAAGTCGCGCGGGATCGGCCCTTTGTGCTCGATGGTGAGGTACGAAATGCAGCGCCGTGCATCGAGCCGGTAGGGTTCGGGAAACGCCGCGGTCGGACAGATATCGAGACAGGCGCGGCAGCTTCCGCAGTTATCGGGCTCAGGCACATCCGCCGGCAGATCGAGCGTGGTGAAGATCGAGCCGAGAAACAGCCAGGAGCCGAATTGGCGCGACACCAAATTCGTGTGCTTGCCCTGCCAGCCGAGCCCGGCGCTGGTGGCGAGCGGCTTCTCCATCACCGCCGCGGTATCGACGAACACCTTGACGTCGCCGCCGGCATTGCCGACCAGCCAGCGCGCCACGTCCTTGAGCCGCGATTTGATCAGCTCGTGATAATCGTCGCCCTTGGCGTAAACGGAAATCGCGGCATGGCTGCGCGCTTTTAATATTGCCAGCGGGTCTTCGTCCGGTCCGTAATTCATCCCCAGCAAGATGACCGAGCGCACTTCCGGCCACAAGGCGTCCGGCGACGCGCGGCGATCGGCCGTCGAAGCCATCCAGATCATGTCGCCATGCGCGCCGTCAGCGAGAAATCGGTCGAGGCGCGCTTTGGCGTCCGGCACGGCGTCAGGCTTGGTGACGCCGGCCACATCGAAGCCGTGCGTGCGCGCGCGCTCGATGAGCGCTGTCTTAATCTGTTCAGGGTCAGTCAAAAATCCAGATCGGCGTAGCTTTTCGCCGGCGGCAGTCCGGCCAGCGCGTCGGCCAACAGCGGGCGGAACGACGGGCGCGACTTCACCCGCACGTACCAATTCTTGGCGGCCTCGTCGTCGTTCCACGGTACATCGCCCAAATAATCGGCGGCGGATAAATGCGCCGCCGCGGCCAGATCGGCCAAACTCAGCCTCTCGCCGGCAAGCCAATCGCGCGCGCTCACCAGCCAACCAATATAGGCCAGATGATAGCGGATATTGTGGCGGGCGGCGCGCATCGCCTCGCTGTCGGGCGGCCCGCCGCCCTGTTCCAGCGTCATATGGCGCTTGAAAATCCGTTCGGTCACCAGCGGTCCGCTGACTTCCGCATGGAATTTGTCGTTGAACCAGCTCGCCAGCCGCCGCACTTCCACGCGCTGACCGGTGGACGCCGGCAGCAGCCGGTTCTCGCGTGGCTCGGCGTGACGCGTCTCCTCGATATATTCGGCAATGATGGCCGCGCCCGGCACAGCCGGCTGGCCGTCGGCCACCAGCACCGGAATTTGCCCGGCTGGATTGAGCAGCAGGAACTCCTCCCGCCGTTCCCAGAACCGTTCTTCCACCAGCCGCGCCTCGATGCCGTATTCGCCAAGGATGAGGCGCACGTAACGCGAAAACGGGCAGAGCGGATGATAAAACAGCGTCAGCATGGTCGACCGAGGTTTAAGCGGCAAAACGGCTACGGCTAAGAATCACTAACCGCACTATAGAAAGCCTGCCGCACAGCGCAAATTGCCCACCGGTTATAGTTTTTTTCGTTGCCTGAATGACGCCGTTGCGCCAAAAGCGCACGTTCACAAGATCGAACGCATGATTCTTAACCGGCGTTGAGCGTTCGCGGCTTCCCCGGAGCATCCCATGGGTTTCGACGCCATCAAGGCGGCTGTTGTCGGCTTTGTCTCAGTTCATCTCGACCTGTTCAAGGCGGCGATCCTGGGCATCGTCGAAGGCCTGACCGAATTTCTCCCCGTGTCGTCTACCGGCCATCTGCTGCTGATGGAACATTTTCTCGGCTGGGGCGACGACGCCTTCGGCAAATCCTTCGCGATCCTAATTCAGCTCGGCGCCATTCTGGCGCTGCTGACGATTTATTTCGGCCGCATCTTGGCTCTGGCGAGAGCCATGTTCACGCAATGGGCGGCGGCGCGCTTCGTCATTGGCGTGCTGCTGGCGTTCCTGCCGGCGGCGGTGATTGGCTTTCTGGCGCACGGCTTTATCAAGGAAAAGCTGTTTGACATGCGGGTCGTCTGCATCATGTTCATCGTCGGCGGATTTATTCTGCTCTGGGTCGACCGGATGAATCTGAAGCCGCGCCATTTCGAATCGACGGCGTTCTCGCTGCCGATGTATTTCGGCATCGGCGTGTTGCAGTGCCTCGCCATGATTCCCGGCGTGTCGCGTTCGGGCGCCACAATTGTAGGTGCGATGCTGTTTGGCGCCGACCGGCGCTCGGCGGCGGAATTCTCGTTCTGGCTGGCAATGCCGACCATGGTCGGCGCCTTCGCTTATGAGGCATTCAAGAGCCGCGCCGATCTGGCGAACGGCGATATTACCGCGATCGCGGTTGGTTTCATCTTTTCGTTCATTTTCGGCTGGATCGTGGTGAAGACGTTCCTGCGCTATGTGCAGCGGCACAGCTTCGCGCTGTTTGCCTGGTGGCGCATTTTGGTCGGGAGCATCGGCGTTTACGCGATTTATTTTCTCTAATCGTCACCCCCGGGCTTGACCCGGGGGTCGATCTTTTTAGAAATCATTTTTTATGGAAGTAAGCGGGAGTGCCGGGTCAAGCCCGGCAATTACACGGCAAACTACGCCGCCCGGCTTCTAAACTGCCCGGCCTTGCGGAAGCGCCAGAGATAAGACGACACGATTGCCTCGATCGGCTCAGGCTCAATGCCGATGCCTTGCAGTGTACGGCCCGAGGCTTTGGCTGCGTCCGACACGATATTGTCGGCGCGCAGCAATTCGACCTGGTCGGGTGTGAGCGTCAAAGGCGGCGGCATGAATTGCAGTACCATGGCCTGCAGCTTGGCCGCGAAGAACGGAAACGGCAGCAGCAGCCGTTTGCGTTCGATGGTTGCAAGCACGTATTGCATGAGTTGCTTGAACGTCCGCTCGTCCGGGCCGCCAAGCTCGTAGATCGTGCCGCCGTTGAGCTTGCCGTCCACCGCATCGGCGATCGCCTTGGCGACATCGCCGACGAAGACGGGCTGGAAACGCGTCTGGCCGCCGCCGATGAGCGGCAGCGCCGGCGACATTCGTGCAAGGGAAGCAAAGCGGTTGAAAAAATCGTCCTCCGGCCCGAACAGAATCGACGGCCGCATGATGACAGCCTGCGGCTGCGCCGAGAGCACCAGGCGTTCGGCCGCGGCCTTGGAGCGGGCGTAATGGGCGGACGAGTTCTCGTCGGCGCCGATCGCCGACACATGCACCAGGCGCGCGCCATGGGCGCTCGCCGCCAGGGCCACCTGTTCGGCGCCATAGCTGTGAACCGAATCGAAACGCTGGCGTCCGCCTTCGGTCAGGATGCCTACCAGATTGATCAGCACCTGGGCGTCGCGCGCCGCCGCCTCCACCGAAGGGGCATGGCGCAGATTGGCCTGCACCGCGTGGATCTGGCCGACACGGCCGAGCGGCTGCAGAAAATGGGCGAGTTCGGGCCGGCGTACCGCCACCCGGATGCGGTAGTCGCGCTTGGCCAAGGCGCGCACCACGTGGCGGCCGAGAAATCCTGAGCCGCCATAGACGGTGACGAGGGTGTCTGAGTTGCTTCGGGCGGTCATTCCGCGCTCTTAAGGCAAAGGGGGCTTGGCCATGCGGCAAATACAAGATCGGCCACAGGCTATATAGGGCAGGCCAAGGTGGTCAATTGGCCTTCAATTGACAAGCCGAAAGCTCCTCCGTACCTAGTCCCAACGAGCCCAGGTGGCGGAATTGGTAGACGCACTAGTTTCAGGTACTAGCGCCGCGAGGCGTGAAGGTTCGAGTCCTTTCCTGGGCACCAGCTTCCCGGTTCGTCGAAAGACCTCAGAAATTAGATGACCATCCGTCTGCACCGCGGCGATCTGCCTGACCTCTCCGCTTACAAAAAGGCGGTGGCGATCGATACCGAGACCATGGGGCTCGACCCGCGCCGCGACCGGCTCTGCGTAGTGCAGCTCTCGCCCGGCGACGGCTCGGCCGACGTGGTCCAGATCGCGGCCGGGCAGAAAAAGGCGCCCAATATCGAAAAGCTGCTCGCCGACAAATCGATCGTCAAGCTGTTCCACTTTGCGCGCTTCGATCTCGGCATGCTGGCCAAGGCCTTCGGCGTGATGGCCGAGCCGGTCTATTGCACCAAGATCGCCTCGCGGCTCGCCCGCACCTATACCGACAAGCATGGGCTTAAGGACCTGACGCGCGAGGTGCTCGGCATCGATCTATCGAAGCAGCAGCAATCGTCCGACTGGGGCGCCGACGCGCTCTCTGACGCGCAAGTGTCCTATGCGGCGACCGACGTGCTGCACCTGCATGCGCTCAAGGAAAAGCTCGACGCGATGCTGGCGCGCGAAGGGCGCGCCGAACTGGCCGCGGCCTGTTTCCGCTTCCTGCCTGACCGGGTGCGGCTCGATCTCGGCGGCTGGGAGGCCGAGGATATTTTTTCGCATTCGGCCTGAGCCGCAGGGGGCCAGGCGCGCTATTCTAAGCCGTTGGTTTGCTGCTGTTATTGGTAAACGCCGCTATTTGCATAAGGCCCTGCTTTTTTGCCGCGTAGGGGCCATATTCGCAGGGCACAGGTTGCGTTGATCCAATCTGACGTCATCAACCTCATAGAATGAACCGTGTGATCACAGCCAGAACCGATCCACAGACCGCGCGCGCTTACTGGACCATGAGCCGAGGAGACAGCGCGCGCGCCTTTCGCTCAGCCCGCCGTCACAGCCGCGCGGTGCGCGTCATGCGCATTGCCATTCCGCTCGCGGTGATACTGGGGCTCACCGGTATTTCGCTGATCACCTATTTCAATCCGCTGCGCGTGCTCGCCAAGCTGCCGATTAATATGAATGATCTCGTCGTCTCCGGCACCAAGATCACCATGGAGAAGCCGCGCCTGTCCGGCTTCACGAAAGATGCGCGCTCCTATGAATTCACCGCCGAGGCAGCGGCGCAGGATCTGACCAAGCCGGACATTGTTGAATTGCGCAATATCCATGCGAAGCTGGAGATGCAGGACAAGAGCGTGATGGAAATGTCCGCGGTCACCGGCATCTATAATACCAAGCAAGAAATCCTCAAGCTCGAGCGCGACATCGTGCTCACCTCCTCCGGCGGCAACAAGGGCCGCCTAAGCGAGGCCACTATCGATGTCCGTAAGGGCAGTGTCGTATCCGACCAGCCGGTCGAACTGGAATTTTTGCAAGGCATACTCAATGCCAACCGGCTGGAGGTCGTCGATTCCGGCGATCTGGTGCGCTTCCACGGCGGCGTGGACATGATGTTGATGCTCAACGATACCCCTTTGCCCAAATCGAAAACCGGCACGCCATGAACGCGATCCGCAGGTTTAGCTCGCTGCTTATGATCGGTGCTGCGCTGGCTGCGGCTGCGGCCTTGTCCGGCGCAAACCTGTATGCGCAGCCGGTATCGAAAGGGCCACCGAACGCGCTGCAAGGTTTTTCGCAGAACCGCGACCAGCCGGTGCATATCGAGTCAGCAACGCTGGAAGTGCGCGACAAGGATAAAGTGGCGACCTTCAGCGGCAATGTGAAGGTGACGCAGGGCGATACCATTATGCGCTGCAAGACGCTGCTGGTGTTCTACGACCAGGACGACATGAACGCCGACAATGCCAAGAACCCGGGCAAATCCTTGCAGGCGGCGACGCCCGGTCCCGGCGGTCAGCAGAAGATCAAGCGGCTGGAAGCACGCGGCAGCGTGGTGGTGACGCAGAAGGATCAGACCGCCACCGGCGAGCTCGGCATATTCGAGATGAAGACCAATACCGTCACGCTCACCGGGAACGTGATGATGACGCAGGGGCAGAATGTGCTGCGTGGCGATCGGCTGATCGTCGATCTGACCACCAGTGTGTCGCGGGTGGAATCAGGCAAGGATGGCCAGGGCCGGGTTCAGGGTCTGTTTCTGCCAGGCGGCGCGGGTCCCGATCTCAAGCCGGGCGGCGGTGGCGCGCAGGCGCCGCGGCCGGCCCCGGTGCGGCCCTTCAATTGATCTGGAACGCTGCCCCGAGGAATCAGCTAATGTCGCGCGCTCAAGCAAATAGCTCCCTGCGCCGCGAGGTCGCCCGTTGAATATCCTCTCGCTGTTTCGGCGCCGGTCGCCACGCACCCGCCGCGCCATGACGCCGGCCGAAATACGGCAGCAACAGGCGGCCGCGGCGAATGCGCAATCGGTGCAAACTCTGCAATCGGCGCGTCAGACCAGTTCGGCCGCGCAGCAGCAGGCGGTCAACCGGCCGCGACGCGACGCTGACAGCCGCCAAACCGCCCGTCACTATCTCGCCGCGCATGGTGTGGAGAAGAGCTTCGGCGGCCGCACCGTCGTCAAGGGCGTCACGCTTTATGTGCGGCGGGGCGAAGCGGTGGGCCTGCTCGGGCCGAACGGCGCCGGCAAGACTACGGTATTCTACATGATTACCGGGCTGATCAAGGCGGATCGCGGCCGCATCGAACTCGACGGCTACGACGTCACTGCGTTGCCGATGTATCAGCGCGCGCGGCTCGGCATCGGTTACCTGCCGCAGGAGGCCTCGATCTTTCGTGGCCTGAATGTGGAGGAAAATATCCGCTCCGTGCTCGAAGTGGTGGAGCCGGATCGCCGACGCCGCGAAGCCAATCTCAATGCGCTGCTTGAGGAATTCAACATCGCGCGCTTGCGCAAGACGCCGACCATCGCGCTCTCCGGCGGCGAGCGCCGCCGCGTCGAGATCGCGCGTGCGCTGGCGACGCGGCCGAGCTACATGCTGCTCGACGAGCCGTTTGCCGGCATCGACCCGATCGCAGTCGGCGACATCCAGGCACTGGTGCGGCATTTGACCAACCGCGGCATCGGCGTGTTGATCACCGACCACAATGTGCGCGAGACGCTCGGCCTCACGGACCGCGCCTACATCATCTATTCCGGCGAAGTGCTGATGGAGGGCCGGGCCGAGGACATCGTCAACAATCCCGATGTGCGCCGGCTCTATCTGGGCGAGGAATTCCGACTCTAGTTTCGCGCGCGAATCGCACAATATTTGTGCATTGCCGCAATGCGGAATCGCTTATCGCTGGCGCGCAAGACCTGCTATAGTCAAAAACAAGCAAGAATCGGACCAGTTTCCGCCGGGAAACCGCTATGGCGTTGTCGCAAAGACTAGAGTTTCGCCAGACCCAAGCCCTGGTGATGACGCCGCAGCTGATGCAAGCCATCAAGCTGCTGCAGCTCTCCAGCCTTGATCTGGCCGCCTATGTGGAGGGCGAACTCGAGCGCAATCCGCTGCTGGAGCGTGCCGAGGCCGACGATACGCCGGCCGCCGGCACCGAGCCCGAAGCCGCTACATCCGAGCGCGACGAGGATACCGCGCCCACCGCCGATTGGATCGGCGAGGATCTCGAGACCAACCGCGCCTCCATGGAGCAAGGGCTCGGCACCGAGCTTGAGAACGTATTTCCCGACGATGGCGGCGAAAAAACCTCAGCCGTCGAAACCCCGCCGCCGGCCTATTCTGAATGGTCGGGCGTTGGCTCCGGCGGGTCCGAGGACTCAAGCTACAATCTCGAATCGTTTGTGACGGCCGAGATCACCCTTGCCGATCATCTCGCCAAACAGATGGCGCTGGCGATTTCCGACCCGGCCAGCCGCATGATCGGGCAATACCTGGTCGATATGGTGGATGAGACCGGCTACCTTTCCGGCGATCTCGACACCGTCGCGGAGAAACTCGGCGCGCCGCGCAGCGCCGTCGAAGCCGTGCGCGCGGTTCTGCAAACGCTCGATCCGCCCGGCGTGTGCGCGCGCAATCTCACCGAATGTCTCACCCTGCAGCTCAAGGAGCGCGACCGCTTCGACCCGGCGATGCAGGCGCTGGTCGCGCATCTCGATCTGTTGGCCAAGCGCGACCTTGCCGCCTTGCGACGCCTGTGCGCCGTCAGCGACGAAGATCTCACCGACATGATCGCCGAGATCCGCAATCTCAATCCCAAGCCAGGATTGGCCTTCGGCTCGACGTTGGTGCAGCCGATTGTCCCCGATGTTTATGTACGGGCGGCGCCGGACGGCAGCTGGCAGGTGGAACTCAATTCCGACACGCTGCCGAAAGTCCTTATTAGTCAAAGATATTACGCGCAAGTGTCGAAGACCACGCGCAACGACAAAGACAAATCCTATCTCGCCGATTGTTTGCAGACCGCGACCTGGCTGGTGCGCGCGCTCGATCAACGGGCGAAAACAATTCTCAAAGTGTCGAGCGAAATCGTGCGCCAGCAGGACGGGTTCTTCACCAAAGGCGTGCAGCACCTGCGGCCGCTCAATCTCAAGACCGTCGCCGACGCCATCAGCATGCACGAGTCCACGGTGTCACGTGTGACCGCCAACAAGTACATGGCCACCAGCCGCGGCATCTTCGAACTGAAATATTTCTTCACCTCCTCGATCGCGGCTTCCGACGGCGGCGAAGCGCACTCCGCAGAATCGGTGCGCCATCGCATCCGCCAATTGATCGACCTTGAGACGGCGGTCGACGTGCTCTCGGACGATACGATTGTCGACAAGCTGCGCGAGGCCGGCATCGATATAGCACGCCGCACGGTTGCCAAGTACCGCGAGGCGATGCGCATTCCGTCCTCGGTGCAACGCCGGCGCGAGAAGCAGGCGGCCAGCGCCTAGACAACTTGACGGCCGGAACTTTTCCAAGCTGAAATGTTTAGCCGGTTGCGATCATGATGCGGCAGCAGGCCCGCGCCCGACAGGGAGGCAGATTCCATGCCTTTGCGCGTTTCGGGAAAGAACATCAATATCGGCACGGCTCTTCAGCAGCCGAATTACCGATCGTGTCGAAGAGGCGACATCGAAATATTTTCGCGGCGGCTATTCCGGACATGCCACCGTCGGCAAAGATGGCTTCGGTTTTCGCACAGAATGCGTGTTGCATCTGGATTCCGGCGCCATGCTGGAAGCCGAGGGAATGGCGGCCGACGCTTATGACAGCGTCGAGCAGGCCTCGGTCCGTATTGAAAAGCAGTTGCGCCGCTATAAGCGCCGCCGCAAAGACCAGCAGGGCCGGCGCGGCGGCTGAATATCCTGATATGCAAGAAAAAACGCCAGATGTTGCCTAGCCACGCCCATTGACGCCGCCGCCGACCGCTCTATAAGGACCGCGACCTTCCACATCCCTATACAAGTCCGCGCTGTCATTTTCGATCATTGGACATGTCCATGACGCTCACCGATCTCGTCGCGCCGAACGCGATTCTTCCGGCGCTCAAGGTCAACGGTAAAAAGCAAGCGATCCAGGAGCTGGCCGCCCGCGCGGCCGAGCTCACGGGTCAGAGCGAACGTGCGATTCTGGAAATTCTGCTGCAGCGTGAGAAGCTCGGTTCCACTGCGGTCGGCAATGGCGTGGCTATTCCGCACGGCAAGCTGGCAAAGCTCGGCCGCCTGTTCGGCTTGTTCGCGCGGCTGGAACGGCCGATCGATTTCGAGGCGCTCGACAGCCAGCCGGTGGATCTGATTTTTCTGCTGCTGGCGCCTGAAGCCGCCGGCGCCGATCACCTCAAGGCGTTGGCGCGCGTCGCGCGGCTGCTGCGCGATCCGGAAATCGCGCGTAAGCTGCGCGAATCACGCGATGCCGACGCGCTCTACGCCGTGCTGGCCATGCCGGCGGCAAGCAGCGCGGCTTAAGCCTCTTTAATAGAATTAAAAGGCGTCGCGGCCGGGCTTACCCGGATGCGACGCCTTTAATTTTTCAATGCGATTTATTGGGCGCAGCTTTAATGCACGCTCACCGCCTCGAGCTCCTGGCTCCAGGCATTGGCGAGGGCTGCTTCGCGCGTGTCGGTCAGCATGATCGGCGTGCCGTCGGCCGCATGCAGGGCGAACAGCTTGATCCCGGGCTCGATCTTCGGCGCCTGCGGAAACAGATGCGCGACATCCTCGGAGCGGATCGCCCTGACATAGGCCAGACGGCCATCGCCGAGATGCGCCAGCGCTTCCTGCGTGATCGCAGGATGAGCCATATTCGGTTCAATCGTCTTTTCGTTAGTCATGGCCCTCGACTCCTTTTCCAATGAACGCTTTACGCGGTCGAGTCCTGTTGTCCTGAGTTCGTCATTCCAGCTCGTTGATCGAGATTGTCTTCACGATCCGTTCGGCTTGCGGCCGCACCAGATCGATCGACAACAGCCCGTTCTTCAAGTCAGCGCCGAGAACCTCCATGCCGTCCGCCAGCACGAAGGTGCGCTGGAATTGGCGCGCGGCGATGCCGCGGTGGAGATACTGACGGCTCTTGTCATCCTGCTGCCGCCCGCGAATCACCAACTGACTTTCCTCGATGCTGACATCGAGCTGGTCGCGGGTGAAGCCGGCGACCGCAAGCGTGATGTGCAGCCGTTCCGGGTTTTGCCCATCGCGCGCCAGCCGTTCGATGTTGTAGGGCGGGTAGCCGTCGGAGCCCTTGGCGACACGGTCGAGCACGCGCTCAATCTCGTCGAAGCCCAGCAGGAACGGACTGGATAGTGACGGAACTCGTGACATGGTCTCAAAGCCCTTGTTCGAAGCGACTTTGACGGGGCCCCTTGCGGGCGCCCCACCAGACGGCACCTGCCGTCCGGATTGCTTTAATATGGGCAGGGCAGGTTAAAGGTTCAAGAACAAGGAGAATCCGGCCTTATTTCGCCTGCGCTTGCGGCTGTATATTCGGCCGCTGTTCGGAGGTTTCATGCTAAATCAGCCGCCAATGCCGGCCCTCACGGCGCGCGCCATCCGCGCGACGCCGGTCGAGATTCCGCTCAATTTTGTGCTCGGCACCAGCCAGGGCGCCGTGCGCCAGGCGCCACTGCTGCTGATCGACCTTGAGACCGAGGAAGGCGTTACCGGCCGCACTTACCTGTTTTGCTATTTGCGCGCGGCGGCGCCGGCGATCGTCAGCCTGCTCGGCGAGGTCGAGGCGCTGACCAAAGGCGAGCGTGTGGTACCTGGCGATTTATGGACCAAGCTCGTGCGCCGCTTCACGCTGATTGGTGTGCAGGGCATCGTGCGCATGGCGCTTGCCGGCTTCGACACCGCCTGCTGGGACGCGCTTTCCATTGCGGCCAAGCTGCCGCTCGCCCGCATGCTCGGCGGGAGCCTGCGTCCGATCCCGGCTTACAACAGCTGCGGGCTCGGCCTGATGGACGATCTGGGGCTGCTGGCCGCCGAGGCCGAGATGCTGCTCACAGGCGGGTTCCGCGCGCTCAAGCTGCGCCTCGGCTATCCGATCCTTGCGCGCGATATCGCCGCCGTGCGCGCGGTACGAAACCGCATTGGCGACCAAGTGCATCTCATGGTCGATTACAATCAGGCGCTGTCGGTCGACGAAGCCATGGCGCGCGGCCGCGCGCTCGATAGCGAAAATATCTATTGGCTGGAGGAGCCGATCCGGCATGACGATTATGCTGGCGCGGCCGCGCTCGCGCGCGCGCTTAAAGTTCCAATCCAGATCGGCGAGAACTTTTCATTGCCGGCGGCGATGGCGATTGCGATCGAGCAGGGCGCCGCCGACTATGTGATGCCCGATCTCGAGCGCATTGGCGGCGTCACCGGCTGGCGGCAGGCCGCGGAACTGGCCGCCATTAACCGTGTCCAAATGTCGTCACACCTGTTTCCGGAAGTGAGTGCGCATCTGCTGGCGGCGACACCGACCTGCCACTTCCTCGAATATGTCGACTGGGCGAACGTGCTGGTGCAGAAGCCGCTCGTGATCGCCGACGGGCAGGCGATCGTGCCGCAGCGTCCGGGCAACGGATTGGTCTGGAACAAAGACGCCGTCGAGCGCTATCGAATGCGCTGATTCATTTTGCTTACGCATGATCTTGTCCAAAAACCGGGTTCCATCCCGGATCAAGTCCGGGACATGCTTTTTCGGGACCATGCGCGTACGCGTCCGCGCATGGTTAAATTAAGCATGCGTGTTTTCCTTACTTGGTCAAAAATTCCCTAAAATCCGCGCGAATGCGTTTAGCAACGCTAGTATCTCCGTTGCCTGACACGAAAAAATCGTGCGGGTTTTGCGGGGAGTGGAATTTTCTGACGCGGGCCATCGACTTCGATCAGTTCGGTCTGACGATCGAGGAAAAGATTTTTCGTGCCGCCAAGCGCATCTGCATCGTCTTTGCGGTTTCCGCAGTGACGCTGAGCGTGCTCGATCTGGCGGACATCCGCACGGTCGAAAACGCGGCCGCCTTCATCAATGATAATCGTCTGCGCGTCGCCGAACTGCCGGATCGGATTCGATCCGGGATCGAATACATTTCGTTGGAATCGTCATCGCCGTCCGTCACGGTTGCGATCCCGCGCGGCGACATTGCCATAGCATCACAGCCGGCTGCTGTTGCGCCGGCTTCCAGGATCGTCAAGAACAATGCGTCCGCAGTCGCGGAACTTGCCGCCGCGCGTCACCAGGACGCGGTCGAATTTGCCATGGAGGCTCCGTCCACGATGGCGAAGCCCGATTTGCGTATGGCGGCCGATCCGGCATCAGTTGCGGCGCTTTCCTTGAAACCGTTTAAACTTGCCAGCGCTGATCCGGGCAACTTGCTGGCTGCGGTCGCTCCTTCGCCGCTGTCGCTGCCGATGTCCGCGGCGATCCCACCCGACATGGTGCCGATGCCGCGCGCGGCGCCCGGCGTGCTGCCGCCGTCGCCGGCCGAACGGCTTCACCTGCAAGGTGCGGAACAGGTCAAGGCGGAGCGTTGTCTCGCCAATGCAATCTATTTCGAGGCGCGCAGCGAACCGGTGCGCGGACAGATGGCGGTCGCGCAAGTCGTCGTGAACCGCGCGTTCTCCGGCTTCTATCCGAACGACATCTGCGGCGTGGTGTATCAGAATGCCCACCGGCGTCTCGCCTGCCAGTTCACCTTCGCCTGCGATGGCAAGAGCAAGGTGATCAACGAGCGCGGCCATTGGGCACGCGCCAATCGCATCGCCAAGCAGACCCTCGATGGCCAGATTTATGTGCCGGAAGTGGCGAAGTCGACGCACTATCACGCTGTCTATGTGTCGCCGAACTGGGTGCGCGAGATGAAGAAGATGGTGCGTTACGGCCTGCACAATTTCTACCGGCCCCATGCCTGGGGCAACGGCGCGACGGCCTCCGCCAAAAAGAATTAGGGCTAGCTTAGTTTCAATCCGAACAGCTTGATCGCGTTGGCGCGGCCGATCTTGAGCCGGTCGGCTTCGCCGATCTCGGCCTTGTCGAACCACTGCGCGCCTTCGCCCACGTCCTCGAACGGCCAGTCGACCGAAAACATCACGCGGTCGACGCCCATCTCGGTCATGGCATTGACCAGCGACGGCGTATGAAAGTTGCCGGACGTGGTCAGGTGGAAATGCTTGCGGAAATAATCGGCGACGCCCTTTTTCGCGGCGTATTTATGCGGCGCTTTCATCCAGCCATTGCGATTGTCGATCCGCCAAAGTTGTACCGGAATGCCTTCGCCGAGATGGCCGAGCACGAATTTGAGCCGCGGATGCTCGTCGAATAGTCCGCTGCCGATCAGGCGCAGCGCATGCACCGCCGTCTCTGCCGCGAAAGCCCAGTTCGGCCCGAGCAGCCAAGAATGGCCGTCATAGAATTGCGTCCAGCTCGGCAGAGGATTGCGCGGGTGCAGATAGAACGGCACGTCGAGCGCCTCCACCGCGCGCCAGAACGGCCGGTATTGTGGCAGATCGTAATAGGTCACATTGTCGGGCGTCCCGATTTGCGAAAATCCATTGACCAGCGCGCCAACCATCCCGAGCTGCTTGATGCAGCGGGTGAGCTCGGCGGTAGCTGCTTCCGGGTCCTGCATCGGCAAGGCGGCAAAACTGGCGAAGCGATCGGGGCGTTTGCGCACTTCATTGGCGAGCGCATCGTTGGCTTGGCGAGCCACCGCGATCGCGGTCTTGGTGTCGTGGATCGCCTGCACCGCCGGCGCGTTCAGCGACAAGATCATCATTTCGATGCCGTGCTTGTCCATCTCCGCCAAGCGCGTGTCCTGCACGTCGATCAGGCGATGGCGCAGGTCCTTCCACACATGCGTGCCGAATACTTGCGAATCGCTCAGCGTCGGTTCAATGGCAACGTGTTCCTCGAGCGCGATCTTGCCTTGCATGGCGTTCCCCCTAGCTATCGCCGTGATCATGCAACGCTACGGCGGCTCTTGTCAGCAATGCGATTGTTGTGCGCCGCCACGCAGCTAAAAGCCGCCCCGAAAAGGGCGGCTTTTACCGAAGACATTTTCAGGCTTCGGCTTGCCGAGCCGTAGCTCGCGAAGCGAGCGAAGGCTGGTGGAGCCAGGCGGGATCGAACCGCCGACCTCCTGCATGCCATGCAGGCGCTCTCCCAGCTGAGCTATGGCCCCAATTCGCTGGAAAGATTTCCACAATAGGTCTCAAGATTAAGTTTTGAGATTTGCGGGCAACCGTCGCCCTAAATATAGCGGGCGGTGGGTCTCAAGTCTCCTCTTCCTTCTCGATGCCGTCGCCGATGATGTCGGTCACGTCGGGGTCGCCTTCATCTTGCTCTTCGATGAAGGTGGCATCGTCGAGGGGTTCGGCTGCCTCGACTTCTTCTCCGCCCGCGGCGGCGCCTTCGGCCGGCTTCTTGCCCTGCTGCTCGGCCTCGGCGTCTTCGAGCGAGACAAATTCGGCATCCGTCGTCTCAGGAACGATCGTTTCAACTTCCGCCACCGGCGCGGGCCGTGCGGCCGGTGCCGGCGTTGCGGGTTCCGGCCGCGAGCGCGATTGCGTCGGGACGATGATCGGTACGACTTTGCCCGTATAGGGCGATACCACCGGCGTCTTGCCGAGGTCGTAGAACTTACGACCGGTTTCAGGGCAGACGCGTTTGGTGCCGAGCTCGGTTTTAGCCACGGTCAAGGTTCCTCAGAAAAGTCGAAAATCGTCGCTTCACTTGGCTAGTTGCAGCGTACCTGTCAATAGCTTCGGCGCGCCCCGGCATGGCCAAAAGCGGCGGGATGACGGCCTGCGCGGCTGCGTGGTAGGACGGCGCGACTCTTAAGGATACCGCCCAAGGACTCGCCTCAGTGAAGCTCGCTTCTCCTACGCCGCTGACCGCCCGCCGTGGCGCCCCTGTGCAGGGGCGCATCCGCGTACCGGGGGATAAATCGATCTCGCACCGCGCATTAATCCTTGCAGCCCTCACGGTCGGCGAAACCACAATCAGCGGCCTGCTGGAAGGCGAGGACGTTCTCCATACGGCGGATGCCATGCGTGCGCTTGGCGCCAAGCTGGAACGGACCCACGAGTGCGTCTGGCGTATCCACGGCGTCGGCGTCGGGGGATTCGCCCAGCCTGCGGGCCCGCTCGACTTCGGCAATTCCGGCACCGGGGTGCGGCTGGCGATCGGCGCCGTGGCCGGCTCGCCAGTGACCGCGAGTTTCGACGGGGATGCATCCTTGCGCACGCGGCCGATGCGGCGCGTGCTCGACCCGCTTGAGAAAATGGGTGCGCGCGTGATCGAGGCGGCGGAAGGCGGAAGGCTGCCGCTCACTTTGCAAGGCGCCGCCGACCCGATCCCGATCGTTTACGAATCGCCGGTGCCGTCGGCGCAGCTCAAGTCGGCGGTGCTGCTGGCGGGCCTGGCAGCAGCTGGCGAGACCACAGTGATCGAAGCCGAGGCCACCCGCGACCACACCGAACGGTTGTTGAAATATTTCGGCGCCAAGATCGCCAGCAAGCCGCATGGCGAGCATGGCCGCCGCATCACGCTGCAAGGCCAGCCCGAGCTTGAGCCTTGCAATGTGGTGGTGCCGGCCGATCCGTCGTCGGCGGCGTTTCCGCTTGTTGCGGCATTGATTGTGCCAGGCTCCGACTTGATTCTCGAGGCGGTGATGACCAACCCGCTGCGAACCGGGTTGTTCGCCACGCTTCGGGAAATGGGCGCCAATATCGAAACCTTGGCGACGCGCGACGACGGCGGCGAAGAGGTCGCCGATCTGCGCGTGACAGCCTCGAAGCTCAAAGGCGTCGACGTGCCGGCCGCTCGCGCGCCCTCGATGATCGACGAGTACCTGATCCTGGCGGTCGCTGCCGCGTTCGCGGAAGGCACCACGCGCATGCGCGGCTTGCAGGAATTGCGCGTCAAGGAATCCGATCGGCTCGCCGCTACCGCCGAGATGCTGCGCGTCAACGGCGTTAACGTCGAGATCGAGGGTGACGATCTGATCGTGCACGGCAAATCTAACATCGCCGGCGGCGGCGATGTCACGACCCACATGGATCATCGCATTGCCATGTCGGCGCTGATGATGGGGCTCGCCAGCGTCAATCCGGTGCGCATTGACGACAGCGCCTTCATCGCCACCAGCTTTCCCGGCTTTGTCGGGCTGATGCGCTCGCTCGGCGCGGATCTCACATGATTATCGCCATCGATGGACCGGCGGCCTCAGGCAAGGGCACGCTCGGTAAGCGCATCGCCGCCCACTACGGACTGCGCCATCTCGATACCGGGCTGATCTACCGCACGGTCGCCAAGGTGCTGCTCGATGCCGGCCACAGCCCCGGCGATGCCGCCGCCGCGGTCGCCGCCGCCAAGTCACTCGATCCGTCGCGCTTCGACGAGGTCGCCCTCAAAAGTCATGCGGTGGGCGAGGCGGCCTCCGTCGTCTCCGCTATTCCGGAGCTAAGGGCGGCCCTGGTCGCTTTTCAGCGTGATTTCGCCATTAAACCGCCCGGCGCGGTGCTCGACGGGCGCGATATCGGCACGGTTATCTGCCCCGATGCCGATGTGAAGATATTCGTGACGGCCGCCCCGGACGTGCGCGCCCGCCGCCGGGCGGCCGAATACCGGGCTCAGGGCAAGCAAATCGACGAGGCCACCGTGCTGGCCGATATCCTCAAACGGGACGAACGCGACCAGAACCGCTTCGCCGCACCCCTGAAACAAGCCCAGGATGCGTACTTGCTCGATACCACGCATTTGGATATAGACGCGGCAATCTGGGCTGCCATCGACATCGTCGAGGCCACTCGAGCGGGCCGAGGGCGCGATTAACGCCCCTCGTTGTTGGAGGACAAAGCCCCGCTTGAGCCTCGCCGTAAGGCGCCCAGACAAGCTCAATCGTTCCGAAACTACGGTGTTAGCGCCGGCCGCCCGGGACTCCGGGCGGTAGCCGTTGGTCTTGCCAAGACCATCGGCCCGTATGTTCGAAACGCCATTCCAACCCCCGGCGCAGGCAAACAGGAGAATTCATGGCCACTGCTGCAGCTCCTTCGCGTGAAGATTTCGCCAAGATGCTCGACGAGTCCTTCCACACCGGCAATTTGCAGGAAGGTTCCGTCATCAAGGGCAAGGTCGTCGGCATCGAAAAAGATCTTGCCGTCATCGATGTCGGCCTGAAGACCGAAGGGCGCGTTGCGCTCCGCGAGTTTCAGGGTCCGGGCCGTACCAACGAGATCAAGATTGGCGACGAGGTCGAGGTTTACCTGGAGCGCGTTGAGAATGCGCTCGGTGAAGCGGTGCTGTCACGCGACAAGGCGCGGCGCGAGGAAAGCTGGGGCAAGCTCGAAAAGGGCTTCCAGAACAACGAGAAGGTCACCGGCGTCATCTTTAACCAGGTCAAGGGCGGCTTCACTGTTGATCTCGACGGCGCTGTGGCCTTCCTGCCGCGCAGCCAGGTCGACATCCGCCCGATCCGCGACGTCACCCCGCTGATGAACGTGCCGCAACAGTTCCAGATCCTGAAAATGGATCGCCGCCGCGGCAACATCGTGGTCTCCCGCCGCACCGTGCTGGAAGAGACGCGCGCCGAACAGCGCCAGGAGCTGGTGCAGAATCTCGAAGAGGGCCAGGTCATCGACGGCGTGGTCAAGAACATCACCGACTACGGCGCCTTCGTGGATCTGGGCGGCATCGACGGCCTGCTGCATGTCACCGACATTGCCTGGCGGCGCGTCAATCACCCGACCGAAGTGCTCAATATCGGTCAGTCGGTGAAGGTCAAGATCATCAAGATCAACCACGAGACTCACCGAATCTCGCTTGGAATGAAACAACTGCTCGACGATCCGTGGCAGGGCATCGAGGCCAAATATCCGGTCGGCACCCGCTTCAAGGGCCGCGTCACCAACATCACCGACTATGGCGCCTTCGTGGAACTGGAGCCCGGCATCGAGGGCCTCATCCACGTGTCCGAAATGTCGTGGACCAAGAAGAACGTTCACCCCGGCAAGATCGTCTCGACCTCGCAGGAAGTCGAAGTGCAGATCCTCGAAGTCGATCCGGTCAAGCGCCGTATCTCGCTCGGCCTCAAGCAGACCATGCGCAATCCGTGGGAGCTGTTCGTCGAGAAATATCCGCCGGGCACGACGGTCGAAGGCGAGGTCAAGAACAAGACCGAATTCGGCCTGTTTCTCGGGTTGGATGGAGACGTGGACGGCATGGTCCACCTCTCCGATCTCGACTGGAAGCGTCCTGGCGAGCAGGTGATCGAGGAATACAAGAAGGGCGACATGGTCAAGGCGCAGGTTCTCGACGTCGACGTCGAGAAGGAGCGCATTTCGCTTGGCGTCAAGCAACTGGCCGGCGATCCGATGACGCATGGCGCGGCCGGCGAAATGAAGAAGGGCTCGGTGGTTACCTGCGAGGTTATCGAGATCAAGGAGGCTGGCATCGAGGTCAAGATCGTCGACACTGACCTTACGTCGTTCGTCAAGCGCTCGGAGCTTGCGCGCGAGCGCGGCGATCAGCGCCCCGAACGCTTCGCGGTCGGCCAGAAGGTCGACGCCCGCGTCACCCAGTTCGATCGCAAGACCCACAAGGTCACCGTCTCCATCAAGGCGCTGGAAGTCGCCGAGGAGAAGGAAGCGATTGCGCAATATGGCAACGCCGATTCCGGCGCTTCGCTCGGCGACATCCTGGGCGCCGTGCTCAAGCAGCGGACCGACGCGCCTGAAGGTGAGGCCGGCAAGGCGGAAACCGAAAAGGCCGGGGAATAGCGCTATAAAAGACCTTTCCTGGCGTTATGCGAATCACCCCCCGGGCTTGACTCGGGGGTTTTTCTTTATGAAATGGCCGTGCCAAATGCCGGTTGGACGCCTAAGTAAGCTTGGTTCAAGTTGGATATGATCGGGTCACGGATTCGATCCGGCTCTAGGGCCTAAAAACCAAGGACCAAACACCAAGGACCAAACGCCATGTCGCTCGATGCCGATGCAATCGTCGATCGCCGCCGTATGCGGCGCAAGCTCACTTTCTGGCGCGTCAGCGCGATTTTGATTGCGGTGCTCGCGCTAGCCGCCGCGGGTGCCGTTCTGGTGCCCGGCGGCTCGTTGATGCCGCGCGGCGACAGTATCGCCCGTGTCAAGGTCCAGGGACTGATCCGCGGCAACCAGAACCGCGTCGAGGCGCTCGAGCGGCTGGGTAAGTCGCGCGCACGCGCGGTGATCGTGCATATCGATAGTCCGGGCGGCACCACAGCCGGCTCCGAGCAGCTTTACGACTCGCTGCGTGCGCTGCGGGCGAAGAAACCGATGGTGGTGGTGGTTGACGGGCTTGCCGCCTCCGGCGCCTATATCGCCGCGCTGTCATCCGAGCACATCGTGGCGCAGGACACTTCGCTGGTCGGCTCGATCGGCGTGTTGTTCCAGTATCCGAATTTCACCGATGTGCTCAAGACCATCGGCATCAAGATGGAGTCGGTGAAATCCTCGCCACTCAAGGCTGCGCCCAGTGGCTATGAGCCGACCAGCCCGGAGGCGCGCGCGGCCCTCGAGGCGATCGTGCTCGACTCCTATGCCTGGTTTAAGGGCCTGGTGAAGGATAGCCGCCGGCTGGACGACGCCCAATTGGCGCGCGTGGCCGACGGGCGGGTCTTTACCGGCCGGCAGGCGGTGGTCCTGAAGCTGATCGACGGCCTCGGCAACGAAAAGACCGCGCTGGCCTGGCTGGAGAAGGAAAAGAAGGTCCCGGCCGATACGCCGGTGCGCGATTATTCGCTGGAGCCGCGTTTCAACGAGCTTTCCTTCCTCCATGTCGCCGCCTGGACCTTCCAGGCGGTGGGTCTTTCCGCCATTGCGCACCGCATCGAGGAATGGAGTGCGGTGCAAGCGATTGAGCGACTTAATCTTGACGGTCTCTTGGCACTTTGGCACCCTACTTCCTCCAATTGAACGAGTAAGGCGGCGTCAATGATCAAGTCCGAGCTAGTCCAGCGAATTGCCGCCCAGAACCCCCACCTCTATCAGCGCGACGTCGAGAACATCGTCAACGCGATCCTCGGCGAGGTCACCAATGCCATGGCCCAGGGCAACCGCGTCGAGCTGCGCGGCTTCGGCGCCTTCTCGGTCAAGCACCGGCCGGCCCGCACCGGCCGTAATCCACGCACCGGCGCCCATGTTTCGGTCGACCAGAAATCGGTGCCGTTCTTCAAGGCCGGCAAGGAAATGCGCGAGCGCCTGAATAAGACCGGTGCGGTGTAGGGCGGCGGGTCCCGGGTCCCGGATCGTCGCTCCGGCTACGCCGTCGCTTGTCCGGGACACAAGGTGATCATGCTCCGCAAAATCGTCACGACGATCATCATCGTCCCGTTGGCCGCGGTCATCATCGCCTTCGCGGTGGCCAATCGGCTGACGGTGACGATTTCGTTCGATCCGTTCTCGTCGGCGAGCCCGGCCTATGCGGCGACGCTGCCGCTGTTTGCGGTCATCATCATGGCGCTGATCATCGGCGTGCTGGTCGGCGGCGTTGCCGCCTGGATCCGCCAGAGCAAGTGGCGGCGAACCGCCCGCAAGCTCGATACGGATGTGCGCGCGCTACACGACGAGCTGGAGACCATCCGCCGCCGCTTTGGCACCCCTGAGCCGGTCAGACAGGGTGCCAGCCCGTTGCCGGTCATCCCGCCGCCCATTCTTTAACGGCACCCCGGGTTCCACTTTGCGGACCTAGGGAGAAGGCGGTAGAATCCGCCTCACCATGGCACTATCGA
>SHVM01000022.1 GCA_009694265.1 Pseudolabrys sp.
TGCCATTGTCGGCCGGCCCAATGTCGGCAAATCGACCTTGTTCAACCGGCTGGTTGGACGGCGCGTCGCGCTGGTCGATGACCGCCCGGGCGTGACCCGCGACCGGCGCGAGGGGGAAGCCAGGCTCGGCGATCTCGAGTTCACCGTGATCGATACCGCGGGACTGGAAGAGTCGGCGCCTGAAAGCCTGTCGGGCCGCATGCGCGCGCAGACCGAGACCGCGATCGGGCAGGCCGATGCGATCTTCTTCATGATCGATGCGCGCATCGGCCCGACGCCGGCCGACCGCGCTTTTGCCGAACTCGCGCGCAAATCCGGCAAGCCGACCGTGCTGATCGCCAACAAGATGGAGGGCACCGCCGGCGAACCGGGGCGCTTGGACGCCTATGCACTCGGTCTCGGCGACCCGGTCGGGATCTCCGCCGAGCATAATGAAGGCCTCGCCGATCTCTACGACGCGTTGCGCGCGGCTCTGCCTGAACTCACCGCTGAGCAGCTCGCGGCGGCGGAAGAACCGTCCGGACCGAAAGCGATCCGGGTCGCCATTGTGGGGCGGCCCAATGCCGGCAAATCCACGCTGGTGAACCGGTTGTTTGGCGAGGAACGCCTGCTCACGGCGCCGGAAGCGGGCACCACGCGCGATGCCATCGCGGTCGATCTCGACTGGCGCGGACAGAAATTCCGCATCTACGATACCGCCGGTCTGCGCCGCCGCTCGCGCATCGACGAGAAACTGGAAAAGCTTTCGGTCGCCGACGCGCTCAATGCCGTGCGCTTTGCCGAGGTCGTGGTGGTGCTGCTCGATGTCGAGAATGCCTTCGAGGAGCAGGACCAGCGCATCGCCGATCTGGTCGAGCAGGAAGGCCGCGCCATCGTCATCGGCGTCAATAAATGGGATTTAAAGGCGCAGACCGCCGGCGAAATCGGCAAGCTGCGCACCGAGGCCGACGAAAAATTGCGGCAGATGAAGGGCGTTCCGCTGGTGGCGGTGTCGGCCATGACCGGCGAAGGCGTCGACCGCCTGATGCAAGCGATTGTCGATGCCTTCGAGGTCTGGAACAAACGCATATCGACCAGCGCGCTCAATCGCTGGTTCGAGGCCACGGTCGAAGCCCATCCGCCGCCGGCGGTGTCGGGGCGCAGGCTCCGGCTCAATTACATCACGCAGGCCAAGACCCGCCCGCCGAGTTTCGTCGTGTTCTGCACGCGCGCCGATGCGCTGCCCGAAGCCTATAAGCGCTATCTGGTGAATAATTTGCGCGAAACATTCGAACTACCCGGCACGCCGATCCGCCTGACGCTGCGCGAAAAGGACAATCCGTTCAAAGGACGCGCGAAGCGCAAGCACTGAGGCGCGAGGCTGCCGTGCGCTATTCCGGCGCTCTGAATTCCAAAAACTTGGCCTGACGGAAATCGTACAGCTTGCCGTTTTCGGTGCAGCTGGGCAGGCACAGCGGTACGATCGACTTGGCGACTTCCTCCGGCGCCGGCAGCGTTTCAGGATCGACGCCGGGAAATGCCACCGCCATCATGCGCGTGCGGGTCTGGCCGGGTGCAAATAGGTTTACGCGCACATTGGTGCTGGCATTTTCCGGCGCGTAGGAGCGCACCATCGCTTCCAGCGCGGCTTTCGATGCTGCATAGGCGCCCCAATAAGCGCACCCCATATGCGCCACCGCTGAGGTCAGGAACACCGCGCGGCCGGCGGGTGCTTTTTTCAGCAGCGGGTCTATGGTGCGAATGAGCTGCCAGTTGGCAGTGACGTTGACGGCCATGATGTCGTCCCACGTCTTCGGCTCGATATGGCCGAGCGGCGTGGGCACGCCGAGGATACCGGCATTGCCGATCAGCACGTCGAGGCGGCCGTAACGCTCGTTAAGGGCCAGCGCCAGCCGGGCAATACCGTCGCTGTCCTTCACATCGAGCGGCACCAGCGTGGCGGTGCCGCCAGCGGCCTTGATCTTGTCGTCGAGTTCTTCCAGGCCGCCGACCGTGCGCGCCACCGCAATGACATGACAGCCTGCTTGCGCCAGATGCAACGCCAGCGCCGCGCCAATGCCGCGCGAGGCGCCGGTCACCAGTGCGATACGGTCGGAGAGGGGTTTCGACATACTGTGCTTTCATTCGTAATGGCGGACACGCGGGTGTAGCCTTCGGACAACCCGGGTGTAAACTCTGTTCCGGCGAGTTAATATGCGATGCGATCATTGTTGGGGGAGGAGATAATAAAAATAATTATTTCGTTTGGATTTGTCGCAATCGCAATCGTTCTAACACAAGGCTCGATCGCGGAAGCGCAAGAATGCCGGGGATGCAGCAGATACGAGAAATCCGTGACCGCGTGCGTTGCCTGCGTCAAGAAATACGAGGGAAATAAATATTCGCTCTCGGAGCGGCAAAGCTGGTGTGGCAGAAATCAGCCCGTTTGCTACAAGGGCGAGAAGAGACCAAACCGCTAGACCGATGCGATAGGCAGAATCAAATCGCTTCCGCCAGCAGCGACAATTGCCGCGGGCTGGCGTCCTGCGCGCCCTGGTCGGTGAGTGTGGTCGGGTAATCGCCGGTGAAACAATGATCGGTGAATTGCGGGCGCACCGGATCGCGTTTTTCAAAACCCATGGCGCGGTAGATGCCGTCGACCGACAGGAAGGCGAGCGTATCCGCGCCGATGAATTGCCGCATGCCTTCCAGATCGTGCGTGGCGGCGAGTAGCTTGTCGCGTTCGGGCGTGTCGATGCCGTAATAATCCGGATGCGTGATCGGCGGCGAGGCGATGCGGAAATGCACCTCCTTGGCGCCGGCATCGCGCATCATTTGCACGATCTTGCGCGAGGTGGTGCCACGCACGATCGAGTCGTCGACCAGCACGATGCGCTTGCCTGAGACCACCGCGCGGTTGGCCGAATGCTTGAGCCGCACGCCCTGATCGCGGATCGACTGCGTCGGCTGGATGAAAGTGCGGCCGACATAGTGATTGCGGATGATGCCGAGCTCATAGGGAATGCCGGACGCTTGCGCAAAACCGATCGCCGCCGGCACGCCGGAATCCGGCACCGGCACGATCACATCGGCAAGCGCTGGCGCCTCGCGCGCCAGTTCCGCGCCCATGGTCTTGCGCACGTCGTAGACGCTGCGGCCGCCGACGATGGAATCGGGCCGCGAGAAATAGATGTATTCGAAGATGCAGGGGCGCGCCGCCATCGGCGGGAACGGCTTGTGCGATTGCGCGCCGTCCTCGTCGAAGATGACGACTTCGCCGTTCTCGATGTCGCGCACATATTTGGCGCCGATGATGTCGAGCGCGCAGGTCTCCGAGGCCAGGATCGGGCAGCCGTCCAGCGTGCCATAGACCAGAGGTCTAATACCAAGAGGGTCTCGCGCGCCGACCAGCTTCTTGTTGGTCATGCCGACAAAGGCATAGGCGCCTTCGAGCTGGCGCAAGCCCTCGACGAAGCGGTCGATGAAACGGTTGCGCCGCGCGCGCGCGACCAGATGCAGGATCACTTCCGTGTCGGTGGTCGACTGCATCATGGCGCCTTCGTTCACTAGGTCGCGCCGCAGCTTGACGCCATTGGTGAGATTGCCGTTATGGCCGATGGCGAAGCCGCCGGCGTTCAGCTCGGCGAACAGCGGCTGCACGTTGCGTAAGATTGTTTCGCCGGTGGTCGAATAGCGCACATGGCCGATGGCCGAATTGCCGGGCAGCCGGTCGATGATTTCGCGCCGGGCAAAGGCGTCGCCGACGAGGCCGAGGCGGCGCTCGGAATGAAAGCGCTTGCCGTCGAACGAGACGATGCCGGCGGCTTCCTGGCCGCGATGCTGGAGCGCGTGCAGGCCGAGCGCGGTGATCGCGGCCGCGTCGGGATGGCCGAAAATACCGAAGACGCCGCATTCCTCGCGCAGGCGGTCGGCATCCGGATCGAATTCGGTGTCGGCGTTCTGCTCGGGGCCTGGCGTCTGCTTCTGCATCGCTAGCGTGTTCCGATTCGCTGGGCCAGGATCAGGGGCGGCTGAATCTGCGAGCGCCGTCCGGGGGTTGCATCGGGCGGGGCGTCCTGATCGTCGGGCTTGGGCTTCTTCAACCTCTTCAAGATGGTGCTTTCGGGGTCATCCGGCAACATGGACATGATCCATTGTCCCGTACTTTGCAGGACCATCTTCGATTTGGCGCCGCGCACCCATTCCGGCTGGCTGCGATCGGGCACTAGCCAGGCGAAGAACAGGAAGGCGACAACCACGATCACCAGCCCGCGGCCGAGCCCGAACAGAAAACCGAGCGTGCGGTCGAGCGCACCGACCCGGCTGTCGAGTACCATGTCGGAAATGCGCACGGTGATGATCGACACGATCAGCAGCGTGAGCAGGAAAATACCGCCGACCGAAACACCGGCCGCCACCATGTCGCTGGAGAAGTAACCCTTCGCGATCGGCAGCACGCGCGCATAGGAATAGAGCGTGACCAGAGCGGCGATGCCCCAGGCGCCGATGGACAGGATCTCGCGCATGAAGCCGCGGATCATGGCGAGCAGCCCCGAGATCAGCATGACCGCCAAAAGAAGGATATCGAGCAGCGTGATCGGCATCGGGGCTCATGCACTCCGCGGGGTGGGGCGAGACTCGCCGCATGAAGCTTGCGCGCGGCGGACGCCGCGCAGGTGACGGCGCGGCGAATCCGGGAAAGCCTTAGCGGCTCCCGGTTGGGGCGGCAATGTCGGCCTTAAGTGCTTAATTTTACGCCCATTTCTGCTCTCGCGGCTGGCCGTGCAAAAGCCCGCTGGAGGCGGCTTCGACGCCCCGTATATAGCGGGGCGTCAGCGTGCCGTCACCCGTCTTGTCCATGGGTTTTGCCGGCGGTCCGCGTCTTCCCCAGCGCGGCGATATCGGCCACCAGATGGGTCAGATTGGCGACGGTGCTGGCCTTGAGGCCGCCTTCGCCGGTCTCGGACTTTGCGGCCTCAGGTACCACCGCGCGGGTAAAGCCGAGCTTTGCGGCTTCTTTGAGCCGGGCGGCCGCCTGCGCCACCGGCCGGATCGCGCCCGACAGCGACACCTCGCCGAAATAGACCGCGTCCGCCGGCAAGGGGGAATTGGCGAGCGAGGAGACCAGCGCCGCGGCGGCGGCGAGATCGGCCGCCGGCTCCTGGATGCGCATGCCGCCGGCGACGTTGAGATAGACATCGTGGCCGCCGAGCTTCACGCCGCAATGCGCCTCCAGCACCGCCAGCACCATCGACAGCCGGCTCGGGTCCCAGCCGACCACCGCGCGCCGGGGTGTGCCCAAGGATGTCGGCGCCACCAGCGCCTGGATTTCGACCAGCAGGGGCCGTGTGCCTTCCATGCCCGCGAATACCGCGGTGCCGGGCGTGCCGAGATCGCGTTCCGACAGGAACAGTTCGGATGGGTTGGCGACCTCGCGCAAGCCGGCGCCGGTCATTTCGAACACGCCGATCTCATCCGTTGGGCCGAAACGGTTCTTCACCGCGCGCAGGATGCGGAACTGGTGCGAGCCTTCGCCCTCGAACGAGAGCACCGCGTCGACCATATGCTCGACCACACGCGGGCCTGCGATCTGGCCATCCTTGGTGACGTGGCCGACCAGGATGATGGCGGCGCCGGACTTCTTTGCAAAACGGATCAAGGCCTGCGCTGAGCCGCGCACTTGCGTGACCGTGCCGGGCGCGGATTCGACCAGCTCGGTCCACATGGTCTGGATCGAATCGATAACGATCAGGCGCGGCACCTTGCCTTCCGACAGCGTGGCGATGATGTCCTCGACCGAGGTTTCCGCCGCCAGCTCGACCGCGGCGTCGCGCAGGCCCAGCCGCTCGGCGCGCAAGCGCACTTGCGCCACGGCTTCTTCGCCGGAGATATAGACCGCGCGGTGGCCTGAGCGCGCGAGCGCGGCGGTGGCCTGGATCAGCAGCGTCGATTTGCCGATGCCGGGATCGCCCGCCATGAGCAATACCGAGCCGCGCACGAAGCCGCCGCCGGTGACGCGGTCGAGTTCGGCGACGCCCGATGGCAGCCTTGGCGCGTCATGCGCTTCGCCGGTGAGTGGTTCGAGCGCGAACAGACGGCCCTTGCTGGCTTTGCGGCCGGGACCGGCAGGGCGCTCGTCGCCTTCTTGCGCCAGCGTGTTCCATTCGCCGCAGGCCTCGCACTTGCCCTGCCAGCGGGATGCTGCCGCCCCGCAGTTCTGGCAGATGAAGCTGAGGCTGCGTTTGGACATGAAGAATCGTCTGTAATGACTGCTCAGGACGCTAAAACGTCCATGAGAACACTACAAGAACATTCTTACCAAAGTCTGTCTTTTAAAGGTGATTTGCACCGGCCCGAAATGTGTCAGATCGCCCGGTAAACCCGGTGGTAGCGGCGGCCCAGGCTGGTGAGCACCTCGTAGCCGATGGTGCCGGCGGCGGCCGCCAGGTCATCGACGCCGATCTCGTCGCCGATCAGCGTGGCGAGATCGCCGCGCCGGGCGGCGTTATCGGGCAGTTCGGTAATATCGATCGCCAGCAGATCCATGGAGACGCGGCCCGCCAGCGGGCAGCGCTTACCGGTAACGATGGCGTTACCGCCCGGCGCCGTATCGGAGGCGCTGGCCGCGCGCAGATAGCCATCGGCATAGCCGACCGCCACCACGGCGATCCTGGTCGCGCGTTTGGCGGTCCAGGCCGCGTCATAGCCGATGGTCTCGCCCTTCGGCACGCTGCGCACTTGCGCGATGCGGGCCTGCAATCCGATCACCGGGCGCATCGGATTGGTCCGTCCCGGCGTCGGATTGACGCCATAGAGCGCGACGCCGGGGCGCACCATGTCGCAATGGGCCGCATTGCCCAGGAAAATGCCGGACGAATTGGCGAGCGAGGAGGGGATGCCGCGATACAGAATACGCACCTCGCGGAACAGGCCGATCTGGCTGGCATTGAGCGGATGCTCAGGTTGTTCGGCGCAGGCGAGGTGACTCATCAGCAGCGTGATGCCGTGATTTTCCGAGCGGATGCGCGGCGCTAATGCCGCGGCGTCGTTGGCGGAGATGCCGAGCCGGTTCATCCCGGTGTCGACATGCAGCGCCGCGCCGCCACGCCATTGGCTGGCTGAGCAGAAGACGTCCCATTCCGCCAGTTCTTGCATGCTGCCGATCACCGGCCGCGCGCGCAGATCGGCGAAGGATGCAGCGGTCTCCGGCAGCAGACCGTTGAGCACATAGATCGCGGCCTCCGGCGCAACTATGCGCACGCGCCGCGCCTCGCCCAAATCGGCCACGAAAAATGTCCTGCAGCCGGCCTTGGTTAGGCGGACCGCGACCGGTTCGATGCCGCAGCCATAGGCGTCGGCCTTAATCACGGCCGAGCATTCCGACGGCATGGCGCGGCGCTGAAGCGCGCGCCAATTGGCCTCGATGGCGGAAAGATCGACGGTCAATATGCCGCCGGCCTCCGCCGCCGGCGAGCCGGACGTAATCGCCGTTTCCGCCGGTTCGGCGGCAGGCGCGGTTATTTCCTGCGGGGTTACGGTTTTCGCCTTGGCCATGCGGATTAAGGTTTAGCGGCTCGGGCGCGGTCCGTCCATGCAGCCATCGGACGCTTAGCCGATGCGGTCGGGCAGGTGGTCGGTCTTGGCGAGTGACGAGAACTTTGTGATGCTGCCGTCGAATTGCAGCTCGATCGTGCCGGTCGGCCCGTGGCGCTGCTTGCCGATGATGATTTCCGCCTTGCCGTGAAACTTGTCGCTGTCGGCCATCCAGGCGGCGAATTTCTCGCGGTCGGATTCCAAAGGCTTGCGCATCACGTGGTAATATTCCTCGCGATAGACGAACAAGACCACGTCGGCGTCCTGCTCGATCGATCCCGATTCACGCAAGTCCGATAATTGCGGATGCTTGTCTTCGCGGCTTTCCACCTGCCGCGACAATTGCGACAGCGCCATGATCGGAACGTTGAGCTCCTTGGCCAGCGCCTTGAGCTTGGTCGTGATTTCGGTGATTTCCTGCACGCGGTTTTCTTGGCTGCGCCGTGTCGAGCCTTGCAGGAGTTGCAGATAGTCGATGACCAGCAAATCGAGGCCGCGCTGGCGTTTGAGCCTGCGCGCGCGCGCGGCCAGCTGCGCCACCGACAGGCCGCCGGTCTCGTCCACGAACAGCGGCAGGCCCTGCAATTCAATCGAGTGATCCTTGATCTTCTCGAAATCGGCTTCGTTGATGGCGCCGCGCCTGATCTGGTTCGACGGAATTCCGGTCTGCTCGGCGATGATGCGGGTGGCGAGTTGCTCGGCCGACATTTCCAGCGAGAAGAAGCCGACGATGCCGCCATTGACGGTGACCGAATGCCCGTCGGGCTTCACTTCGCCGCGCCAGGCGCGGGCGACGTTGTAGCCGATATTGGTGGCGAGCGCGGTTTTGCCCATGCCGGGGCGGCCGGCGACGATGATCAAATCGGACGGCTGCAAGCCGCCCATCATGCGGTCGAGATCGTCCAGCCCGGTGGCGATGCCGGAGAGTTTGCCGTCGCGCTGATAGGCGCGCGCCGCCATGTCGACGGCGGCGGTCAGCGCCTGCGCGAAAAGCTGGAAGCCGCCGTCGTAACGGCCGGTCTCGGCCAGTTCATACAGCTTGCGCTCGGCGTCCTCGATCTGGTTGCGCGGCGAGAAATCGACCGGCGCGTCGAAGGCGACATTGACCATGTCCTCGCCGACGATGATGAGCGCGCGGCGGATCGACAGGTCGTAGATGGTGTGGCCATAGTCCTCGGCATTGATGATGGTGGTGGCTTCGGCGGCAAGCCGCGCCAGATATTGCCCGAGCGTCATCCCGCCGATGTCGATGGTGGCGTCGAGGAAGGTTTTCAGCGTGACCGGGGTCGCGATCTTGCCGGCGCGGACCAGATCGCGCGCGATCTGATAGACCTTCTGATGGATCGGCTCGAAGAAATGTTCCGGGTTGAGGAAATCCGAGACGCGGTAGAAGGCTTCGTTATTGACCAGGATCGCGCCCAACAGGCCTTGCTCCGCTTCGATGTTGTGCGGAGCGGAACGAAAGAGCGGGGCAGGTTCTGCAACCTGTTTGCGGAGCGCCGAATCGAGGGGGGCCATGGATGTCTTTGTTTAACGGGAGATTGTGGCATAGCACAGGCATTCGTGAAGACACGGGCGGCGCGTGCAGTTGCCCCGCAATTCACAAGGCTTAAACAGTAGTGGGAAAGGCCGATTTCTTCTTGACCCAGCGCTGCCCCTCCCGAGCTTGGGAGGCACGAACCGGCGGAACTATTCCACCGGCGAGACACATTTTTTCGAGCGCACAAAAAAATGATAGAGGCTAGGTATAAAAAAGATATGCAGTGCATTAAGTGAACGGTACGAACTCTTGAAAGGTCGAAGGCAATGACGGTCTTAAGTCGCGGTATCCGGCTGGCGTTTGGCGGTTTGGCGCTGTGTACCGCAAATTCCGCCGGCGCGCAGGAAAGCCTGGATTCGGGCAAGACGCCGGCACAGCTCTTCGCCTTGGATTGCGTGATTTGCCACAAATCGCCGCAGGGGCTCGCCAAGTCCGGCGGATTTTTAGGTCTCGATAGCTTCCTGCGCCAGCACTACACGGCCAGCCGTGAATCGGCTGGCGCTATCGCGAACTATCTGAAAGCGGTGGGCGACGCCCCGGCTACGTCCGCGCGTGGCCCCGCGAAAAAGCGCCCCGCCAAAGGCGACGACAAGCCCAAAGCCGGCGAAACTAAGCCGGCGGACGGCAAAGCCCTCGAGTCCAAGCCTGGCGAGTCCAAACCTAGTGAGCCAAAACCAAGCGAAGCGAAGGCCCCCGACGCCAAGCCGAGCGAGCCCAAGGCAGCAGAACCGGCGCCGGCCCCAAGTCCCAAATCGGAATAGGTCCAAGTTGGACTAGGGCCAGGCTTGCGGTCGCGCCAGCGATTACGTCTCTTCGGCTTTCTTCTTCGCCTTCTTGGCTTTGGCGGGCTTTTTCTCGCCGTCTGCGGCTGCCACCTCGGCGCCGCCTTCAGCCGCTTCGCCTTGCTTCATCGCCTTGGCCACTTCCGGTTCGAAGAAGGCTTCCGCGGTCGCCAGCACGGCAGCGGCTTCCTCTTCGGCGTCCTCACGGCGCACGGTGACATCCTCGCCGCGCGCGATGCGCTCGGCTTCCGCCGCGCTGCGGGCGACCGTAATCGTAATCCCCACCTCGACGTCCGGGTGAAGCGCCAGCGGAACCTTGTACTGGCCGATCGACTTGATCGGCGCGTTGAGCACGACATGCGAGCGGCTGACTTCGCCGCCTTCGGCATTGATCAGGCTGGCAATGTCGCGCGTCGACACCGAGCCGAACAACTGGCCGGTTTCGCTCGCCTGCCGGATCACCACATAGGTCTTGCCGTCGACCTTGGCGGCGAGTTTGCCGGCCTCGCCCTTGGCTTCGAGACTGCGGGTCGTCAGATCGGCCTTCATGCCCTCGAATTTCGATTTGTTATCGGCGGTCGCGCGCAGCGCCTTGCCGCGCGGCAGCAGAAAATTGCGGGCATAGCCGTCCTTGACGCGCACGACGTCGCCCATTTGACCGAGCTTGCCGATACGCTCCAGTAGGATCACATCCATTGTCATTACTCCTTGATTTGAACGAGTGGTTGTTGGCGATGATTTGAAATCTCAGGTCGGGGTGGGCGGCCCGTGCTTGCGCGCGACGCGCGCGCGCAGATCGAAGGCGGTTTCGCTCAAGCCCAGCAGGCAGAGCGCCAGCACCGGCCAGCCGAAAACGAGCACGGACGCATAGACGCCGCCGAGCAGGAACGGCCGGCTCTTGATGCCATGCGTGATGGCATGCAGCACCGCAAAGCCGAGTATGCCATAGGCCATCAGCAGGCTGGCCGACAGCACGCCGGCGAGGATGCCGACAAAACCATCGAGAAAGCTCAAGCCCATCGCCAGTGCCAGCGTTGCCGCGAACGGGCGCGGAAAGGTCATGGTCGAGAGTTGCGGCCACGGCCGCTTCAAGCGGCCGGAGAAATTCACGATGCGGGCGGAGAGCCACAGGTTGATCAAAATGGTGATGGTGGCGAGCACGGCGGCGGCCGGCGGGATGGCCGTAACCAGAAAAGTAATCAGCCGGCCGGTGTTGGACACGCCGGGCACTGCGATCGGCGCGCCAGCGGCTGCGCCGGGCTCGACCCGCAGCATGCGGGAGAGCGCATTATGCAGCCCGGCACGGAAGGTCTCGGCATCGGTGCCGAAATTGGGGATGGCGACCACCACGATCAGCGCGGCGAGCATGGCTGTCCAAACCACCAGCCGGCCGGGCGGATACCATTCGAGCGCATCGCTACGTGCCGCGCCGTTATGACTGGCTGCGCCGCCCGGGCGCGCCAGCAGGGCGAGATAGCCGAGCCACCAGGCCGGCATGCCGGCGCCGGCCAGGAACGCAAAGAAGAATACGGGACCGAAAAAGATTGCGAGCGCGAGCGCGCCGGTGAAGGCGGCGATGAGGGCTGCCCAATGGCTCCAGCCCAGCCCCGCGATCATGATCGGCAGCGGTGCCAGATAAAACAGCAGGATCGACAGCCACGAGCCTGACGTCACCGAAGCGAACAGCAAAGCCGCCGCGGCGCCAGCACCAATACCGATCAATCCGAACTGCATCATCACGAGCTGTCCCGCTCTTTGAGCGGTTAGAGACGAAAGTCCGTCCCAACCATCGGCTCCCGGGATGATCCCGCAAGCCTCGTTCAAGTTTACCGCGTTAGCGGATTACATAAGGCAGCAAGCCGAGGAAGCGCGAGCGTTTAATCGCCTGCGCCAATTCGCGCTGCTTCTTGGCCGACACCGCGGTAATGCGGCTCGGCACGATCTTGCCGCGCTCCGACACGTAGCGCTGCAACAGCTTGACGTCCTTGTAGTCGATCTTCGGCGCACCGGCGCCCGAGAACGGACAGGTCTTGCGCCGGCGGAAAAACGGCCTGCGCGCACCGCCGCCGCCGCCAGCACCACCGCCAAAACCAGCACCTTGGGATGATCCAAATGCCATGGCTCTATTCCTCCACCGCTATGGCGTCGACGGCGTCATCGATTGCTTCGTCGCGCCGCGGGCGGCGTGGACCGCGATCGCCGCGATCGCCGCGGTCACCGCGATCGTCGCGGTCGGATTTGCGCATCATCGCCGAGGGGCCTTCCTCATGCGCCTCGACGCGGATGGTGAGATAGCGCAGGACATCTTCACTCAGCCGCTCCTGACGCTCGACTTCATTGAGCGCGGCCGCCGGGGCTTCGACATTGAGCAGCGTCAAATGCGCCTTGCGGTTCTTGGCGATGCGGTAGGAGAGCGACTTGAGGCCCCAATATTCCGTCTTGGTGATTTTGCCGCCATTTTGCGTGATGACGCCCGACAACAGCGTCGTCAATTCTTCGACCTGCTGCGTGCTCAGATCCTGGCGCGCCAGATAGACGTGTTCGTACAACGGCATGAAATGCCTTCCCTGTTAGCCCATAACCCTCGACCCTGGCGCCTAGCCCCTCGAGCCCTTCGGGAAAGGCTCGAATGCTCTGAAGGCGGGAACACGGGACGTCGGGCGCAGCGGCCCTACCGGTTTTTCACGTGAAACGCTTGAAACCGGCCGTCCGTTCAGCTCCCAACCAAGATCGACGGAACGCGCGGTTTATAGGGATTTCTGATGAAAAGGCAAGGCGGGCAGGAGGGCGCTCAAGCCGCGCGCGGGCCGGGATTGGGGGCGTTCTGCTGCAACCGGTCGGCCAGTTTGACCGCGAGATCGACGCCTTCGCGGATCTGGCGCGCGGCTTCGGGCTTGATGTCGCTTGTCCTGCGCATTCGGTTGAGCGCTTCCAACAGCCGTTCGAGATTATCGGCCATCAATTGCTGGCGGAATTCCGGGTCGCGGCGCGCCCGCGCGAGATCGTCCTCGGTTACCAGCTTGCTCATCACATAGCCTCTGAAAGATGAGCAGGACCCTAGCGCCAGAGTCTTGTCGGTTGGTTACCGCCAAGGCTCAACTTGGATGCGCGCAACTTGACAGAACCCCTGATCGCGGTGTCTTTCGGCTCGATTTTGACGCTGTACGGGTGGTAATCGATGGCGGTCGCATTCGTATTTCCGGGTCAGGGCAGCCAGACCGCCGGCATGGGCAAAACGCTGGCCGCGAATTTCGCATCGGCCGCCCAGGTCTTTGCCGAAGTGGACGAGGCGCTCGGCGACAAGCTCAGCGCCATCATTTTCGAAGGGCCGCAGGATACGCTCACGCTCACGCAAAACGCCCAGCCTGCGCTGATGGCGGTCTCTCTTGCAACCATTCGCGTGCTGGAGATGGAAGCCGGCCTCGACCTCAAACGCGACGCGCAATTCGTCGCCGGCCATTCGCTCGGCGAATATTCGGCACTGGCCGCGAGCGGCGCCTTCACCATCGCCGACACCGCGCGGCTGTTGCGCATACGCGGGCAGGCCATGCAGAAGGCGGTGCCGGTCGGCGTCGGCTCCATGGCGGCTTTGATTGGGCTTGAATTCGATGCCGCCGCCGCGGCTGCCGCGGAAGCGGCACAAGGCCAAGTCTGCCAGGCCGCCAACGACAATGGCGGCGGCCAGGTGGTGGTGTCGGGTGACAAGGCGGCGGTCGAGCGTGCGGTGGAAATCGCCAAAACAAAAGGCGCCAAGCGCGCGATGATATTGCCGGTGTCCGCGCCCTTTCATTGCGCGCTGATGCAGCCTGCCGCCGATGCGATGGCGCTGGCGCTGGCGAAAGTGGCGGTCAAATCGCCGGTGGTGCCGCTGATCGCCAATGTGCTGGCCAAACCCATTCAAGATCCGGCCGAGATCGTGCGCGCGCTTATCGCCCAGGTTACCGGCACGGTGCGTTGGCGCGAGTCGGTAGCCTTCATGGCTGCCGCCGGCGTCAAAACGTTCTACGAAGTGGGGGCCGGCAAAGTGCTCAGCGGTCTCGTCAAGCGTATTGCCGATGGCGCCAGCGCAAGCGCAATCGGCAGCCCTGAGGACATTGCCGCGTATAAAGCCGGGAGAGGTTCATGATGTTCGATTTGAGCGGAAAGACCGCGCTAGTGACGGGCGCGACCGGCGGCATCGGCGCCGCTGTCGCACGCGCGCTGCATGGCCAGGGCGCGACCGTCGCGATTTCCGGCACTCGCCGCGAGGTACTCGACGCGCTTGCGGCCGAGCTTGGGAGCCGCGTGCATGTTCTGCCCTGCGATCTCGCCGACAAGAAAGCGGTCGAAAGACTGGTGCCGTCGGCTGAAGAGAAGATGGAGAAGCTCGATATCCTGGTCGCCAATGCCGGCGTGACCAAGGACAATCTGTTCGTGCAAATGCACGACGAGGAGTGGGACCAGGTCATCGCCATCAATCTCACGGCGACCTTCCGGCTCACCCGAGCGGCGGTGAAGGGCATGATGCGGCGGCGCTTCGGCCGCGTCGTCGGCATCTCCTCGGTGGTCGGCGTTACCGGCAATCCGGGGCAGGCCAATTATACCGCCTCGAAGGCGGGCATGATCGGCATGATGAAGACGGTGGCGGCCGAATATGCCAAGCGCAACGTCACCGCCAATTGCATCGCGCCCGGCTTCATCGCCACGCCGATGACAGACAAGCTTAATGAAAAGCAGCGCGAGGCCATCCTGGGGCGCGTGCCTGCGGGCAAGCTTGGAACTCCCGCCGACGTGGCGGCGGCGGCGGTATACCTTGCTTCCAACGAGGCCGCCTATATCACCGGCCAAACGCTGCACATCAACGGCGGAATGGCGATGTTTTAGCGCATGATCCCGAAAAGTGGGCACCGGTTTTCGGAAAGGATCATGCGCCGGCTAACAAGCCGAAATACTTGGCTTTTGCGGGCTTGTCCGGCTACGCTGGCGCGCGCTAGTCAACGCAATTGAAGTATGGTAACCGAAATTCGGCCCGGCTGGGGTGGCCGATGGCGGAAGTGGCACCAGGCGCTCCGTGATCGGTACTCACCACACCAAAGTCAACCACGACGAGGCCGTCAGCGATGGTTGCGATCTGCTCCGGGTCGCAGCCCAATCTAAAAAGCACGAGGTTGGAACGATGAGTGACATTGGCGAGCGGGTGAAGAAGATCGTCGTGGAGCACCTGGGGGTGGAGCTCGACAAGGTGACCGAGCAAGCGAGTTTCATCGAAGATCTTGGCGCCGACAGTCTCGACACCGTCGAGCTCGTGATGGCTTTCGAGGAGGAATTCAAGTGCGAAATTCCCGACGATGCCGCCGAGACCATTCTGACCGTCGGTGATGCGGTTAAATTTCTCGCAAAAAACGCTAAAGGCTGAACTGCCGCCAATGCGGCTGCTCGATCGCTTCACAGATCGTTGGCTGATGAGCTATGCGCGGTGCACAGGCATGACCGCGTTCGCATATAATTCCGCTCGGAGCCGGTCATGAGACGTGTCGTCGTCACCGGAATGGGAATGCTCACGCCGCTCGCATGCGGCGTGGAGCCGACGTGGCAGCGCCTCATCAAAGGCGAAAGCGGCGCCAAGCGCATCGACCGATTCGATGTCTCCGATATCGCTTGCCAGATCGCCTGCACGATTGCGCGCGGCGACGGCAGCGGCGGCACCTATAATCCCGATCAATGGATGACGCCGAAGGAACAGCGCAAGGTCGACGACTTCATCGTCTACGCCATGTGCGCGGCAAAACAGGCGCTCGACGACGCCGGCTGGCATCCGGAAAGCTATGAAGATCAGACCAACACCGGCGTTTTGATCGGCTCCGGAATCGGCGGCATCGAAGGCATCGCCGATATGGCGGTCATCATGCATGAGAAGGGGCCGCGCCGGGTGTCGCCGTTCTTCATTCCCGGCCGCATCATCAATCTCGCTTCCGGCTTCGTCTCCATCGAGTTCGGCCTGAAGGGCCCCAATCACGCGGTGGTCACCGCCTGCTCGACCGGCGCGCACGCCATCGGCGACGCGGCGCGCATGGTGGCACTCGGCGATGCCGATGTGATGGTGGCGGGCGGCACTGAATCGCCGGTCAATCGAATGGCGCTGGCCGGATTTGCCGCGCTGCGCGCGCTCTCGACCAATTTCAACAATGACCCAACCCGCGCCTCGCGCCCTTACGACAAGGCGCGCGACGGTTTCGTGATGGGCGAGGGCGCCGGTGCCGTGGTGCTGGAAGAACTCGACCATGCCAAGGCGCGCGGCGCCAAAATCTATGCCGAGCTGGTCGGTTACGGCATGTCGGGCGACGCCTTTCACATCACCGCGCCATCGCCGGACGGCGACGGTGCGTTTCGCTGCATGACCATGGCCATCAAGCGCGCCGGGATTACCGCCGGCGACCTCGACTACATCAACGCGCACGGCACCTCGACGCCGCTCGGCGACGAAATCGAGCTCGGCGCCGTACAGCGCCTGGTCGGCAATGCCGCCGGCCGTATCTCCATGTCATCGACCAAGTCCTGCGTCGGCCACCTGCTCGGCGCCGCCGGCGCGGTCGAGGCCATCTTCTCGATCCTGGCCATTCGCGACCGGGTCGCCCCGCCCACCATCAATCTCGACAATCCATCGATCGAAACGCCGATCGATCTGGTGCCGCACAAGGCGCGCGAACGCGATATCGACATCGTGCTATCGAACTCGTTCGGCTTTGGCGGAACCAATGCCTCGCTGATCTTCCGTCGCTACGCGGCGTGACTTGCATTAGCATCCAAGCTTTCGCCATATTTGCCACTAAGCTGCGAATGTAGTTGATGGGTTTCGAATCGCGCCGCGGCGCGACATGTTCGCCGGGAGCGTGCGTTTGAATTCAGATCCACCACCAAGCGGCAATGGCAGCGGTCCGCTGGCGCGGGGCCCGATTCCGCAGCCGCCGCCATCCAACAACAAGCCGCCGCGCAGCCCGCGCCATGTGCTCGAGCCGGAACGCGTGCCGCTGCCCAAGCGCCGCTCCAGGCGCGTGCGTCACCCGCTGGTCATCGTCGGCAATGCGATCTTCACGCTACTGGTGGTGATCTCGGTCGCCGTCGGCGGCGCACTATTCGTCGGCAGGCAGCGGTTCGAAGCGCCCGGCCCGCTGGCGCAAGACAAGGTGGTCAATATACCGCGCGGCGCCGGCATCAGGGAGATCGCCGACATCCTGCGGCGCGAGGGCGTGATCGATCAGGCTTGGGTGTTCATGGGCGGGGTCATCGCGCTCAAGGCGGGCAGCGAACTCAAATACGGCGAGTATCAGTTCATCAAGCACGCCAGCATCGCCGACGTGGTCGACACCATTATCGAAAACAAGGTGGTGCAGCACGCCGTCACAATCCCCGAGGGCCTGACCTCCGAGCAGATCGTCGCCCGCCTTTTGGAGAACGCTGCGCTCGCAGGCCAGATCAAGGAGATTCCGCGCGAAGGCACGCTGTTGCCGGAGACCTACAAATTTACCCGCGGCATGGCTCGCGACCAGATCGTCCAGCGCATGCAGCAGGCGCACAAGCGCGTGCTGACCGAAGTCTGGGAGCATCGCGTGCAGGATATTCCGATCAGGACGCCGGAACAGCTCGTCATCATGGCTTCGATCGTGGAGAAGGAAACCGGCCGGCCGGACGAACGCACGCGGGTCGCGGCCGTGTTCATGAACCGGCTCAAGACCAAGATGCGGTTGCAGTCCGATCCGACCATCATTTATGGCCTCACCGGCGGTAAGGGCGCGCTCGGCCGTCCGATCATGAAAAGCGAGATCGAGCAGCACACCGCCTACAACACCTATGTGATCGACGGATTGCCCCCGGGGCCGATCGCCAATCCGGGCCGCGCCTCGCTGGAGGCGGCGGCCAATCCGGCGCGGACCAAGGAACTCTATTTCGTCGCCGACGGCACCGGCGGTCATGTGTTCTCGGAAAACTACGATGCGCACCAGAAAAACGTGGCGCGCCTGCGGACGATCGAGCATGGCAACGCGCCGCCGCTGGCCGCCAAGCGCTAGCCGCTCGGCACACTTGTGAGCGCACAGCCCTGCCGCTAAGGTCGTCGCGAAATTCACCGCAACGGCAACACGAGACTCAACCCGATGGCTCTGTCGAGCATGACCGGCTTCGCGCGCGGCCACGGCGTGACCGGCTCCTATGCCTGGAGCTGGGAGATCAAATCGGTCAACGCCAAGGGTCTCGATTTACGCTTACGCCTGCCGCCCGGCTGGGACGCGGTCGAAGTGCCAGCGCGCAAGAACGCCACGGAAAAACTGTCGCGCGGCACCGTCTATGCCAATCTGACCGTCGAGCGCAAAGGTGTGGCGCCCACCGTCAAGGTCAATGAGCCGGTGCTCAACGCCGTGCTGGCGACGCTTAAATCGCTCAGCGGCAAAGTCACGGCCTCGCCACCCACCCTCGACGGCATCCTGGCGCTCAAGGGCGTGATCGAGGTCACCGAGGAAGACGAGCGCGAGGAGGACCGCCGCTCAGCCGAGGCCGCCATCGTCGCCAGTTTCGACAAATTGCTCGCCGATCTCATCGCCATGCGGCGCGAGGAGGGGGCCACCCTCGGCCGCCTGCTGTCGGCTCGCCTGGACGAAATCGCTAAACTCACGGCCCGCGCGGACGCCGCCCCCGGCCGCAAGCCGGAGGCGATCAAGGCGCGGCTGGCCGAGCAGGTGGCGACGCTGCTTTCGGCCTCGACGCGTTTCGACAGCGACCGCCTGCACCAGGAGGCGATTCTGATCGCCAGCAAGGCCGATATCCGCGAGGAGCTCGACCGGCTCGCCTCGCATGTGGCGCAGGTGCAAAAGATGATCGCCGATGGCGGGCCGATCGGCCGCCGGCTCGATTTTCTGGCACAGGAACTCAACCGCGAATCGAATACGCTCACCGCCAAGGCCAATGACGTGGAACTGACCAATATTGGCCTTGAGCTCAAGAGTGTTGTCGAGCAATTCCGCGAGCAGGTGCAGAACCTGGAGTGAGGCAATGGCGGTCAAACGGCAGGCGGACGCGGGCGTCGCCAGGCGCGGGATGATGCTGGTGCTGTCATCGCCCTCGGGCGCCGGCAAGACCACGCTGTCGCGCCGGCTGCTGGCCGAAGACAAAGGCGTCACGCTGTCGGTGTCGGTCACCACGCGCAAAATGCGCCCGGGCGAAGCGGACGGGCGCGATTATCATTTCATCGGCCGCAAGCAATTCGACGCGCTGGTCGAAAAAGACGGCCTGCTGGAATGGGCCGAGGTGTTCGACAATTATTACGGCACGCTGGTTAAGCCGGTGATGGACGCGCTCGCCCAAGGCCGTGACGTGCTGTTCGACATCGACTGGCAAGGCACCCAGCAGCTGAGCGAGAAAGCGCGCGGCGACGTGGTGAGCGTCTTCATCTTGCCGCCGTCGATCCCGGAGCTGGAGCGGCGACTGCACAGCCGCGCGCAGGACGATTTTGAGACCATCCATCGCCGCATGGCGAAAGCCGCCGACGAGATGAGCCACTGGGCGGAATATGATTATGTCGTGATCAATCACAATATCGATCAAGCCTTCGCCGATGTGGCGGCCATCCTCGCGGCCGAGAGGCTCAAGCGCGAGCGCCAGCCCGGGCTGTCGGACTTCGTGCGCGGGTTGATGGCGAAGCTGTAGGGCGTGGACTCGTAAACGCAGCCAAACGCGGGCCTGCGAGAACCGCCGGTCAATGTTCGATATTGAAGCGAGAATTCGGCCAAGCCCGGCTGTTTCAGAAGGGCCGTTCGAAACCCATCGACTTCGGCGTCGGCTACCAATGGCGTCCGGGCCAGTCAAATCTGTTGCTGGCCGTGAAACGCGCGCTGGCGGAAAGCAAGCGAGGATCGCATCTGCGCTATTGTCGGCAAAGCGGAGATTGATTGGCCGTTGCTCACCGATCGTGATTGATAATTACACGCCCTAGCTTTCCAGCTTTTATGCCGTCAGCACCACGCGGCCGACAATTTTTCCGGCGCGCAGATCGTCGAGTGCCGCCTGCGCTTGCGCCAACGGTCGCTCGACGATCGGCGGCGGAGCAATATTTTTCGCACGCACCAGATCGATCAGCTCGCGCGCTTCGGCCAGCGTGCCCGTCGTGGTGCCCTCGATGGTCATGGCCTTGAGCGGAAACATGGCGACCGGGGTCGTATAGGCGCCGCCGATCAAGCCGGTGACCACGACCTTGCCGCCCTTGGCCAGCACGCCGGTCGCAAAATTGAGCGACTTGTCGGAGCCTACGAAATCGCAGCAGGCATAAATCCCGCCGCTGGCTTTGAGCAGCTCCTTGCGCGCACCGGCATCGGCCGGGTCGAAAGCAGCCTTGGCACCCGCGGCGAGCGCGGCCTCGCGCTTCTTGGCGTCGATGTCGGCGACAAACGGCGCAACTCCATACATGGCGCGCGCTAGCGCCAGGCCCATCAGCCCGACGCCGCCGAGCCCGATCAGCAGCAGCGGTGCGCGCGCGGCACGGTCCGCCAGCCGCTTGAGCGCGGCATAGGCGGTGAGCCCCGAGCACATCAGCGCGCCGGCATAAGCGGCTGGCAGCGGCGCATAGTCGATCAGGTAACGCGGATTCGGGATCAGCACATGCGTGGCAAAGCCGCCGTCGACGGTGATGCCGAGATGGCGCGGCGCAATACAAATATTCTCGTCGCCCACCTTGCAGGCAGCGCAGCTGCCGCAGCCGATCCAGGGATAGATCGCGACTGGTGAGCCCGGTGCGATCTTCGCGTCAGTCCCCGTGCTTTCGACGACGCCCGCGATCTCATGCCCGAGCGTGAACGGCAGCGTGCGCCCGGCGCGCACATCGAGCTGCTTGCCGTCGCCGAGCAGGAAATAGCCGTCCTGCATGTGCAGATCGGAATGGCAGACGCCGCAGCGCGCGATGCGCACCAGCACTTGGGTGCCTTTCGGCACGGGGCAATCGGCCACGGTCTCGCACAGCGGCGCGGCGTAAGCGGTCAGCGACTGGCGGTGCATCAACATTTGCGAAACCTATCGCACGCGGCTTTTCGTCTGCCCAGCGAAAACACGCGCCAGCGTGACGAAGCCTTCCACCGGAATCTCTTCCGCCCGCGCGGTCGGCGCGATGCCGGCTGCGGCGAGCAGTTCGCCGCTGTCCACGCCAAGGGTTTTCAGGCTTTGCCGTAACATTTTGCGGCGCTGGCCGAAGGCCGCCTCGGTCACGCGTTGTAACGTTTTTGAATCGCAGGCCAACGGCTCGGCGCGCGGCACCAGCCGCACCACCGCGGATGTGACCTTGGGCTGCGGCACGAAGGCCGTGGGCGCCACATCGAACATGATTTTGCTCTCGCAGCGCCAGCCCGTGAGCACCGCCAGCCTTCCGTAAGCCTTGTCGCCCACTTTGGCGACGATGCGCATCGCCACCTCGCGCTGGAACATCAGCACCAGCATGTCGTACCAGGGCGGCCACGGCTCGGCGGTCAGCCAGTCGATCAGCAGCGCGGTGGCGATATTGTAGGGCAGGTTGGCGATTATTTTCGCGCGCGTGGCACCGAGATGCGCGCGTGCATCGAAACGCAGCGCATCGCCGGACACGATTTCAAGCCGGCCCGGATAGTGCGCGGCGATCTCTTCAAGTGCCGCAACCGCCCGTTCGTCGCGCTCGATGGCGATGACGCGTTTGGCGCCGAGCGAAAGCAATGCGCGCGTGAGGCCGCCCGGCCCGGGGCCGACTTCGACGACGGTGGCCCCGCTCAGCGGCTCGGCTACCCGCGCAATGCGCGCGGTCAGATTGAGATCCAGCAGGAAGTTCTGGCCGAGGGATTTTTTCGCCGAAAGCCCATGCCGGCGGATGACCTCGCGCAGCGGCGGCAGGTCATCGATCTGCGCCATTAGCGCATGATTCCGAAAAGTGGGAACCGGTTTTCGGACAAGATCATGCGCAATTAAACACTATTTTGCGTTGGCGAAAGTCGGTGCCGTCGCCGCCAGTCGCGCCGCCAGCGCCAGCGCCGCCACCAGGCTCGATGGATCGGCGGTCCCGGAGCCGGCGATATCGAACGCGGTGCCGTGATCGGGCGAGGTGCGCACGAAGGGCAGCCCGAGCGTCACATTCACCGCGTGATCGAAGGCCAGCGTCTTGATCGGGATCAGCGCCTGATCGTGATACATGCACAAGGCCACGTCGTAACCCGCGCGGGCGCGCTCGTGGAACATGCTATCGGCCGGCAGCGGACCGAGCACGTCGATGCCCTCGGCTTTCAGGCGCGCGACCGCCGGCGCCACAATGGCGCGATCCTCAGCCCCCAGCCCGCCGTCTTCGCCGGCGTGCGGATTGAGCCCGGCGACCGCGATGCGCGGGCGGGCGAGCCCGAACCGCGTGCGCAAGTCGCGCGCGACGATACGCCCGGTTTGCACAATCAGGTCGGTCGTGAGGGCGCCGGCCACGTCCTTCAGCGGCAGATGGATGGTCACCGGAACCACGGCGAGTTCGGCTGACCACAGCATCATCACGGGCTGCACCGGTTTGCCGGTCGCCTCCGCCGCCAGATGGCCTAAAAATTCGGTATGGCCCGGCTCGGCGAACCCAGCGCGATAGAGCACGTTCTTGGCGACCGGATTGGTCACGACGCCGGCGGCCAGGCCCGCCATCACATCGGCGACGGCGCGGCGGATTGATGCGATCGCGGCCGGCGCGCTGCTGGCGTCGGGTTTGCCGGGCGCTGCGGTGACGGGCAGGCCGAGTGCCGCCACCGGAAGAGCGCGCTCGAAGATGGCGCAAATGTCGGTACTTGCCTTCGCCGGCGTTACCACGCTCAGGGGAACATCGAGGCCGAGCGCGTGGGCGCGGTGCTTTAGAAAATCCGCATCGCCGATCAGATAAAACGCCGGCAGATCGAGTTCGACCCGGCGCAGCCAAATTGCCAGCGCGAGATCGGGACCGATGCCGGCCGGCTCGCCCAGCGTCAACGCCAGAGGGAGGGAGCCGCGTGCGCTCATTTGTACTCGATCATCGCCTGTTTGCGAATTTCGTCCAAAAATTTCTTGGCTTCGGCTTCAAACCGTTTGGAGTAAATCTGCTCGCGCACTTCGCGCTTGACCGAAGACTCCGCGATGCTTTCCTTCTTATCGCAAAGCGCATACATCTGCAGACCCTGCGCTGTCACTTCCGGCATGCTCAGCTGGCCGATCTGCATGTTGCCCAACAGCTCGCGCAATTGCGGCGCCAGATCGGCCGAGCTTCGATGCAGCGGCTCGCGCACCGCGACGTCGCGCAGCGCGCGCGCCAATGCCAGTCCCTCGTTGCACGTGGTGAAACGGCTGCGCAAATTTTCGGCCTCGCGGCGCTTGGCGCCCATGATGGCTTCGCTCGATCCGCGTGCGACCACGATCGTGACCGGGTAGAGCGTGTAAATATAGCCGACCGTCGCATTCTCGCCTTCATTGCGCGTGCGCAGCGCGTTGGCGATGTCGGATTCACCGACCTGCAACGAAGAACCGAATTTGCCGCGGATCAATTGATTCCAGGTCAGCTCCGCGCGCATGCGCGCCTTGAGGGTGCTCGCGGAAATACCGCCGCGTTCGAGCATCACGGTGAATTGCTGCGGCGTGAGACGCTGGCGCTGCGCCAAACTATCGAAGGCAGCATCGACTTCCGAGTCGCTCACGTCCAGGCCATACACCTTGGCCTTTGCGATCTTGAGCCGGTCGTTGATCAGTTCGTTGATAACGTCTTGGCGCGGCAGGGTCTTTTGGGTCGAGTTGGTGATAAGCTTGCTGCGCTGCTGGATGTCGAGCTCGGTGATCGGTGAGCCATTGGCGACAACCACCACCTGCGCATTGACGGCCGCCGGCGCGGCAAGGACCGCGGCGATGACCGCGCCCGTCAGCCATCGCCGAATGGGCCGAAGTTTTACGCTCATTCCCGGCATTGCGATATCCACTGTCTCAGGCACGCCGGCGATCTGATGCATCGCCGTGTTGCGTCAGAGCCAGCCCACGCTTCCCACCGATTGATTGTACGACGTGCCGCCGAGCGTGCGCAGACTCAATTGCAGCATGATCTGATGGTTGGCCGATACGTTTCCGCTGTAGGTGTAATTTGTAATGTAATTCAGGGCCAAGATGAGGCATTCGTCGATATAGCCAATGCCAAGGCGGGTCTGGTCGAATTTCCCGGCATTGATGTCGTAACGCGCCGCGCCCGAGAGCACCCAATTGGCGTCGAGCTTGACCGAGCTCGTGCCCAGCATGCCCTGGCGGCGATTCAGGAAGCCAAGTTCAGGCTGCGCGGCATAGTCGCCATAAAGCATGCTAACATTCCAGCGATCAAATTTGGCGCTGGCCTCGAGTTCCGTCCGCTTCGTGATGAACTTTTCGTTGTCGAAGCGGAAGCGCGAGGTAAACGTAAAGGTGCTGTTGGGCTGGTATGAGGCCCTCGCAACATAGTCGGAGCGCCTGCTGTCGAGGCCGCTGTCGAGGCCGGTATTGGTTGTGCCTCCTTGCGCGAAGGAATTCTCTCCGAACAGCTGGTAGGACTGGCCGAACAGCATATTGACGAAGCCGCCCTGATTGAACTGCGCGGTATATTGCGTGCCGTAATTGGCGCGTCCGCCGCCTTCGACCCGATCCCAGCCGGCGAATTTGTCGACGCGGAACAAATTGCTGTCGTCGAAGATCAGGCTTTGCGCGTCCTCGTTTGGCCAGCGTCCGACCTGAGACTCGTTCGGGCGCGCGATAATTTGGGCGATCGGCCCCACGGTCTGCGTGCCCCAAGCCTGCGTGCTGATGAACGGATAGCGGTACTCCAATCCAACGGTCGGCATCGCGCGGACCAGGTTCGTTTCGCCGGTGCTGATGTAATTGGACACGCCGACTTCGTTTTTGATGTGCATGGAGCCGGCATCGACGCGCACCGAAGCAAACGGAGTAAATACCTGGCCGTACTGGTCGGTGATGCTGCGCCGCCAATGGGTCTCCGACGAGAAGCGGCTATAGGTGCCGGGAATGCCGCGCAGCAAGCAGTTTCTGGTGGTCTTGATCGCCGGGTCGGCGGTCTGCGCGCAGGCGCGGTTGCTCAGCGCGGTCTGGGTGATCGGATCGAAATTGGCCTGGTTTCGCGTCAGGCTAGTGAAATTGAACTTGGTGCCGAGTTCGCCGCCCATAATTGGATGGTCGAAAGTGTAGGTGTAATCGACCACCGGATGGATGACTGGAATCTGTGACTGCGAGTCCGCCTCCGAGAAGCCGAGGTAATGAATGCTGCGTGCGTCGAAATAGCTGCGATTGCCTTTGCCGGCGATATAAATCTGCGAGACGCCTTCGCTGGCGCCGGTCTGCATCGGATCGTTGATCCGATAGCGCGACAGATACGGATTGTAGTCTTGCAGGAACGTCTTGTCGGAAAGCATCAGGGCGTCCCAACCCCACACCCATTTGTTGGTGAGCGCGAATTGGCCGGCGGTCTCCACACTGCCGCGGTAATCGCGATAGCCGGGCGTCGTGGTGCCGTCGCTGCGCTGGAAGTTATTTTTGTCGAGCTGGCGAATGCCGGCGGCACGGATTTCGTAAGCGCCGTTAAGCAGGCGCTGGCGGAATTCGCCCTGCAGCAGCGGACCCTGCTTGGAAGTGATCATCGGCGCGAAGGTCGCGTCGTAGTCCGGCGCCAGCGCCCAATAGTAGGGCACCTCGAGCCCGACGCCGTATTTCGAATTCGATGAAATTGTTGACGTCAGCACGCCGGTCTTGCGCTTGACGGTCGGATCGGGCGCCGAGAAATAGGGCAGCCATGCCATCGGCTGGCCGAAGAATTCGAGGCGGGCGTCCTCGTAATACATCATCTTCTCGCCTTGGTCGTGGATGATGCGCGCGGCCTTCACCTGCCACAGCGGCGGCTTTTTCGGATCGTCCTTGCAGGCCGCGCAGGCGGTGTAGACGCCGTTATGAAAGACGGTGTAGTTGCCGCTCGACCGCTCGGCGCGGGCGGCGGCCATGCGGGTTTGATCGGGGGCATCGAGTCGCAGCGAGTCGACGAAGCCGTCGCGATAGTCGTCCGCCAGGTCCATGATCTCGCCATAGGTGACCTTGCCGTCCTCTTCGGTCAGCCGGACATTGCCCTCGGCGTGCAGGCGCTTGGTCTTTTGATCGTAGATCACCTTGTCGGCTTCGATGGTGGCGCCGCCATAATAGATTTGCACGTTGCCGACGGCGGCGACCCGATGATTGGTGTAGTCGTAGTTGATCTCGCGCGCCTGCACGAGCATCTGCTTTTGCCCGGACTTGTCGCGCTCAATGGCGATCTTGGATTTTTTTGCCGCCGGCGGCGGTGACGGGAAACTCAATTGCTGCGCGAACGCCGGCGCAGACGCGATCAAGCCGCCGCAAGCCATAAGGCTGAGGGCGGCAACAAAACATGCAACGCCACGGCGGTGAGGCCGGGGCGCTGGTGGACGAGCGCTAGCCAGCCCCGCCATCACCCGTCCTCCTGGTACAACAACGCAATAAACCCCGTCAGACCCCCGACAAGCACAGGCAACCACGCTGCTGCCACCGGGTGCATCAGCTCGGCCTTGCTGAAATCCTCAGTCACTTTCGACAAAACATAAAGCAGAAAGCCCGCGGCCATGCCACTTAAAACCATCTTTTGGACCCCGCCAAAGCGGAAGAACCGTAAACTGACGGCGGCGGCAAGGAAAACCATGGCGGCAAGAAAAAATGGCCGGGCTAGAAGCTTCTGAAACTGCAATCTATAGCCTGCGGCGCCCAATCCAGCCTGTTCTGCGATCTTGATATACAGTGGGAGTTCCCAAAATGGGACGGTCTCTGGCGTCGCAAAGCTTTCACGAACTTGTTCCGGTGTCAGGCTGGTCTTGAGAAGATACACGGCCTGATCGACTGGCAAGGTGCCGAGTGCATAGACCCGGGCATCGAGCAGCTGCCAGACGCCGGGTTCCAGCACCGCCGCGCGCGCCTCGATGCGGTTCTTGAACTGACCGGCCTTGTCGAAGGTGAACACCGACACGCCGCTGAGCCCGACGCCCTGGTCGCGGCTCGATTTGGCGCCGATGATGGCCTGGCCGTCGTCGCTGCGCTGGCTGACCCAGAAGTTGCCGCCACTGCCGCGCAGCGCCGACGGGTTTTGCCCGAACAGCTCGGCTTCGTATCGCTTCGAGCGCTCCTGCAGGATGGCGGAGATGGGATTGTAGACGGTGGTGGCCAAAATCCCGAGCAGGAAGGCTACCACCAGCGCCGGCGAGATGAATTGCCAGGCCGACATGCCGGCGGCGCGCGCCACCACCAGTTCCAGCCGCCGCGATAAATTGAGATAGCTATACATCGCGCCGATCAGCACGCAGAACGGCAGAATCCGCTCGGTCACCTGCGGTACCCGGAAGAACGAGGTCTTGGCCACCAGGATCGCCGAGACATTCGGGACGTCGTTGGCACGGCGCATCAGCTCGATATAGTCGAGCAAGGTGACCAGCGCGAAAATGCCGGCGAATACCAGCAGCACCGCGCTCAGGAAGCGCAGGCCGAAATATCGCGCGAGTGTTCCCCCGACTATCGACATGAATGTTTCTTGGGATGTTTCATGGCGTGGCGAAACGTTGGGTGATGCGCTCGGTGAGCGCGGCGAGCCAATTGGTGAGGAATGCCGGCGGCTCCAGGATCAGGCCGCGGCGGATCACGTAAAGTCCAAGGGCGAAAGCGGCGGCGATCGCCACATATTGCAGCCAAAGCATCCACGGCATGGTAGCGCCGAGCACGGTGGCGGCAAATCCGATGAGGCGCAGCAGCGCCACACCGCCGATGGCGCCGATCATCGACAGCGTACGGCTTTGTCTTGTGGTGCGCGGCGCGCCGAGATAGGCGAAGGCGATCACCACAAAAGCCAGCGGATACAACGGCGCGATCAGCCGGTCGTGCAGTTCGGCGCGGAACTGGCCCGGCTGCTCGATGTAGAACTGATCCTTCGGATCGGGAAACAGCAGCTGCCAAAGGTAGCGCTCGCGGATCGAATATTTCACCGACTGCCGCCCGCCGGCGAACTGCGAGAGATCGTAGGCGTTGCGATCGAATACCACCATTGCCGGATCGCGTTCGCTGGCCTGCTGGCGCTGCAGGATGCCCTTCTGCAAGATCAGATACGTGCCGTTGTCGTTGTCCAGCAACTCGCCGGATTCCGACACAACGGTGATGCGATCGGCCGGATTGCGCCGGTCGTCGAGGAAAATCCCGATCAGCTGGCCGTTGCTGCGGCGCTCGCGAATATGGATGGTGACGCCATTTTCGATCTGGGTGAAGCGGCCGGGCTGCACGATGGTGCTCACCACATTGGCGCGCACCTCGGTGAGCCAGTCGCGCAGCATGCGCAGGCCCTTGGGCGCGAAATAGGCGCTGATCGCCGTCACCAGCAGCGAGACCACGATCGCTACCGACATGAAGGCGCGGAACAGGAACCACGGCGACATGCCGGACGCATTCATCACGATGATTTCGGAATCGGTCGACAGCTTGTTCAGCACATGCGCGACCGCGATCAATAGCGCGATCGGCGCGATCACCAGGACGAGTAGTGGAATGATCAGGCCGGTAATGCCGACGAATATCAGGATGTTCTGACCCTGGTTGGTCATCAGGTCGATGTCGCGCAACGCCTGCGTGACCCAGATCACGGCGGTCAAACTGACGAGCACGACAACGAAAGCACCGAACGTCGTGCGGAAAATATATCGGCTGATGGACCCCATCCGCGTCGTCGTCCCCCAGTTCCGGCATACGCCGACCCCGCGCCCGGTTGCCCCACCGGACGCCAAGCATTTCAGCGTAAACCCAACCCCCAGTAGGTTTACCTTGATCCATCCACAAAGTGGCCGTGCAATGGCAAAGCCGTTGAACATGCACAACAAAAAGTTAAACGCGGGCTGGGTCTTAGCCCTGATCGAAGCCTTGGGAAGACGATTCTGGTAAGCGAATAAGGCCTCCAGCACAGCCTGACCGCGAGCCTGGTTCCAAACCCCTGTGAAAAGGCACAAAACAAGGCCATTGGGGGCTTTCCAGAGCCCCTCCGGCCGCGCCATATGGGGTGCGAACATCATTTGCTCACGATAGGACCGCTTCCCATGACCGACGCCCTGAAGCTCGGGTTTGGCCCCTTCACCTCTGCGGGCAAATTAGGCAGCTCGGGCGTCCTCATCGTGTTCTGCGACGATGGGCTCAAATTCGGCGCCGCCAGCGCCAAGGCCCTGGGATCGGCCACTGGCCTGGTGGCGCGCGCCGCCAAAACCGAGCGATTCACCGGAAAAAGCGGTTCCGCATTGGAACTGATCGTGCCCGGGGGGCTCAATGTCGCCCGCCTGGTGGTGATCGGCACCGGCAAAGCCGCCGGTCTCGAAGCCAAGGAATTCCTCAAGCTTGGCGGCGCCGCCATGGGCAAGCTGCCGGCGAGCGCCAGCGAAGGCGTGGTGTTCGCTGAAACGTCCAAGGGCGCCATGACGGCCAACCAGGCGGCGGACCTGGCGCAAGGCGTGGTTCTGCGCGCTTATGCGTTCGACCGCTACAAGACCCAGCGCAAGGACGAGGACAAACCGCCGGCCAAGCGGAGCCTGACTGTTGCTACCGGCGACATCGCCGGTGCGCGCAAAGCCTATGAGAGCCGCGCCGGCGTAGCCTACGGCGTCCTGATGGCGCGCGATCTGGTCAACGAGCCGGCCAACGTCCTTCATCCGGAAGAATTCGCCCGCCGCACCTTGGCGCTGAAAAAAACCGGCGTCGCCGTCGAGGTGCTCGACATCGAGGCGATGAAGAAGCTCGGCATGGGCGCGCTGCTCGGCGTCGGCCAAGGATCGGTGCGCGAAAGCCGCGTCGTCGTGATGCGCTGGAACGGCGGGAAAAAATCCGACGCGCCGGTCGCCTTCATCGGCAAGGGCGTGTGCTTCGACACCGGCGGCATTTCGATCAAGCCGGCAGCCGCCATGGAGGACATGAAAGGCGACATGGCGGGCGCGGCCTGCGTGGTCGGGCTGATGCAGGCGCTGGCCGCGCGCAAAGCCAAGGTCAACGCGGTCGGCGTCATCGGCATTGTCGAGAACATGCCGGACGGCAATGCGCAGCGCCCGGGCGATATTGTGACGTCGATGTCGGGCCAGACCATCGAGATCATCAATACCGACGCCGAAGGCCGCCTCGTGCTGGCTGACGTGGTCTGGTACACGGCCAAGCGTTTCAAGCCGAAATTCATGGTAGATCTGGCGACGCTGACCGGAGCCATCATCGTCGCGCTCGGCCAGGAATATGCCGGCATGTTTTCCAACGACGACAAGCTCAGCGAACGCTTGACCAAAGCGGGCGAGGCGACCGGCGAACTGGTCTGGCGCATGCCGCTCAACGCCGCCTACGACAAGATGATCGATTCCAAAATCGCCGACATGAAGAACACCGGCGGCAGCCGCTGGGGCGGCGCCATCACCGCGGCGCAATTCATCCAGCGCTTCGTGTCCGGCAAGACGCCATGGGCGCATCTCGACATCGCCGGCACCGGCTTCGATTCACGGAGCAGCGATATCAACAAGAGCTGGGGCTCGGGCTGGGGCGTGCGGCTGCTCGACCGGCTGGTGGCGGATTATTACGAGAAGTGAGGGCGCTCACTTCGTTTCGCCGTGCGCTAGGACGTGCTAAGTCTTCCGCATGACGAAAGTCCTTGCAGAAGCTATCGCCAAGATCGAAGCCCTCCCCGAAGCTACGCAAGAACACGTCGCCCGCGAGTTGATTGCTTATCTCGAAAAACTCAGTGTGCTCCGCGCCGAGGTCGATATTGGCATTCGGCAGCTCGATGCCGGCAAAGGCAAAGAGCTTGATATCGAAGAATTTCTCCGGAAGGCCCGCGCTCAATATCGCAAAGGCTAGTTCGTCTCGATGACCGAAATCCTGTTCTACCACCTGCAAGGCCAGAAGCTGGAAGGCGTGCTGACGCCGCTCTTGGAGAAGTCGCTTGAGCGCGGCTGGAAGGCGGTCGTGCAGGGCGCGTCCGAAGAACGCATCGAGGCGCTCGATGCGCATCTGTGGACTTACCGTGATGATGGGTTTCTTCCGCACGGCACCTGGCGCGAGCCGGATGCCGCGGCGCAGCCGGTGCTGCTGACGGTGAATGACGGCAATCCGAACGGATCAAACGTGCGCTTTCTGATCGAGGGCGTGCCGGTGCCGGCGGACGCCGGCAGTTATGCCCGCATCGTGCTGGTGTTCGACGGCGACGACGAGGATGCGGTCGCGAGCGCCCGCGCGCAGTGGGCCGACGCCAAGTCCAAGGGTTTCGAGGCGACTTATTGGCAGCCCGACGAACAAGGCCGCTGGGCGAAGATGGCGTGAGCGCGCCCGCGCGCCCTTTTGGAACACGGGTGGCGAAGCTTGGCTAAGCCTGACCGACTCGGCCAATGCCCTATAGTTCAATGGCCGAGTTAACGATCCGATCGGCCCACGGCTTGCCCCGTGCCATCGTGCTGACGCAAAATACGTATTAAGGGACAAGAAGATAGATCGCCCGGGGGAAGCCGTTTTGCCGCGTCATCGCGCCATATCGACGATTGCGCTTGTCTTTGCTGCCGGGCTCGCGGCGGCGACCGCCGGTTGTTCGGGCGCGACGCGGATCTTCGAGGATAATAACGAGGGCGGCTGGTTCTCCAAGCCGCTCGACGTTTTCGCCAAGCCCGACTGGGCTAGGCCCGCCAGCATCGGCAAGTCCTCCGACCTCGGTCCCGGCGGGCCGGTCGGTGCGGACGATCTGGTGAGTGCCGACGGACGCTGCGCTGTCGCTGAACAAGCGCAAGCGGCGGCGCCGCTACCGCCAGCCGACCGGCCGGTCGGCTCGGTAGCTGGCGATCTGGCCGGCGCCCCCATGCCGGCGGCGGCACCGGCCGCCGCCAATCCCGCCGATGGATTGCAGTTGCAACCGGGCCTCCCGCCCGTGCTGGGCGGCATCGCGCTCGGCATGACCGAATGTCAGGCGGTGGCGCGCGCGGGCCTTCCCGGCAACGTCGCCATCAGCGGCGGCGATAAAGGCGAGCGCAGTGTCGTGCTCACATATCTCACCGGAACGTGGCCCGGCATCTATCACTTCTCCGACGGCCGGCTGAAGGCCATCGATCGAGCCCCGGCGCCGCCGGAGCCGCCTAAGGCGCCGCCGAAAAAGAAAACCACGAAGAAACCGGCGAAGAAACCCGCCGTTTAATTACGAAGGCAGTCTTTAGGCCGTCTCCAGCGCGGCACTCGCCGCCAGCCATTCCTCTTCCGCTTTGGCTAGCGCCGTGACGACATTCGCGCGCGTCTTTGACAGCTCGGCGGCGCGCGCCGGATCGCGCGCAAACAAGTCGCCATCGGCCAGCGTGGTGTCGAGCTTGCCGAGCTGGCGCGTGAGTTGCGCGATCACGAGTTCGGCTTGCGAAATTCGTTTGCGCAAGGGCGCGGTTTCCACCCGCTTGCCGGCGGCGGCGCGGCGCGCCTGCACCGGATCCGGGCGCGCCGAAGATTTTGCCCCGACGGTAATTCCCTGGCCTTCGCCGGCCAGCACGGTGCGCCGGTAATCGTCGAGATCGCCGTCGAACGGCTTGACCCGGCCGCCTTGCACCAGCCAGAGCCGGTCGGCGCAGGCCTCCAGCAGATAGCGGTCATGCGAGACCAGCATTACCGCGCCGGGATAATCGTTGATGGCTTCGATCAGCGCGGCGCGGCTGTCGATGTCGAGATGGTTGGTCGGCTCGTCGAGAATGACGAGATGCGGCGCGGAAAATGTCGCGAGGCCCATCAGCAGGCGCGCCTTCTCGCCGCCGGACAGATTCTTCACCAGATTATTGCCGGCCATGCCTGAAAAGCCGATGGCGCCGACGCGTCCGCGCACTTTTGTTTCAGGCGCATCCGGCATC
>SHVM01000107.1 GCA_009694265.1 Pseudolabrys sp.
GCGTAGGTTTGCCCTGTGCCATCGACACTTCAATCTGACGAAGCAGCGTCACAATCTGCTCTGCACCAAACCTCTTCTTCGGCATGACCAAGCTCCTTTCCAAGCTATTCTCTCACAACGCTTGGTTCAAAAAAGCCAGGTCAGGTCAGATGGCCGCGTTCTTGATCTATTGTTCGCGGCCGCACAGGCGTTGCGCATGACCGAACGCGGCTTGATCAATGTGACGGCGGCCGTCAAGTAGCAGGTCTCCCGCTCACAAACGCCGCAAACCTTCAAGCGCGCTGATCGACGGCGAGCAGCGCACCCAAGTTTCCGGCGTACCCGCGGACGCGGCCTCACCGTGGCGCAGATACACGGTGTTCTCGTTGGCCAGCGTCATGAAAGCCGTCTGCCCCGCGCTCCGCTCCGGCGCCGGCACGGCGTAGGAAAACGCGTGCCGGCTGTAATTGCCTTCCATCTTCTTGCCGCCGGGCGTGACGATTTCCGGCCCGCGGATGCTGAAGCGGCGGCCGTCGCTGTGGCACCAGTTGCCGTCGATCGCATCGGCTAATGCGGGTCCAGCGAGCATCGCCAAGGCAAGCGCCGGAACGAATGTTTTGAGCCGAATGCCGATCATGGTCGCGCCTCCGCGTGTTGCAGCACTTTAAGCTATGATAAACGAAGCGACCGAAGCCTCCTACCCCACCCCATCCGCGGCCCCGCCAAACAAGGAAAGTCCCATGCCCGCCAAGCGCCCGGCGCCACGCCTCGCCCTGATCGACGAACAGCGCATGAACGACGCCCAGCGCGCACTTCTGGAGGCTCTGCGCGCAGGGCCGCGCGGCAAATCCATCACCCCGCGCGGGCCGTTCGCGGTCTGGATGCACGCGCCGGAATTCGGCGATCTGGCGCAAAAGGTTGGCGCTCATTGCCGCTACAAGACCGCGCTGCCGCCGCGGCTGTCTGAATTTGCGATCCTATGCACGGCAAGGCTGTGGCGCGCGCAATATGAGTGGTTTGCCCATGCGCCCATGGCGGAAAAAGGCGGCGTCAAGCCAAAGACCATCCATGATCTGCGCGCCGGACGCGTGCCGAAATCAGCGCCCAAGGATGAACGCGCGATTTACGACTTCGTGCAGGAGCTTTACAAGACCCGGCGGGTGAGCGACCGCATTTACAAACGCGTGCACGCTTTCCTCGGCGACGCGGCAACCGTCGAGCTGGTCGGTATTCTCGGTTATTACGTGATGATCTCGATGACGCTCAATGTTTTTCGCATGATGCCGCCGCAGGATGCCGAGCTCGCCTTCGCGGAGCCGAAATAATCACCTTCCGCGCCAATCATCTACCACGCCACGTCACCGAATAAAGATCGAAGCGGCGGTCCTTGAGGTTTTGCACGGTGCCGCCCTGGCGCGCCGCGCGCAGGCTGTCGAGCTGGAGATCGGCGATGGCCACCATCTCGACATTCGGCGTCGTGTCGGACGCGATGCCGTCGCGTGCGAACGGAAAATCGCAGGGCGTGAGCACGCAGCTTTGCGAATATTGGATATCCATATTTTCGACTTTCGGCAGGTTTCCGGTATTGCCCGCCATGACTACAAGCACTGATTTTCAACCGCGCGCGCCTGCGCGCAGTAGCGCACCCGCATATAGCTTTGCCGTTCGTCGGTGCAAAACGGAATAAACAGCATCGCCGCGCCTTAGTCGATCACGTACCGAACCAATTCCGGGGATTCGCAATCGTAACAGATGAGCACCCCGATCGGCCCGCAATCGGTGTCGATGACGTTGGCCCTGTTGCCGCCCTTGATGTTCCACCAATAACGTTCGTTCGGAGCGGGGTGAACTTTTCGCTGCTCGTGCACACTGCCATCGCGCAGAAATATGTAGGAGACATTGTAAACTTCGCCATCCGCCTCCCGGTTGGGATGCGAACCGCCGATGATGTTGACATTGTAGCTCACCGCCAGGCGGCTCATCATTTCCTTGAAACGAGCGGTGTAGGCTGTCAGCGCTGAGATCGCCTCGGCCGCGGGGATGTGACGATTTTCAATCGACAATAATTGCAGCGTGAACAGTTCCGGAAACACCGCGAAATCCGCCTTATAGTCGGCGACCACATCGACGAAATACTCGACCTGTTGCACGAATTTCTCGAATGAAGCGATGGCGCGCAACTGATATTGCACGGCGGCGACCCGCACCGTTTGCGGCCGCCGCGTAACGCGAGCCGGCGCCGAAGCCGGTTTGACCGGCACTTGCGGATTGCGCCAGATCATATGCGTGGCAAAGCCGCGCGATTCATGATCGAGCGGCAGATAATCCGGCAAGACCCCCGATCGGCTCGAAACCATTACGAATTTTGAATCCGATCACCGGATCGCGCTGCTTGCCTTCAATCACAAGCTTGAGATAGTTCTCGGCCGAGCCGACGCTGTTCCAGCACCGCGCCAGATTCGGCATCCGGCCGGCAAACACGACGCCCTTGAGCCGCAAGTGCTGGCACAATTTCTTTCGTTCGTTGTAGAGCCGCTGTCCGATACGCCGCCCGCGAAATTCGGGATCGATGCAGACATCCATGCCGTAAACCCAATCGCCATGCGGATCGTGCCGCGAGGCGTAGCCGCGGCCGGTAATTGTCGCCCACTCATGTGTTTTGAGCGCAAGCGATTCAGGAATCAGGAAGGTAGCGCAATACCCAATGATGCGGTCGTTATAAGACGCGACGAACTGGCCTTCGGGAAACTGATGCATCTGACCGAGCAATTGCGCTTCGGAGTAAACGCCATGCGCGCCAAGCGACGAATAGGCCTTGGCCATCACCGCGCGGATGCCTTCGATATCGGCGGCGACGGCGACGGCGAGGCGGATGACGAGTTTTGGTGTTGTTTTCGATTTTTGCTGCATGTTTTTCGATATGGCAGCGTTCCCTCAGCAATTGCAACATTAAAGCAATGCACAGCAATCAATAAGCAAACGGCCCGCAGACTAAAAATCCCGGCGCGGGTGTTGCGCCGAGATTCGAGATTGGCATTATTCGCCAGCTCAAAATCTTTTAGGCATCGAAGATTTTGGGCGTTAGTAGTAGCCTAAAAACGACCGTTCAGAAGCGCGGTGTTCATTAGTGCTTCATCTGTATGCCCGGCATGCTGTGATCGCCACCGGCAGAACCCGGGCTTTGCGCGCCGATCCCTTCGACGGTGAAATCCACTTCAACCTTGCCGGCCTTCTCGAATTGCAGCGTCGCTTTGACGTGCTGGCCTTTTTCGAGACCCTTATTCAAGCCGACGAACATCACATGATAGCCGCCCGGCTTGAACTCGATCGTCTGCCCGGGCTTGAGCTCGATACCCTTGGGCATGGCGCGCATTTTCATCACGCCCCCGTCCATACTCATTTCATGGATTTCGAAACGTCTGGAAATATCGGTGGAGCCGCTCACCAAGCGGTCGGGGGCGCTGCCGGTATTGGTGATCTTCATATAGCCGCCGCCAACCGACGCGCCCTTCGGAGTGGCGCGCGTCCAGGGCGCGGATATTTTCAACGGACCTGCGGTGACGTCTTCAGCCTGCGCCGGCATCGCCAGTACGATGGCAAGGACAGCGCCGGCAATAAAAGAAGTGTGAGTCATTTTATATCTCCTGACGAATGCCATGCGCGCTTGTTTCAAGCGCCGCGGGCAAATTGACGGTATGGCGAAAATCGATAGCCAAAATGTCAGGCGGCGGGTGGCGCGCGCGGAATCTGCGGGCCTTTGGCGGCCGGCCTGACAATGGGTACGGCCGCAGGCGCCGGCGTCATCGCGCGGGCGTAGGTCAGACTGAGAGCCACACCCTTGTGCAGCGGGCCGGTCAGCGCATGGTCGCAGCACGCCATCCCGCAGCCAGCCGCGCAGGGGCAGCCGGTCTCATGACTGGCCGGCGGCGGCGAGCCTTCAGCAGACGAGGCGCAGAGACTGGAGGCGAATGGGGCGCTGGCCGCGACCGACAGCGGCAACAGCAACGCCTGCAGCGCGACCACATAGGCCGCGGCCAAGGCGACGACCCGGCGTGATGGGGCGCGCTTCCTCATGGGCGGCACTCTAGGCCGGCACGAAACACGCGTCCACGCCGCTCAGGCCGAGGCTGGATAAAGGCGGATCAACTGGTTCTGGCGGATCAGACTGGCGACGAATTCGCCGACCCCGGTCGGCCGAAAGCCGCGCGCGCGGTTGCGGTCCCCGATCAGGAACAGCAGCCGTTGCTGTTCTGCCAGCCGCCGGTAGACTTCACTGACGGCCAAGCGCGGATCCCAGCAATCGATCGCTTCGCCGCCGATCCCGTTGACTTCCACGACCGAGAAGTCCTCGCCACGCATCAGCCCTTCGACGGTATCAAAGCGCAGATCGAAGCGGCCGTAATGGAATTCGGTCATACTACGGGCGATGGCATCGAATCGCTCTTGCAGCGCCGCCGTGATGTGGCGGCGGCCGTCGCGGTAGAGCGCGCCGGCGCGCTGGTTGCCGATCAACGCGATGCGCACCACCTCGCCGCGCGCCGGGGTGCGGTCGAGGTCGAGCGGATCGACCCCGCGGTGTGTCGGATCGACTCCAAGATGCAATGCAGATTTCCATTGTGCGCGCGCATCGCTGCCAATGAGCTGGCGCACCGTCATGCGGCCATTACCGACCACATGCGGGAAATAGCGCAGCGTCAGCGAGAGGATGCGCCCGTTGGCCTCGCCCGGCAGCCGCGCATAGAGTACCGCAGCTTCAGCCGCGTAAGGTACGTAACGTTGCAGCATCAGTGTGATGGCTTCCGGAAAACTCGCGATGTAGTTTTCGAGTTGCGTTAGATTGTCGATGAGACGCACGCCATGGCCATGCCAGCCGATGTCGGGTTTGGCGATCAGCGGAAATTCGAGACCGGCGTCTTCGAGCGCACGCGCGGTCCGTTCGATATCGGCGCTCAGACTCAATGCACCAGCATTGCGCTTGACCACCACAAAATCGGCGATCCATTGGCGCTCTGCGGGCGCGACATCGTAGAAATACGAGCTTTTCGACTCACCCCACATTCCGCCGGTGAAAATCATGGGGTTCGCCGCGGTCGGTAATGTCAGCGAGCGATGGCGCAGGCCGAGCCGGATCCAATTGATCACCAACGGCAGATAGAACAGCCCCGGTGGAATGCGCTCGGCAGCCGCGACTTTGCGGTCGGCGCACGACAAGGGCGGCATGCCAAAACAGGATTCCGGCAGCGCCAGATCGGCGGCAGCTTCCGGTACGGCCACATCGCGGAATGAGAACACGCGCTTGCGCGCAAAGCCGGTGGCGGCGATGGCGAGGAACAGCATCGGCCAAGCCCATAGTCCAACGCGGTCGTCGAGCGCGTCGCCGAATACGGTGACGAGGTAGAGCATCAGCGGCAGATAGAACGCGGAAACAATCAGGCTCGCGGCGGCGAAACGGACGAGCGAGACGCGCGCCCAGCCGCAGGCGACGAAGGCCACGAACACCACGCCCGGTACCACGCGGCACAAGGCCACCAGCCCAAATACATTGCGCTTGAGAGTGTCGCCGACGCGGCGCACGCGATCGTCAACCGCATATCGGCTCAGCCAAGGCACATGGCGCGCGGCGGCCCCGATGCCGTAAAGTGCAAAATCGCTCGCCACTATGCCGCCATAGATGCTTAAGGCCACCAGGCTCGCCGGCATCAAGTTGTTCACGATGATGTAGCCGCCGAGGATGATCGCGAGATCCTCATGCGCGAATGGCAGCATCAACAGCGAAGTGATTTTCGCAAACCCGGACATATCGAGCGTTGCGATTTGGCCGAGCGCCGTTATCGACTGAAACAAGCGTTTCCTCACCCCCCTCCCACCGCGCCTTTCCGTTTTCACGAAAAGACTGAAACCTTTCATCCGACGCTGGCTTTATCGCCGCTGTCGCATTTGGCTTGGGGTGCTGGCACCCCGATGAAAGGCAGAACCCTGTTTTTTTATAGCTCCGGCTCCAAAATTGATTTTGGCTTAATGGGATGCGCGAAACAAGGAACATCGCACCAAGGCCCGCCGATATCCTGGATCGCTGGCTACTTGCCCGCCACACCGTGGCGCATGGGCAACAGTTGCAATACGCGGCCACCGGCCAGAAATCCTTCGACCTTTCAAGGTGTCACGGACCCAATGCGGGTCTGTCGTTACACGATTTAGCGGGGCACCCAGCCCTTCTGCAGGGCAATTTACCACTTCGCGCCGGAATTAGGCCTGTCTCACCGTCCGGATCCGGTCGAAGGGCTGCGAGCGTCATGCTAGGCTTGCGCCATGGCTAGCGATAAGCAGTCTTCTTCTCACGGTGAGCGGCGGGTCGTAAATTTCCGCCGCGGCCCAGCCGGTGCGCGGCCGCCTACGGCGGGCCCAACGCCGGTGGAAGACCTTGCCAAATATGAAGGCGCCGAGAGCGCCGACGACTATCGTCACCGCATGATCGTGAATGTGGCGGCGTTCGCGTTTGTGATCGCATTGATAGGCGCCGGGCTTTGGCTGGCCGACACCATGGCGCAGATGCGCAAAAATCAGGATTGCGTTTTGTCGGGCCGGCGGGGCTGCACACCGGTCGAGGTCCCCAGGGAGCGCTGGTGAAGCCCTAACCGGCGGCGTAAGCGGCCTATTCCGGCAATGACTTGGCCTGTTAGTGTCTGACTGAAAAAGAAGCTGAGTGATTTCAGCCAGTTGTGATTCCTTCGGATTGGATCGATTCGAAGGAGAGCACGATGGCCTGGACCGAAATCACTCGGCGACAGTATAGGCGCGAGGGCTTGCGGTATGAAAGCGATACGA
>SHVM01000108.1 GCA_009694265.1 Pseudolabrys sp.
GCTTCCGCGACGGCGCGCTGGTGCGCGGTTTGATCGTGCGCGCGCTCAAAGAGGCGCTGGCGCGCGAGGGCCAGCGTGCGGCGACGACCGGCGGCAGCGCCACCATCGCGGCATTCCGGCCCTTGGGCGTGCCGTGGCGTGGTGGTACCGACTGGCGGCGCTCGTCTTCCTTCTCTTCTGGGCGGCTCGACCCGCGCGGCTCCGTGCCGTCACGCGGCGGCGCCGCGCTCGGTTTTGCCGAAGCCGCGCAAGCCGCTTTCGAGGTCGGCGAGCCCTCCGCCGACGCGCGCGTCGAGAGCTTCGAGCCGGCGCCGGACTTGATCGCGCGCCCGCTCGGCGCAGCGCGTGCCCAGGTGCATGAGACCTATATCGTGTCTCAGACCCACGATGGTCTGGTCATCGTTGATCAGCATGCTGCGCATGAGCGCATCGTCTATGAGCGCATGAAGGCGGCGATCGACAAGGCCGGCGTGGCGCGCCAGATCCTGCTGATCCCGGAAATCGTCGAACTCGACGCGGCCGACGCCGCGCGGCTGGTCCAGCGCGCCGGGGAGCTTGCGCGTTTCGGCCTGTCCATCGAAGCCTTTGGGCCGGGCGCGGTGGCGGTGCGCGAGACGCCATCGATGCTGGGCGATGTCGACGTGAAGGGCCTGCTGCGCGACCTCGCCGAGCACATGGCGGAGTGGGATGATGAACTGCCGCTGGAACGCCGCCTGCTGCACGTCTCCGCCACCATGGCCTGCCACGGTTCGGTGCGCGCCGGGCGCAGGCTCAAGCCCGATGAAATGAACGCGCTGCTGCGCGAGATGGAAGCGGTGCCCAATTCCGGCCAATGCAATCACGGCCGCCCGACTTATGTGGAATTGAAATTGACGGATATCGAGAGGCTGTTTGGGCGGCGCTGACGCTTAGGCGCCGCGCAAAAACACCAATTCCGTATCGTCGTAGGGCCGCCGCTCCAATTCGGTAAATCCTTCCGGCGCGGTAAAACCCGCATCCGCCGCTTCCTCGACCACAAGCAGCGCCTCGGGTTTGAGCCATCCGCCTTCGCGTGCGGCGGTGAGCGCCGCTTCGGCGAGGCTCATGCGGTAGGGCGGATCGAGAAACACCAGCGTGAACGGCTCGAGTGGATGCGCGGGCCCCAGTTTGGTCGCGTCGCGGCGGAAAATACGGGTGGTGCCGCCGAGGCCGAGCGCCTCGGTATTGTTGCGCAGCAGCGCGCGCGCCTCCACGCCGTCGTCGACGAACAGCGCATAGGCCGCGCCGCGCGACATCGCCTCGATGCCAAGCGCGCCGGTGCCGGCGAATAGATCGAGCACGCGCGCGCCGGTCACCGGATCGCCGTAAGAGTGCGTGAGAATATTAAACAGCGCTTCGCGCAGCCGGTCGGCGGTGGGCCGAAGTAAGTCTGATTTCGGCCCGGCGATCGGGCGCGAGCGCAAGCGGCCGCCGACGACACGCATTATTTTGAACTCGGATATTTTGGCCGCGGCCCGCCGGAGCGGTCGCGGCGTTTCTGATTTCTTTTCTTGAATTTTCGTGTGCCGCTGGATTCTTTCTTATCGTTGCGGCCGCGCTTTTTCTTCGATCCGTCATCCTGAGGTGCGCGGCTCTGCCGCGTCTCGAAGGATGAACGGCCCCGACCCGTGCCCGTCGGCCTTCGAGGCTCGCGCGCGTCGCGCGCTCGCACCTCAGGATGACGGGGAGGGGTCTTCGGTTCATGATCGACCAGCGGCGCGTCGAAATCCGCATTCGCCTCGGCCACGATCTTCTCGCCAAGCTCGCTGCGCAGCGCAGCTGAGTCGACTTCCTTCACCGCCCATTCCGCCAGCTCGCCCAGATTGAACGGCCCGAACGACACGCGGATGAGCCGGTTCACTTTCAGGTTGAGCGTTTCCAGCACCTTGCGCACTTCGCGGTTCTTGCCTTCGCGAATGGCGAAAGTGATCCAGACATTGGCGCCCTGGTTGCGGTCGAGCGTCGCTTCGATCGGCCCGTAGCGCACGCCCTCGACCGTGATGCCGGCGCGCAATTTGTCGAGTTGCTCCTGCGTGACGCTGCCGAGCGCGCGCACGCGATAGCGGCGCAGCCAGGCGGTAGCGGGCAGCTCAAGCACGCGCGTCAGCCCGCCGTCATTGGTCAGCAGCAGCAGACCCTCGGTATTGATGTCAAGCCGGCCCACGCTGATCAGTCGCGGCAAGGTCTTGGGGAGTGCTGTAAAAATCGTCGGCCGCCCCTCCGGGTCGGAATGGGTGGTAACCAGCCCGCGCGGTTTGTTGTAGAGGAACAGCCGCGTGCGTTCGCGCCGCGGCAGCGGCGACCCGTTGACCACAATGCGGTCCGCCGCCGTCACGTTGAGCGCCGGCGAGGAAATCACCGCGCCGTTGACGGCGACGCGGCCCTCCGCGATCCAGGCTTCCGCCTGGCGCCGCGATGCGAGGCCGGCGCGGGCCATCACCTTGGCGATGCGCTCGCCGGGGATTTCAGATTTGCTCTTGTCGGACATGATTGCGGCCTGATAGCAGAGTTCAGGAGGCGATACGAGCGTGGCTTCTTTCATGCAAATGGCCCTCGACGAGGCCCGCGCCGCTGGTGCGCTCGGCGAGGTGCCGGTCGGCTGCGTGGTGGTGCGCGCTGGCGAGGTGGTCGCGCACGCTGGCAACCGCACGCTGGCTGGCAAGGACCCGACCGCGCACGCGGAACTCATCGCCATTCGCGCGGCGGCGGCGGCGCTCGGCACAGAGCGCCTTGTTGATTGCGATCTCTATGTGACGCTGGAGCCCTGCGCCATGTGCGCGGCCGCGATGTCGTTTGCGCGCATCCGCCGGCTTTATTTCGGCGCTGCCGATCCGAAAGGCGGCGCGGTGGAAAATGGCGTGCGCTTTTTTTCGGCAGCCACCTGCCATCACCGGCCGGAGGTCTATGGCGGCATCGATGAGAGCGAGGCTGCCGCACTGCTAAAGGAATTTTTCAAGGCGCGGCGATAGCCGCCGTTAAGCCTGCCGCGCAAACTCCCACGCTCTGCCGGCGAGCGGGCGGATCATCTCGGCCTTGGCCGGCGCGAATTCCGACGTGGCGGTGCCGTCGCGCACGCGGCCGATGATGCCTTGCAGAATGGCGGCGATGCGGAAGAAATTATAGGCAAGATAAGCGGGCAAATGCGGGCGCGGATCGAGCCCGGTGCGCGTCACGTAGTCCGCCACATAATCCGCCATCGATGGAATGCCGAGTGTGGCGATGTCGTGGCCGGCGAGCGTGGCGGTGCCGGCCGCGCTTTCGGTCGGCGGCATGTGCCAGGCCATCAGATGATAGGTGAAATCGGCGAGCGGATCGCCGAGGGTGGATAATTCCCAATCGAGCACCGCGATAATGTTCGGTTTGTCATGCGCGACAATCAGATTGTCGAGCCGGTAGTCGCCATGCACCAGCCGGGGCGCTCCGCTGGGCGGTATATGCAAGGGCAGCCATTCGATCAGCCGCTCCATGGCCTCGATCTCTTCGGTCTGCGAAGCGCGATACTGCTTCGACCAGCGGTCGACCTGGCGCGCGACATAATTTTCGCCGCGGCCGAAATCGCCGAGGCCGATCTTCTCCGGATCGAACGCATGCAGCCGCGCGATGGTTGCGTTCATCGCGTCGTAGACGGCGGCGCGCTCGGCCGGGTTGGAGCCCTCCATTTGCGGTTCCCAGAACACGCGGCCGTCGGCAAAGCTCATGAGGTAAAACGGCGTGCCGGCAACGCTCTCTTCCGCGCAATAGAGCAGCGGCTCGGCCACCGGAAAATCTTGCACATGCAGCGCACTGATGACGCGGTATTCGCGGTCGACCGCATGCGCCGACGGCAGCAGTTTGCCGGGCGGCTTGCGTCGTAACACGTAACGCTGCGCCGGCGTCTCCAAGAGATAAGTCGGGTTCGACTGGCCGCCCTTGAACTGCCTGACCGTCAGCGGGCCGGCGAAGGTTTTCACATTTTTTGTGAGATAGGCTTCCAGCCGCGCGGCTTCGAGGCGCAGCGCGCCCGCCGCCTCCTTGGTGCCGGAAAAAGCCTGCTGGCGGTCGAGGGTCATGGGAGGGTGAGCTTAATCACTTCTTCCCCTCGAACGCGACCGGCGCGTCGGCGTAAATCTTGTAGCTCTGCGTCTTCGGCTTGGCCTTGTCGTCCTCGTTGACATATTGGATCGAGCTTTTGCCGATCAGCGCGCGCGGCAGGATCATGACGCGAATAAATCGGCTGGGTTTGCCGGCTGCTGCCTGCGCGAATACCGGATCGGGTCCGGATTCGTACCAGGCGCCGCCCGGTCCATACGAGGTCGAGCGTCCGTGGGTGTCGATGCGGATGCCGCCCTCGACCAGGCAGCGGATGCCGGGTCCCTGGTGCACATGCGTGTAGGCGCAGCCGCCGGGCGGGAAGGCGACGCTGTCGCCGCGCATCAGCAGCTCGCCCTTCGGCGCCGTTTCCAGAAACGCCGAAAGCTTCTCGTGCGTGATCATGCCGGGCGCGCAGGCCACCGTTGAGCCCTGATCGCCGCGCGCCAGCTCCCAGCGCCAGCAGGTCACGCCGGCCTTGCCGGGTTTCACGGCGGTCGCACCTTCGCCCTGCCAGGCCTCGCCTTCGGTGAACGGCTTGCCGCCGATGCTGGCGCTGCCATGCACCACAAAAATGAAACGCGGCAGCGACACCAGCCGGAATTCGACATTCTCGGCGCTGGAGAGAACATCTTCGTAGAGCCGAAGCACGGGATGCATTATTGAGGCTCTCCTGACGCAGATTTTCCGCGCCATCGGCGTGGTCCGACCACGACGCTATGATCTTGCGCTTTCCCGCGCAATCGCCTGCCAGCCGATGTCGCGGCGGCAGAAGCCGTCCGGCCATTTTATTTTATCGACCGCGGCATAGGCGCGGCTCTGTGCCTCGCGCACGGTTTTGCCGCGCGCGCATACGTTCAACACGCGTCCGCCGTTAGCCACAATGCGCGCGCCGTCGGATCTGGTGCCGGCGTGAAAAATTTCCACGCCCTCGACTTGCGCCGCCGCGTCGAGCCCTTCAATGAGTGTGCCTTTTTCGTAATTCCCCGGATAACCCTTGGCCGCCATCACCACGGTGAGCGCCGCGTCCGGGTACCAGCGCAGATCGAAATTCTTGAGTTGCCCGTCGCGCGCGGCCATCAGCGCCGGTACCAGGTCCGACATCAGCCGCAGCATCAGCACCTGCGTTTCCGGATCGCCGAAGCGGACATTGTATTCGATCAGCTGCGGACCGCTCTTGGTGATCATCAGGCCTGCAAACAGCACGCCCTTGAACGGGGCGCCCATCGCCTTCATGGCGCGCACGGTCGGCTGAATGATCTCGTCCATCACGCGCTTGTTCAGCTCCGGCGTCATGATCGGCGCCGGCGAATAGGCGCCCATGCCGCCGGTGTTCGGCCCCTTGTCGCCGTCGCCGACGCGCTTGTGGTCCTGTGCCGAAGCCAGCGCGATCGCGGTCTCGCCGTCGCACAGCGCGAAGAAAGATGCTTCCTCGCCAATGAGACAATCCTCGATCACGATTTCCCAAGCAAGCTGACCCAGGCCCCCGGTAAACATCATGTCGATGGCCGCTTCGGCTTCTTGCACCGTTTCTGCCACCACCACGCCTTTGCCGGCGGCCAGTCCATCGGCCTTCACCACAATCGGCGCGCCTTGCTTTCGCACATAAACTTTCGCCGCCGCCGCGCCCTTGAAGCGCTCATAGGCGGCGGTCGGAATCTTGTTGGCCTTGCACAGGTCCTTGGTGAAACCCTTGGAGCCTTCCAGCCGAGCCGCCCATTTGCTCGGCCCGAACGCCTTGATGCCGGCGGCTTCCAGATCGTCGACAATGCCGGCGCAGAGCGGCACTTCCGGCCCGACCACAACGAGATCGATCTTGTTCGCCTTGGCAAAGGCGATCACTGCCGCGTGGTCGGCGACATCAAGCGCGACGCATTCGGCCTCTTGCGCGATGCCGGCATTACCGGGCGCGCAATAAAGCTTATCGGCGAGCGGGCTGCCGGCCATTTTCCAGGCCAGCGCGTGTTCGCGTCCGCCGGAGCCGAGGATGAGGATATTCATGCGGCTTTTGTGTAGCATGACGTCTCGCCCTCGCAATAGATTCGGCCCCCATGTCAGAACCCGCCGGCAAAAACACTGTGGAATGGTCGGTCTCCGAGCTCTCGGCCGCGCTCAAGCGCACGGTCGAGGACGCCTATGGCTTTGTGCGGGTGCGCGGCGAGGTGTCCGGCTTCAAGGGCCCGTCGCCGTCCGGCCACTGCTATTTCCGCCTCAAGGATGACAAGGCGGTGCTCGAAGGCGTGATCTGGAAAGGCGCCTTCGGCCGCATGCGGGTGAAGCCCGAAGAGGGCCTCGACGTGATTGTGTCGGGTAAGCTCACGACTTTCGCCGGCTCCTCGAAATATCAACTCGTGATCGACACGCTGGAGCCCGCCGGCGTCGGCGCGCTGATGAAGCTGCTGGAGGAGCGCAAGAAGAAGCTCGCCGCCGAGGGCCTGTTCGATGAGGCGCGCAAGCAGCTCATTCCATTTTTGCCCGATGTGATCGGCGTGGTGACGTCGCCGACCGGCGCCGTGATCCGCGACATTCTGCACCGGCTGGCCGACCGCTTTCCGCGCCGCGTGCTGGTCTGGCCGGTGCGCGTGCAGGGCGAGGCCTCGGCCGCCGAGGTCGCCAACGCGATCGCCGGCTTCAACGCGCTGCCGGAAGGCGGCCGGCTGCCGCGGCCGGATCTGATTATCGTTGCGCGCG
>SHVM01000109.1 GCA_009694265.1 Pseudolabrys sp.
ATGCCGTGAACGCCGATGCGGGTGAGGGCCTCGCGTACCTCGTCGAGCTTGAACGGTTTGATGACAGCGATGACCAGCTTCATGATTTTTCTTTCCGGCGAATTCTTGGTTGGGCAGCCCACGAAAACCGCTCGTCGGTTTTCCGGACACCGCACCGCGACAACGAACTCCAGCCCCGTTGGTGCCGGCAGGGGCGTATTTGCTTAGGGTATCGACAGATGGGTTAGAAATTAAGCTGGTTTATTGCGCGCCCACAGGCAGACGCCGTAATTATCGGCATTTTAGGTCAGAAAGGCTGTCTTATCTGGTCTATTTGGTGCCGGCGAGGCTAAGGCCTTTGATCGCGCCTGGGAGCGCGGCGCGGGCTTGGGCGGCGGTCATTCCGGGCTTAAGGCGCGGGTCGTACAGCAAAGTGAGCAAGGCGCGGTCATAGACCGGCAGGTAGCCGACAATGCGTTTCTGGTTGAGCGTGGTCCACGGATTGCGCTGGTCGTGATTCGACAGACCAAAGGCGTGCAGCAGCTCGTGATAGGCGCAATCGAGGAAGACGTCGTCGCCCTTGTCGACAATGATGAAGGAGACCGTGCGCAGAATGTCGCCTTCGGCGCTCGATTTCACACTGGTCATGCATTGCGGATCGGTGCGCGCGACGAAGGTCTTGGTGATCTGGGCGCCGAACGCGGCCAGCAGCGCCGACTTGAAATTTTTCTCGTCGATCAGCTGTACTTCCACATCAACAGGCTGCACGCCGGCCGGCTCGTTACCGGATGCCACGCTCAGCCGCAGGTTGGGGACTTGGCGCGCGTAATCTTCGATGACGCGCGCCATAGCCGCGCTGCGATCGACGCTGCCGCCGGCGACGATGTGCGCACGGATAGGATGATCGAAACGGCGGATGCCGCGCGGGCGCGGGCCGATACGCAGATCGGAACCGAAAGCGAGCGCGAAAAATCCGCGCGTGAGTTCCGCGGCGGAGAAGCGTGTATATTCGGGCGGCGCGCCGACGAAGGCGCCGGCCGGCGCCGGCTGCTTGCCGGAGGCGGCGAGGGCAGCCGCCGACAATGAAAGCAAGAAAAAGAATGCGGCGAATAATCGCTTCATAATCTAATTATGATCCGCGCCGTTCGCGCACGAGCCCTTCCTGCGTCACCGAGGCGACCAGCGTGCCGTCGCGCGTATATATAAGTCCGCGGGCAAAGCCGCGCGAGCCGTGCATATTGGGCGTGTCCTGCGCATAGAGCAGCCAGTCATCGGCGCGAAATGGCCGGTGTAGCCACAGCGCATGGTCGAGGCTGGCGGCCATGAATTGCTTCTCAAACAGCGTGCGGCCATGCACCACCATCGCGGTGTCGAGCAGCGTCATATCGGAGGCATAGGCCAGCACGCATTGATGGATGGCCGGATCGTCCGGCAGCCGGCCGGTGGTTTTAATCCAGACGTGGAATTTGCCGTCGGGATATTTCTTGCCGAGATAACGGTCGAACTCGACCGGCCGCAGCTCAATCGGCCGCTCGCGTTCGTAATAGCGCCGCACCGGATCGGGCATGGAGGGGAGAATCTTCTCGCGCACCTCGGCTTCGCTCGGCAGCGTTTCCGGCCCGGGAACGTCGGGCATTTTCGCCTGATGATCGAGGCCGGGCTCGTCGGTATGGAACGAGACCAGCATGGAAAAGATCGGATGGCCGTGCTGGCGCGCGGTGACGCGGCGCGTGGTGAAGCTCTTGCCGTCGCGCATGCGATCGACGTCGTAGATGATTGGCACCTTGGGATCGCCGGGCAGTAGAAAATAAGCGTGCATCGAATGCGGTGGGCGGCTGGCGTCCACCGTGCGCACGGCGGCGACCAGCGCCTGCCCGATCACCTGGCCGCCGAACACACGCTGCCAGCCGACTTGCGGCGAGCGCCCGCGGAACAGATTGATGTCCAGCGGCTCGAGATCGAGAATGTTGAGGAGTTCTTGTACGGCGGTGGACATGGGAGAGCGGCTCTCATTATTGACCGCCGTCAATGACGCTTTGGAATGGCGCGAAGTCAAGGCGCGCTGGAGCCGCAATAAACACGCGGGCGGCAGATCGCCTGCCGCCCGTTACGGGTGTCGCCGGCAGCCAAGCCAAGGGCGCTGCCTGCCGCGATGATCGCTACATCACGAAATAGGCCAACGCGACGAGGATGAGGATTGCGCCGCCCAGCCAGAGCATGACTTGGGTCAGGCTGCCTTGATCTTCGGTTTCGGTTGTCATGGGATTTGCTCCTCCATGAGCGGGGGACCCCGGACCCGGCGTTCCGGACCCAAATGAGTCCCAAACAGCTAACACTTTAGTCTAATACCGGTTCCTTGTGTCGCCGATGCGCGAATATATCGCGCCCTGCCCGCAAGTGTCTGAATAGACTAGGATAGCGGCTCAAGCGGATGCGCCCGTGCTGCCCGGCGCGAGGATTTGCAAGGATTGAATGGCGCGAATCAAAAACCAGCGGCGCGACGTGGTGATAGGCGGCGCCGGCTTTGCCGGGCTGGCGCTGTCCATCGCGCTGCGCCAGGGCCTAGGCGAAACATTCACGGTGACGGTCGTCGACCCTGCGCTTGGGGCCGCGCAGTCGAAGGATCCGCGCGCCTCGGCGATCGCTGCCGCCGCGCGCCGGCTGTTCGAGGCGATCGACGTTTGGGACGCGGTCGCCGTCGACGCCCAGCCGATCCTCGACATGGTGGTGACGGACTCAAAACTCGACGACGCGGTGCGCCCGACCTTTCTTACTTTCGGCGGCGAGGTCGAAGCGGGCGAGCCCTTCGCGCACATGATCGAGAACCGGCATTTGATCGATGCGCTGGTGATTAAAGCGAAAGAACTCGGCGTCGAATTACGCGCGGGCGCGGTCAGCGGATTTGACAATGCGCCGAATGCAATCGACGTCGCACTGGCGAACGGCGAAACATTATCCGCGCGGCTGCTGGTCGGCGCCGACGGCGCGCGCTCGAAAATCCGCGAGAGCGCCGGCATCGCCAGCCACGGGTGGAATTACGATCAGTCGGCCATTGTCACGACCGTAGCGCATGAGCGCGAACACAATGGCCGCGCCGAGGAACATTTTCTGCCGGCCGGGCCATTCGCAATCTTGCCGCTCACCGGCAAACGCGTGTCGATCGTGTGGACCGAAACGACGCGCGAAGCCGAACGCATCGTCGCACTGCCGGATGAGGAATTTCATGCCGAGCTGGAGAAGCGTTTCGGCTTGCATCTCGGCGATTTGACCGTGACCGGCGCGCGCCGTGCCTTTCCGCTCGGCCTGTTCACCGCGCGCGAATTTACGGCTGAGCGTCTCGCGTTGGTTGGCGATGCCGCGCACATTATTCATCCCATCGCGGGGCAGGGATTGAATATGGGGCTGCGCGATGTGGCGGCGCTGGCCGAAGCCATTGCCGATGCCGCGCGGCTCGGGCTCGATCCGGGCGGGCCGGACGTATTGCAGCGCTATCAGCGCTGGCGGCGTTTCGACACCATGACCATGGGCGTCGCCACCGATGGATTGAACAGATTGTTCTCGAACAGCTCCGACGTGCTGCGGCTGGCGCGCGATGTCGGCCTCGGCCTGGTCGAGCGTATCCCGGCGCTCAAGCGCGTGTTCATCCGCGAGGCGGCCGGATTCACCGGCGACGTGCCGAAGCTGCTGCGCGGCGAAGCGCTGTAGATCAAGTAAGCGGAATACTTCCGACGTGATCGTGAAACGCCTTGCGTTTGGCGATGGCGTCATACCAGCGATCGAGATGGGGCGTCGGCGGGCGGCTGGGCACCAACTGGCGGTAGCGGTAGCACATCACGCCGACCGGAATATCGCCGTAGGAAAACGCCGGGCCGGCGACGAATGCCGTCTTGACCAATTGCGCGTCGAGAATCTGCATCGCAGCAGTGGTTTTTTCCTGCGAGGCCTTGATGGCGGCCATGTCGCGCTTTTCCGCCGGCGTGCGGATCAGTCCCCAGAAGGCGGGCGTGATCGCAGGTCCCGCCACCGACAATTGCCAATCCATCCACTGGCTGGCGAGCGCGCGCTGCTTGGCATCCTTCGGCTCAAGCGTGCCGCTCTTGTCATGCTTGCCGGTGAGATAACGGACGATCGAATTGGATTCCCACAGCGTGAAACCGTCTTCTTCTTCCAGCGTCGGCACGAGGGAATTGGGGTTCATCGCCAGATAGACCGGTTCTTTGGTCTTACCGAACGCGCCGCCGACATCGATGCGGGTGTGTTCCAGCTTGAGCTCGCCCACCGCCCACATCGCCTTCTGTACGTTGGACGAGGTGTTACGCCCCCAGATTTTGATCATGAGTCGTTTCCTGATTTCGTTGTCGGTTTTTAATTGCCGCAGTATATTTGAACGGCGTCAGTCTAGCCGTCGTGCTTCTTCCGGCAGCATTATCGGAATGCCGTCGCGGATCGGATAAGCCAGCTTGGCCTTGCGTGAAATCAGTTCCTGCTTGGCGGCGTCGTATTCCAGCGGCCCCTTGGTCAGCGGGCAGACCAGGATTTCCAGCAGCTTCGGATCGACGCTGCCTTCGGGCCGTTCGGTGGTGGGGGTGGTGGGCATAATGGGGCTCCCGGCGATTTCACCCGCTGTATAGCATGGCTTATGTGACTACTGCAGCTGCGGCTCGCCTTCGATATTTTTCTTGGCAAGTTCGATTTCGGTGATCGCCACCAGCAGTTCGGCGCGGGTTTTCAGGTCGGGTGCTTCCAGCAGAGCCTGTTTTTCCGCCGGGCCGTATGGCGACATCATCGACAGCGCATTGACCAGCGCCTCGTTGGGCGCCTTGTCGATGTCGTCCCAGTCGGCCTTCAGGTCGTTTGCCTTCATGAAATCCTTGAGCGCGCGCAGCAGCGATTTGCGGTCCACTTCGTTCTCGCCCTTGCGCGGGATGAAGTCGTCGGCGAACGGCGCATAGGTGACGCGGCATTGCCGGTACGACGTGGCGACCTTGAGCTCGTCTTCAATGCGGAAGCGCGACACGCCGGTCAGCTCGAGCATATAGCGGCCGTCGCCGCTCTCGGCCAATTGGGTGATGCGGCCGACGCAACCGATCTTGTAGAGCGGCGGCTTGTTGGCGGGGCCACTATGGACGGGGTCGGGCTGGATCATGCCGATCATGCGATGGCCATCGCGCAACGAGTCGTCGATCATGGCGAGATAGCGCGGTTCGAAAATGTTGAGTGGCATCTGCCCGCGCGGCAGCAGCAGCGCGCCCGGCAGCGGGAACACCGGAATGATTCCCGGCAGGTCGATCGGGCCGCGATATTCGGCGTTCATCGGCATTAATAGGCCCTCATGTGTCGTTGGCCGCCGATTTTTCCTCCACTCATTCCCGCGTAAGCGGGAATCCAGAGCAAAGTACCGGGTCCCCACTTTCGCGGGGACGAGCGGAGTACGAGCTGCCGCTCACGAAAACAAAATCGACGACAGCCGTTTGCGGCCGTCCACGGTGGCTTCGTCGGTCGGACCCCAGGCCTCGAAGAACTGCACCAGCTGTTTGCGTGCGCCGTCCTCGTTCCATTTGCGGTCGCGCTTGACAATCGAGAGCAGATGATCTGCCGCCTCTACCCGCTTGCCCGCGGCGCTCAGCGCGATGGCGAGATCGAAGCGCGCCTGATGGTCGAGCGGATTGGCGGCGACCTTTTGCTGCAATTCGTCGATCGGGCCGACCGCCTTGGCCTGCTCGGCAAGGTCGAGCGCGGCGCGCGCCGCGGTCACAGCGGTATCGTTTTTCTTCGCCTCCGGCACCAGGGCGAGCGTCTTCTTGGCCTGCTCGATATTGCCGGTCGCGACATAGCAGCGCGCCAGGCCCGCGAGCGCGGGGATGTCGCCTGAGTCCTTCGCCAATATTTTTGCGTAGATGTCGGCGGCTTCGGCCGCTTGGCCGGCGGCAAGCGCCGCGTCGGCGGCCTTGTGCAGATTCTCTTCTTCACCGCCGGCCTTGCCTTTGGTGAGCCGCTCCAGAAAGGCGACCACCTGGCTCTCGGGCAGCGCGCCCATGAAACCGTCGACCGGCTGGCCGTTGGCGAAGGCGATCACCGCCGGGATCGACTGGATGCCCATCTGTCCGGGGATCGCCGGATCCGCGTCGATGTTCATTTTGACGAGCTTGACCTTGCCCTTGGCCGCCCTCACTGCCTTTTCCAGGATCGGCGTGAGCTGCTTGCAGGGCCCGCACCACGGCGCCCAGAAATCCACCAGCACCGGCTGGTGCTTGGATTCCTCGATCACGTCCTTGACGAAACCTTGCGTCGTCGTGTCCTTGACCACGCTATCGGCCGCCGCCGCTAGTCCCCCGCCGTTTTGCAGCATAGATCCTCGCGATGTTCGTTCGGGAACACCCGAATTCCCGGTTCTATTCCCGACTAGATGGGTCATCCGGCGGACGATTGCAATCGCATCAGGGGGCGTCCGGCAGGAGCCCGGAGACCCGTTCGATCCGGGGCACATGACCGGTGGATTCGAGGAACTTCACTAGCCCATCGCGCGTAAGCGAGGTGGTCATGGTGTTGACCAGCGGATGATAATTGAGCGTCTCATGTTTCATCATCGAAGAGTCGAGCACCACGGTCACGCGGACCTGTGTGTCGTTGATGGCGCCGAATGGCGTCACCGCGCCGGGCTCCACGCCCCACACTTC
>SHVM01000110.1 GCA_009694265.1 Pseudolabrys sp.
ATCAACGACCGGCATGGCCACGCCGCCGGCGACGCGCTGCTCAAGGCGGTGGCGCGCTAGCTCACCTCCCATGTGCGCGCCTCCGATGTGGTGGCCCGCCTCGGCGGCGAAGAATTCGCCGTGCTGATGTGGAACGTCAGCGAGACCCAAGCGGCTGCCAAGGCGCGCGAACTGGAAGCCGTGATCGCCGCGGCCGGCGCCGGCGAAGGCGCCGCGCGCGTGTCGGTCGGCGCCAGCGCCGGCGTCGTGCCACTCAGCGGCGATGCGACGCCGGCCGCCATCAGCGAGGCGGCCGACAAGGCGATGTATGCGAGGAAGAAGGAGCGGCGAGGGTAGCCGCCTACGCAATAATATCCGGCGTGAGCTGATCGTTGATCCGCCGGATCTTGTCGCGCAGCACCAGCTTGCGCTTCTTCAGGCGCTGGATCTGGATCAGGTCGGAGCTGGGCGACAAGCCCAGGGCCGCGATCGCCGCGTCGAGATCGCGATGCTCCTGCTGCAGGCGCGCCAGCTGCTCGCGCAATGCACGTTCGTCCTCGTCGTTCATTGCCACCGCTGGTTTGCGTTACGCCGGTATCCGGTTCGGCGAAGCCAAAATAATTATCGCGTTTTCCACAGCGGCGTTCAAGCGCCCCGAAAAATCGCCGCCGATCAAAGGTTTCGCCTTGATTTGCTGCGGCGCAAAGCCGAGTGTAACGTCGCCCTTGTACTGAGTCTGCGCTAGACTTATCTCGTCAGGGAGCCACTGATTGAGGAGACATGCTGAATGTCGATGCAGTCGCACCTTTCGGAACTCGAAAAAAAGCATCAGGCGCTCGAAGAGCAAATCAACGATTGCCTGGCCCATCCCGCGACCGATGACCTGAAAGTAGTCGAGCTCAAACGGCGTAAATTGCAGGTAAAGGACGAAATCGAGCGTCTCAGACATAACGGCCACGCTAGCGTGCACTGACCTGTTTCGATCCCAGGCCCGTTTCGATCCTAAGTTCAAATTCTCGGCTCAACCGCCGGCTCGCCACATATGTTGCGCGAGGCGGCGGTTTTGCGTTTCCGATTATATCGAACTTGATTCATAATGGTGGCAATGGAGAGCGGCCGCCTACGGCCCGGTTTTTATGGGAGGAAGTTCATGCGTTTTATAGCCAAGGCCGGCGGCATGAAAATAATGGCCGCGCTGGTCTGCACGCTGGCGGGCCTCGCCGGCGCCGGTGCCGCCGATTATCCGACCCGTACGGTCACGCTGGTGGTGCCGTTCCCGCCGGGCGGCGGCGTCGATGCCATGGCCCGGGTGGTGGCACAGAAACTGACGGAAGCGTTCAAGCAACAGTTCGTGGTGGAAAACCGCGGCGGCGCCGGCGGCACCATCGGCACGCGCGCGGTCGCCCGCGCCGCTTCCGATGGCTACACGCTGCTGCTCGGCCATACCGGCACCATCTCGATCAACCCCAGCCTCTACACCAATATGGGCATGGACCCGCGCAAGGATTTTGCGCCGATCGGGCTGGTCGCTTCGCTGCCGGTGGCGCTGTTGGCGCACCCTTCGTTTCCAGCCAAAACAGTCGCTGACGTTATTGCGATGGCTAAGAAGGAGCCGGGCAAGCTCAATCTCGGCAGCTCGGCGGTGGGAACCGGCGGCTACATGTCGGCCGAACTGTTCAAGTCGGAGGCCGGCATCGACGTTACCATTATCCCCTACAAGGGCACCGCGCCGTTGATGAACGACCTGCTCGGCGGCCACGTGCCAGTGGCTTTCGGCGTGCTGCCGCCGGCGCTCGGCAATCTCGCCGCCGGCAAGCTGCGCGCCATCGCCGTGAGCAGCAAAAAGCGCTTCTCGCTGCTGCCGGATGTGCCGACCTTCGACGAATCCGGCATGCGTGGCTTCGAATCGGACCTGCATTACGGGGTGCTGGCGCCGGCCGGTACGCCGAAGGACATCGTCGACAAGCTCAGCGCCGAGCTTCGCAAGCTGGCCGGCAACGAAGAGATCAAGAAGCGCATCCAGCTCGAAGGCGGCGATCCGATGACGTCGACGCCAGCCGAATACGCCAAAGACATCGACGTGGAAGAAAAGAAGTGGGGCAGCTTGGTGCGTAAGCTCGGGCTCAAGGTGGAATAGGCTGCGGGTCTGGCTGGGGGCTTTCTCAAAAGAAATGCTGCCGCCTACTGCCCTTATGCGCCCGCAAGGCTTAGCTATGGGTCACGCAACAGGAACCCAAACCAGGAACTAAAATCATGAGCGAACCGGACGACAAACGGCCCAGAAACCTGCGCGGCGACGCCTTCCCGGTCGAGGGCTTCGCGGTGACGGTGGACGGCAAGATCAAGTCGCAATTTCCGGCCTTGGCCGATGCGATGAAAGTCGGCCTCGACCTGAAAACCAAGTTTCCCGTCATCCAGGTCACGATATATGATGCCGCCGCCAAGACCCGTACGCCGGTGGAATTGCCCGAGGCCTGAGACCTCATAGCGGCACCGCAAAGCGGGTGCGATACGGGAGGAGTCATGCGAAATCTGTTGAATGTAATAGCGGCGTTGTGCCTGGCGGCGATTTTGGCCGGCCTGCCGCAAGCTGTGCATTCCCAGGATTATCCAAACCGGCCGATCACGCTGATCGTTCCGTTCCCGCCGGGCGGCAGCACCACCGTGATGGCGCGCAATGTCGCCGACCGGCTGGCGGTAACTCTCGGCCAGCAAGTCGTGGTGGACAACCGCGGCGGCGCCGGCGGCACCATCGGCACCCGCGCGGCGGCCAAGTCCGCGCCGGACGGCTACACCATCCTGCTCGGCTATACCGGCACGCTCTCGATCGCGCCTAGCCTCTACAACAACGCCGGTTACGATCCACGCAAGGATTTCGCGCCGATTGGCATGATCGGCACCGCGCCGAGCGTGCTGCTGGTGCATCCCGCGGTGCCGGTGAAATCGGTGGCCGAGTTGATTGCCTATGCCAAGGCCTCGACCGCGCCCCTGCAATACGGCTCGCCCGGCGTTGGCACCGCCAATCATCTGGCCGCCGAATTGTTCGCCAACGCGGCCGGCATCAAGCTGACGCACGTTCCCTACAAGGGCTCGGGTCCGGTGATGAACGATCTGGTCGGCGGCCATATTCCGATGAGTTTCGTGCCGATCCCGGCGGCAATCGGCAACGTTCAGGGCGGCAGGTTGCGCGCGCTGGCGGTGACGAGCCCGAAACGCTCCGCCCTGCTGCCGGATCTGCCGACCGTGCAGGAAGCCGGTGTGAAGGGTTTCGACGTGGCGTTGCGCTATGGGCTGGCGGCGCCGGCCGGCACGCCGCGTCCGATCATCGAGCGGCTCAACAAAGAGCTCAATGCCGCGCTTGCTTCCGACGAGGTCAAGAAGAGGCTCGCCAACGAAGGCGCCGAGGCGCTGCCCGGCACGCCCGAGGCCTATGCCAGCGACATCGACAAGGAAGAAATCATGTGGCGGGCGCTGGTGAGCAAGCTCGGGCTCAAGGTGGACTAGCCGCTTAAGGACGCGACGGCGTTACCGCGCGGCCTGCCGCGGGGTCCCTCCGATTGCCGTCGTGCAGCCATATTGCCAGGGCATGTTTTTGCAAGCCGAATGAAACCCGCTGACTCTTCAATGAAAACCGTGAGGCCGCTATGAAACGATTGCCCTTGTTCGCAGCCGCGATGGGTTTGGCCTTGCTGGCCGCGCCACTGTTTGCCCGTTCGGCGCAGGCCTTTACCATCGACGACAAAAGCAACACCAATAGCGACGGCTCGGCGAAATACCTCGACCCGGGCGCGCCGGTCTCGCGCTTCGGCAGCGACAACGGCCAGACCACGATCAAGCGCGGCAACACGACGCTGCAATTCGGCCCGGCGCAGCGCTCAATTGACCAGCGCTACAACAATGACCACATGTTCCAGCCGAACGGACGGCCGTCCGGCGAGCGGTGACGGCTTCACTTCATCCCCGCAACGCGGGGAGAAGGAAGAAGCCTTACAGCCCCTTCGCAACCTCTCTCAATTTGAACTTCTGAATCTTCCCCGTGCTGGTCTTCGGAATTTCCGCGAACACGAAATGGCGCGGGATTTTGTAGCCGGCCAAATGCTTGCGGCACCATTGCAGCAGGTCGTCGGCGCTCGCACTGGTGCCCGGCTTTAATTCTACGAAAGCGCACGGTGTCTCGCCCCATTTGTCGTCGGGCTTGGCCACCACCGCCGCGGCGGCGACGGCGGGATGTTTGTAGAGCGCGTCTTCCACTTCGATCGATGAAATATTCTCGCCGCCCGAAATGATGATGTCCTTGGAGCGGTCCTTGAGCTGGATGTAGCCGTCCGCATGTATGACGCCGAGGTCGCCGGTGTGAAACCAGCCGCCGGTGAAGGCCTTCGCGGTTGACGCCTTGTTCTTGAGATAGCCCTTCATCACCACATTGCCGCGCATCATCACCTCGCCCATGCTCGCGCCATCGCGCGCCACAGGCACCATGCTGTCGGGATCGCGCACGTCGAGGCCTTCCAGCGCGCCGTAGCGCACGCCCTGGCGCGCTTTCTTCGCCGCCTGTTCGGCGGCGGTGAACGCGTCCCATTCCGTGTGCCAATCATTGACCACGGCCGGGCCGTAACATTCGGTCAGCCCATAGAGATGCGTGACGTTGAAACCCGCTTCTTTCATCGCGGCGAGCACGGCTTCCGGCGGCGGCGCCGCGGCGGTGAAAAACTCGACCACATGCGGCAGCGGCTTCTTTTCATTCGCGGGTGCATTGAGCAGCGTCGCCATCACAATCGGCGCACCGCACAGATGCGTGACTTTGTAATTGGCGATGGCATCGTACATCGCCGCCGCGCGCACCGCGCGCAGACAGACATGCGTGCCGGCGGCGACCGAGATCGACCACGGAAAGCACCAGCCGTTGCAGTGGAACATCGGCAGCGTCCACAGATAGACCGGATGCTTGGCCATCGAACAGGTGACGACATTGCCGACGCTCAGCAGATGCGCGCCGCGGTGGTGATAGACCGCGCCCTTGGGATCGCCGGTGGTGCCTGAGGTATAATTGAGCGCGATGGCGTCCCATTCGTCGTCCGGCATGGCCCAGATGTAATCGGGATCGCCTTGCGCGACGAATTCCTCGTATTCGATTTTTCCCAGCCGCTCGCCGCCACCGGAATATTCCGGATCGTCATAGTCGATCACCAGCGGCTTGGCTTTGCAGAGCGCAAGCGCCTCCTTCATCACCTTGGAAAATTCGCGATCGACGATGACCACCTTGGCGTCGGCATGGTCGAGCGAAAAGGCGATGATCTGCGCGTCGAGCCTGGTGTTGAGTGTGTTGAGCACGCCTTGCGTCATCGGCACGCCGTAGTGGCATTCCAGCATGGCCGGCGTATTGGCGAGCATCGCCGACACGGTATCGCCGCGCTTGATGCCGCGCTTGGCCAGAGCGGAGGCGAGCTGTCGCGAGCGCGCGTAGAACGCGGCGTAATTGCGCCGCAGTTTGCCGTGGATGATGGCGGTGTGGTCGGGGAACACGGCCGCCGCGCGCTCCAAAAAACCGAGCGGCGTCAGCGGCTGGAAATTGGCCGGATTGCGGTCAAGGTCAGTGTCGTAGGGCGTTTTCGCCATGGCCGTTTCCCCCGGGGGCAACGTTAGCGAAGGCATTGGCGCTTGTCAGCCGCGCAAAATCTCGCTCATGCCCGAGCGCACCAGTTCGATGGAAATGGCGAACATCAGCAACATGGTGATCTTGTAGAAAATCTCCTGCGGCGTGACGCGCACCAGCCAGAAACCGAGCAGGTTGGCGGCGATCGCCAGCGGCAGCAGCGCCAGCGAGGTGCCGAGCCCCTGGGTGGAGAATTGCCCGAGCGCGACATAGGGCACCACCTTCATCCAGTTGAGACTCGCAAACACGATCGCGGTGGTGCCGACGAATTTCATCTTCGGCAGGTTCTGCGGCAGCACATACATCTGATAGGGCGGGCCGCCGGCCTGCGCGATGGTCGAGGTGAAGCCGGACACCGCGCCCCAGAACACGCCGCTAGGCACGCTTGCCGTCCCCACATTCTTGGCAACGCGCGCCGGGCCGATCCAGTTGTACAGCACGAAGGCGATGGTGGCGGCGCCGGTGAACACGCGCACCGCGGCGTCCGAAATATGTGCCGCCAGCAGCCAGCCGAGGCCGACGCCGATGATCGCGCCGGGGATCACGATGGCGAGAATCCGCCCGCTCCAGTCCTTGCGATAGACCCACACGGCGGTGGCGTCCTGCACGATCATGATCGGCAGCATGATGGCGGCGGCCTCCAGCGGCGGCATGACCAGCGCCAGCATCGGTGTCGCCATCTGCCCCGCGCCGGCAAAGCCGCCTTTCGACAGCCCGAGCGCGATCACGGCCGGAACGGCCAGCATATAAAACAGCGGATCGGCGATGATGGTCACGATGGGCCTGTGGCCGGGGAGTGGCGGGGTATTGGTTAGGTTACCCCCGGGCTTGACCCGGGGGTCCATCTTCTCTGCATGATGGATTGCCGGGTCAAGCCCGGCAATGACAGGCTTTGCAAAGTTGCACCGCGCACGCAGAATG
>SHVM01000111.1 GCA_009694265.1 Pseudolabrys sp.
CATCATTGAGGGGGGAAGAAAATGGCGGCAACCGCTGCCGGCAATTGCGCGAAATGGCTGATCACGCGGTCTGGCTCTAATTCGGACACCGGGCGTTCGCTATAGCCAAAATCGACGGCGATAACCGGGACACCGGCCGCGCGGGCGGTGTGGATATCGGTGGCGGAATCGCCGATCAGGATCGCGCGCTGTAAACTTCCCCCGGCGACCGCAATCGTGCGGCGCAAAATCTCCGGGTCCGGCTTCTGGATGCGGAATGTATCCTGCCCGCAGATGGCGTCGAAGCGATCGGCAAGCTTGAGTTTTTCGAGCAGCAGAATCGATAATCGTTCGAGTTTATTGGTGCAGACGGCAAACCGGCAGCCACCGGCGGCGAGCGCATCGAGCGCATCGACGAGGCCGGGAAACGGCTGCGAGCGGTCGGCGACGTGCTCGGTATAATGCGCGATGAAATCGTCAAACATTTGCTCGAGCTTTGCCGGTTTAAGGACGCCGCCTTCCGCCTCGATCCCGCGCGCGATCATCGCCCTGGCGCCGCCGCCGATCAGATTGCGCGCAGTCGCGTACGGCACAGGCGGCAACCCCTCCCGCGCGAACACCACATTGAGGGTATCGATGAGATCGGGCGCGGTATCGACCAGGGTGCCATCGAGGTCGAAAACGATTGTGGGGGCGGGCATGGTGGGACCAGCTAGCGCATGAATCCGAAAAGTGGAAGGCCTCCGGGGCAGCGATTTTCGGCTACCCAGGCAGCGCAATCGGGGCTAGATAGGCTGGGCAATAATAAGCTTTATCCACGCTCGAAATTTCGGCCGGTCACGATGAACGCCGATGTCCAGAAACGCGCAGCTGCTGCTCGCGCCGTCGAATTTGTGCGTCCCGGCATGCGGCTCGGGCTCGGTACCGGTTCGACCGCGAAGCATTTCGTGGAGCTGGTCGGTGAACGCGTTCGCGCCGGCCTTGATATCGTTGCGGTGCCGACCTCGGAGGCCACCCATGCCGACGCCAAGCGCTGTGGAATCCCCCTGACCACCCTGGACGAGACGCCGGAGCTCGACCTGACTGTGGATGGCGCGGACGAGATTGGCCCCGATTTGAGCCTGATCAAGGGCGGTGGCGGCGCGCTATTACGGGAAAAGATCGTTGCCGCGGCTTCCGCGCGCATGATCGTGATCGCCGATCAGAGTAAATGGGTGGCCAGGCTTGGCCGCTTTCCGCTACCGGTCGAGGTGACCCCGTTTGGTTTTTCGGCGACGCGGCGGGCGGTGGAGAAGGCCATTGCCGCGCTTCAGAGGCCCGGCTCGCTGACGCTACGGTTGGGCAAGGACGGCCATGCTTTCGTCACGGATGGCGGTCATTGGATCATCGATGCCGCGCTTGACCGGATTGACGATCCGAAGGCAATGGCGCATGCGCTTTCGGGTATCCCGGGGGTCATGGAGCATGGTCTGTTTGTCGGTCTTGCGCATATGGCCATCATTGGCGGACCGGACGGCATCAAGATCATTGATCGCCCTGATATCTCGGGCCAAACGGAGTTACGATAATGAGTTTCTTGCAAGTCTCTAGACGCACAGTCCGCTTGGCTGCTGTCGCCATCGCGCTGACCATATCGAGCCCCGTCGCTCACGCCCAGCAGCCGTCGGCGGCGGCATTATTGATCGCCAAGGAATTAGTGGCCACCACGGGCGCCGCTGTGCTGTTCGGCCCGTTGATCGCTGGTGTGGTCGAACAAGCAAAGTTTCTCTTGCTTCAACAGAACCCAAACTTGAACAAAGATCTCACCGAGGTCGCCAACAAAATACGCACCGATTTAAGACCGCGTTTCGACGAACTGACCAATGAGGTGGCTCGGCTTTATGCGGCCCACTTCTCCGAGCAGGAACTCAAAGATGTGCTCGCGTTTTATAAATCGCCACTCGGCAAGAAGGCGCTTGCCGAGCAGCCAAAGGTCATCGAATCAAGCCTGAAATTCGCGCAAAATTGGGCGAACGGTCTGTCCGACGAAGTGATGGCGAAGATGCGCGACGAGATGAAGAAAAAAGGGCACGCGCTTTGACAAGCGACGGCCGGACCGCCGTGCAGCAGGCTTTTACAATAAGGCGATAGTGGCCGATGGCGGACCACGACGTCGATCTTTTTGTCATCGGGGCGGGCTCCGGCGGCGTGCGCGCCGCGCGCATCGCATCGAGCTATGGCGCGCGCGTCATGATCGCGGAGGAATTCCGCGTTGGCGGCACGTGTGTCATCCGTGGCTGCGTGCCCAAGAAGCTTCTGGTCTACGCCTCACGATTTTCCGCCGAATTCGAGGACGCCGCCGGTTTCGGCTGGACCGTGCCGCAGCCGACATTCCACTGGCCGGCGCTGATCGCCAACAAGGATAGCGAAATTGCGCGGCTGGAAGCGGCCTATATCAGCACGCTCGAACGCTTCAACGTTAAACTGGTCAGAACCCGGGCGGTGCTGGAAGATGCCCATACCGTGCGCCTGACGACCGGCGCGCGCGTGCGTGCGGAAACAATCCTGATCGCGACCGGCGCCACTCCGTATCATGGCGCGCAGATCGCCGGTCTTGAACACGTCATTTCATCGAATGAAGCGTTCCATCTCAAGCAATTGCCCGCGCGCATTCTGATTCAGGGTGGCGGGTATATCGCGGTCGAATTCGCCGGGATTTTCGCCGGGCTCGGCACTGAAGTTACGCTGGTCTATCGCGGCGAAAACATTTTGCGCGGGTTCGACGACGATCTGCGCGAGCATTTGCGCGGTGAGATGGTAAAGCGCGGGATCAAGATCATTACCAAGCAAACCGTGGCAGCGATCGAGAAGGTGGATCACGGCTACGATGTCGGATTGTCCGATAACGAACAGGTAATGACGGACCTGGTCATGTTCGCGACCGGCCGCAAGCCGAACGTGCATGGACTTGGCCTGGAAGCGGCAGGCGTCAAGCTTGGCAAAACAGGCGGCATCGCGGTGGATGAATTCTCGAAGACGACGGTAGAAAATATTTATGCCGTCGGTGATGTCACCAACCGCGTCAATCTCACGCCAGTGGCGATCCGCGAAGGCCATGCTTTCGCCGACACGGTCTATGGCGGCAAGCCGACCCCGGTCGATCATGCCAATGTGCCGACTGCCGTGTTTTCCGAGCCCGAGCTTGGCGTCATCGGGCTGACCGAGACACAGGCGCGCGAGCAACTCGCCAAGGTCGATGTTTACAAGACCAGCTTCCGGCCGATGAAGGCGACGCTCTCCGGCCGCGATACTCGCGGTTTTATGAAACTGCTGGTGGACGGTAGCACCGACCGCGTGGTTGGCTGTCATATAGCCGGGGCTGACGCCGGCGAATTGATCCAGATGGTCGGCGTGGCGGTGAAAATGGGGGCGACCAAGGCCGATTTCGATGCCACCATGGCCGTGCATCCGACCGCGGCCGAGGAACTGGTCACCATGCGCGAGAAGGCCGCGAGCTACGATCGCGCGGCGGCTGAATAACCATCTAATCGTTGGGCTTCTCGAATATCTGGCATTGGCCGGGGGTGATCGTATATAACCCCCGAAAATGTTGGAGTAATTCGTGATGCCCGAGCGTTGGACGCCCGATAGCTGGCGCAAAAAGCCGATACAGCAGGTCCCGGTGTATCCGGACCGGCAGGTGCTGGCCGATACCGAAAAGCAGCTTGCGACGTTCCCGCCGCTGGTGTTTGCCGGCGAAGCGCGCAATCTGAAGAAGGCGCTCGCGCGCGTCGCCAATGGCCAGGCTTTCCTGCTGCAAGGTGGCGACTGCGCCGAAAGCTTCGCCGAGCACGGCGCCAATAACATCCGCGACTTCTTCCGCATGTTTCTGCAGATGGCGGTGGTGCTCACTTATGCCGCGGCGTCGCCGGTGGTGAAGGTCGGCCGCATTGCCGGCCAATTCGCCAAGCCGCGCTCCTCGCCGACCGAGAAGCGCGACGGCAAGGAACTGCCGAGCTATCGCGGCGACATCGTCAACGATATCGCCTTCACCGAGGATGCGCGCCGTCCCGACCCGCGCCGCCAAATCGAAGCCTATCGCCAGTCGGCGGCGACGCTCAATCTGCTGCGCGCTTTCGCGCAAGGCGGCTATGCCAATCTCGCCAGCGTGCGGCAATGGATGCTCGGCTTCGTTAAGGACAGTCCGCAGTCGCGGCGCTATGTGGAATTGTCGGACCGCATTTCCGAGGCGCTCGGCTTCATGCAGGCCTGCGGTCTCGATCTCGAAAGCCATCCCGAGCTGCGCACCACCGATTTCTACACCAGCCACGAGGCGCTGCTGCTCGGCTTCGAGGAAGCGTTCACCCGCGTCGATTCGACCACCGGCGACTGGTACGCGACCTCCGGCCACATGCTGTGGATTGGCGACCGCACCCGCCAGCACGATCACGCCCATATCGAATATGCCCGCGGCATCAAGAATCCGATTGGACTCAAATGCGGGCCGTCGCTCAAGCCCGACGATCTGCTGCGCCTGATCGACATCCTCAATCCCGACAACGAGGCCGGCCGCCTTACGCTGATCGGCCGCTTCGGCGCCGAGAAGGTCGGCGAACAGCTGCCGGCGCTGCTGCGCGCGGTGAAGCGCGAGGGCAGGGTCGTGCTCTGGTCGTGCGATCCGATGCACGGCAACACCATCACCTCGGCGAGCGGCTACAAGACCCGGCCGTTCGACCTGATCCTGAAAGAGGTGCGCGGCTTCTTCGACGTGCATGCGGCGGAAGGCACCTATGCCGGTGGCGTGCACCTGGAAATGACCGGGCAGAACGTCACCGAATGCACCGGCGGCGCGCGCGCCATTTCCGATGCCGATCTCAACGACCGCTATCACACGGCCTGCGATCCGCGCCTCAATGCCGAACAGGCGATCGATCTCGCCTTCCTGCTGGCCGAATTGCTCAAGAAAGTGCGTTCCGCACACGCCAAGCCGATGCCGGCGGCGGCCGGGCTGTAATCCCCGGCGGGCATAGCGGCTATTCGCGTGCCTGGCAGCTGATTGCCGTTCGCAGGGGCAGGCGCTAGATCATTGTTATGAACGCCCGCCCTTCCGATAAGCTTGCGATCGCGGTCGCGCAGCTCAACCCGACGGTCGGCGACATCGCCGGCAATGCCGAGAAGGTGCGCCGTGCGCGCTTGACCGCCGCTGCCCAGGGCGCCGATCTGGTCGTTTTCCCCGAACTGTTCATCGCCGGCTATCCGCCCGAGGATCTGGTGCTCAAGCCGGCATTCCAGGCCGCCTGCCGTTCCGCCATCGAAGTGCTCGCCCGCGAAACGGCGGGGGACGGCCCGGCCTTGCTGGTCGGTACGCCCTGGCTCGACGCTGGCAAACTCTACAACGCGGTGGCGTTGCTCGATGGCGGCGCGATTAGCGCGCTGCGCTACAAGGTCGATCTGCCGAACTACGGCGTATTTGACGAAAAGCGCGTATTCGCGCCCGGCCCGATGCCGGGGCCGGTGAATTTCCGCGGCGTACGTTTAGGACTTCCAATCTGCGAGGACATCTGGGGCCAGGAGATTGTCGAATGCCTGGCGGAGACCGGCGCTGAATTTCTGGTGGTGCCGAACGGCTCGCCCTATTGGCGGCAAAAGGGTGACGTGCGCCTCAACATCGCGGTGGCGCGCGTCACCGAGCACGGGCTCCCGACGGTTTACGTCAATCAGGTCGGCGCGCAGGACGAACTCGTGTTCGACGGCGTGTCGTTCGGCCTGCACGCCGATTGTTCGCTCGCCTTCCAGCTCGCGGCGTTTCAGGAAACCATCGTCACCACGCAATGGGTTCGGCAGGGCAACACCTGGCGCTGCGACAAAGGGCCGATGGTCGAAGCCGTCGAAGCGGAGCGTGCAGACTATGCGGCCTGCGTGCTGGGCTTGCGCGATTATGTCAACAAGAACGGTTTTCCCGGCGTGGTGCTGGGCCTGTCCGGCGGCATCGATTCCGCATTATGCGCGGCGATGGCGGTCGATGCACTCGGTGCCGATCGCGTGCGCTGCATCATGCTGCCCTACAAGTTCACGGCGCAAGAATCGCTCGACGATGCGGCCGCCTGCGCCAAGGCGCTGGGCGTGCGCTACGAGATGCTGCCGATTGCGCCCGCGGTTGCGGGCATCGAGGTCGCGCTCGCGTCTGCTTTCGCCGGATTGAAGCGCGATGTCACCGAGGAAAATCTGCAAGCGCGCGCTCGCGGCACGGTCCTGATGGCGATCTCCAACAAGTTCAATCTCATGGTGGTGACCACCGGCAACAAATCGGAAATGTCGGTCGGCTACGCCACGCTCTATGGCGATATGAACGGCGGCTTCAATCCGATCAAGGATCTCTACAAGACCGATGTCGTCCGTCTGACCCGGCTGCGCAACACCTGGAAGCCGGAAGGCGCCATGGGGCCTGGCGGCGTCGTGATCCCGGAAAACATCATCACGCGGCCGCCGACGGCAGAACTGCGCGAGAACCAG
>SHVM01000023.1 GCA_009694265.1 Pseudolabrys sp.
CACAGGCCGAACAGGGCAGCCTCGGTCTCGACCGGCTGAGCGCCGACGAGTTTACCCGCTTCACCCAGCTCAATACCGCTTATCGCGAACGCTTCGGCTTTCCCTTTATCATCTGCGTGCGCCAGCACACGCGGGATTCGATTTTAAAGCAGTTCGACCGGCGACTTCACAACAACGCTGCGGCCGAGCGAAGCGCCGCGCTGGATGAAATCGCGCTGATCACGGGCTTGCGTCTGGTGGCGATGATTAGCTCTTGAACTAGCTTTTGAATTTCTTGGCCAGCGCGTCGGCATTGCGCGCGAGCAGACCGACATCGGCGCCGACCGCCACGAACAGATAGCCCCAGCCGATATAGCGGCGCGCTTCCTCCTCATTGCCGGTGAGAATACCGGCCGGCTTGCCCACCGCCTTGAGCCGCTTGCCGGCATTTTCGATCGCCTTTTGCACGTCCGGATGCTGCGGATTTCCAAGATGCCCAAGCGAGGCGGCCAGATCCGACGGTCCGATGAACACGCCGTCGATGCCCTCGACCTCGGCGATGGCCTCGATCTCGCCGAGCGCGGAACGGGTTTCAACCTGCACCAGTACGCAGATCTCGGCATTGGCCCTGGTGAGGTACTCTGGCGTGCGGCCATAGCGGCTGGCGCGCGCCGCCACCGACACGCCGCGAATGCCCTGCGGCGGATAGCGGGTGGAGGCAACCGCGCGCCGCGCCTCCTCGGCATTCTGCACGTAGGGAAACAGCAGCGATTGCGCGCCGATGTCGAGCGCGCGCTTGGCCAGAACCGCATCGTTCCAGGCCGGCCGGATGATCGGCGTGGTGGCGCTGCCCTGCATGGCCTGGAGCTGCCCGACCAGATCGGGAATTTCGTTGGGCGAATGTTCGGTGTCGAGCAGAATCCAGTCGAAACCGCTGTCGGAAATGATCTCGGCCGCGATATTGCTGCACAGGCTCGACCACAAGCCGATCTGCAATTTGCCGGCGGCAATGGCGTGCTTGAAGGCGTTGCGTTGCATAACGATAACTCTCTCAGATGAATTGAATGGCGATGCCGCCCAGCGGGCCGTAATCGGCGTGCACCGTATCGCCTTTTTGCGCAAATACCACGCGGGTGAACGAGCCGGCGAGCACGATGTGGCCGGGCTCGAGCGCGGTACCCATTGCCCCAAGCTTGTTGGCGAGCCAGGCGACGCCGAGCGCGGGATGGCCGAGCACGCCGGCGGCCAAGCCGGTCTCCTCGATCTCAGAATTTTTGTACATGATGCCGCCGACCCAGCGCAGATCGACATCCATCGGACCGACGGGGCGGCCGCCCATGCAGATGCCGGCCGCCGCACCATTGTCGGCCACGGTGTCGAAAATCTTGCGCTGATCCTGCAACCGCGCATCGACGATCTCCATCGCCGGCACGACATATTCGGTAGCGCGCAGCACATCGGTGAGGCCGATGCCGGGGCCGAGCAGCCGCTTGCCCAAAATAAAGGCGAGTTCCACCTCAACCCGCGGCTTGCAGAAATCGGCGTGTTTCACCTTGGCACCATCGGCGATCAGCTGATCGTCGAGGATGAAGCCGAAATCCGGCTCGTCGATCATCGACGACCTTTGCATGGCCTTGGAAGTGAGCCCCACCTTGTGGCCGATCAGTCTGGCGCCGGCGGCGATTTTACGGTTGGCCACAATCGTGGAAATCGCATAGGAATCTTCGATGGTGATGGCCGGAAATGTCACCGACAGCTGGACCGCCTGTTTGCGTTCCTTCTGCGCGGCCATCAGAATGTCGGCGGCCTTCTTGCGGTCGGCATCGGATAACATGAACGCATCCTGGTCGGGGCCGCTATGGAGCATGACCCCTTGCTGGCGATCAAGCCCTAACCGGGCAAATAAGGAGTAGCGTTTGGCGTTCGACACCATCATCCGCGGCGGCACGGTCGCAACCGCGACCTCGACGTTTTCCTGCGATGTCGGGATTGCGGCTGGCAAAATCACAGCGCTCGGCCCCGATCTCGGGCAAGCCGCCGAGATCGTGGACGCCAGCGACATGTTGGTGCTGCCCGGCGGCATCGACAGCCATGTGCACATCGCGCAGCCCTCGGCGCCGGGCATCGTGATGGCCGACGATTTCGCCTCCGGCACTATGGCTGCGGCCTTCGGCGGCAACACCATGGTCTTACCCTTCGCGCTCCAGCAGAAGGGCGAGTCCTTGCGTCAGGTGGTGAAGGACTATCACGCCAAGGCGAAGGACCAGTGTTACATCGACGTTTCGTTCCATCTTATCATCGCCGACGTCACCGACGGCTTGCTCGGCCAGGAACTGCCTGCGTTGGTGAAGGACGGCTATACCTCGTTCAAGGTGTTCATGACCTATGAGGGGCTCGCGCTCTCCGACATAGAAATGCTCAAGGTGATGAGCGTGGCGCGCGAGACCGGCGCGCTGGTGATGGTGCATGCCGAGAACTACGACGCCATCCGTTTTTTGACTGACCGGCTGGAGCAGGCCGGCAAAACGGCGCCGAAATATCACGCCACATCGCGGCCTATTCCGGTCGAACGCGAGGCAACCCACCGCGCCATCTCATTGGCCGAGCTGATCGATGTGCCGATCATGATCGTGCATGTATCCAACGGCGAGGCGATGGAGGAGATCGTACGCGCGCGGGCGCGCGGCCTTAAGATTTACGGCGAGACCTGCCCGCAATATCTGCTGCTGACCGAGCAAGACCTCGACGGCCTCAATATGGAGGGCGCGAAATATGTCTGCTCGCCGCCGCCGCGCGACAAAGCCAGCCAGGCCACCTGCTGGGACGGATTGCAGCAAGGCATCTTCTCGCTGTTCTCGTCCGACCACTGCCCGTTCCGCTACGACGACCCGCAGGGGAAACTATTGCCCAAGGGCAAGACCAGCTTCCGCTGGGTGCCGAACGGAATTCCCGGCGTCGAGACGCGCCTTCCCATTTTGTTCTCGGAAGGCGTCGGCAAGGGCCGCATCACGCTCAATGAATTCGTAGCACTCACCGCGACCAATCATGCCGAAACCTATGGGCTTTATCCGGTGAAAGGCACGATCGCGGTCGGCTCCGACGCCGACATCGCGATCTGGGACCCGAAGCGCCAGGTGACGATCTCGCAAAGCCTGATGCATGGCGGCTGCGACTACACGCCCTATGAAGGGCTCGAAGTCACCGGCTGGCCGGTCTCGACCATGCTGCGCGGCAAATTCGTGGTACGCGACGGCAAACTCGTGGGCAAAGCCGGCGATGGCGCTTACGTCGCGCGCGGTAAATCGCCGCTGGCGGTGCCGCGCGGCGCGTAATTCTTTAGTGTTTCAGCTTGGCGTCGATCTTGAAGCTCGCCTCGGTCTTCTTCTTCACTTCGTCCACCGTCACGCCGGGTGCGAGTTCGATCAGCGTCATGCCGCTGCCCTTGCGGTCGATGTTGAACACCGCCAAATCGGTGATCACCATATCAACCACGCCGGCGCCGGTGAGCGGCAGATTGCATTTGTGCAGCAGCTTCGGCTCGTCCTTGGCGGTGTGTTCCATAATCACCACCACCTTCTTGACGCCTGCGACCAAATCCATGGCGCCGCCCATGCCCTTGACCATCTTGCCGGGGATCATCCAGTTGGCGAGATCGCCGTTCTCAGCCACCTGCATGGCGCCCAAGAGCGCGATGTCAACATGGCCGCCGCGGATCATGGCGAATGAATCGGCCGATGAGAAATAGCTGGTGGTCGGCAGCTCGGTAACGGTTTGCTTGCCGGCATTGATCAAGTCGGGGTCCTCGTCGCCCTCATAGGGGAACGGCCCGAAGCCGAGCATGCCGTTTTCGCTTTGCAGCTGCACGGTCATGCCTTTGGGAATGTAATTCGACACCAGCGTCGGAATGCCGATGCCGAGATTGACGTAGAAGCCGTCGCGTAATTCCTTGGCCGCGCGTTCGGCCATCTGATCGCGGGTCCATGCCATGGGTGAATTCCTTTAGGCTCGCTTGCGCACGGTGCGCTGCTCGATGCGCTTCTCGGCGGTGGTGTGAATGATACGTTGGACGTAAATGCCCGGCGTGTGAACCATATCGCCATCGAGCTCGCCCGGCTGCACCAGGTGCTCGACCTCGGCCACGGTAACGCGGCCAGCGGTCGCCATCATCGGGTTAAAATTCCGCGCGGTCTTGCGATACACCAGGTTGCCTTCGGTATCGCCTTTCCAGGCATGAACGACCGAGAGATCCGCGACCAGACCCGTTTCCATAATGTAGCGCTCGCCGTTGAAGATGCGTTCTTCTTTACCTTTGGCGATGTCGGTGCCTGCGCCGGTCTTGGTATAGAAAGCAGCGATGCCCGCGCCGCCGGCGCGGATGCGCTCGGACATGGTGCCTTGCGGGTTGAATTCGATCTCGAGTTCGCCGGCCAGAAATTGTTGCGCGAACAGCTTGTTCTCGCCGACATAGGACGCGATCATTTTCTTGATCTGCCGCGTTTCCAGCAGCAGCCCCAAACCGGCGCCGTCAATACCGGCATTATTGGAAACGCAGGTGAGGTTTTTGACGCCGGAATCGCGGATGGCTTCGATCAGCGTCGCCGGCATGCCGCATAGGCCGAAGCCGGCAGCCATGATCATCATGCCGTCCTTGAGCACGCCGTCCAGCGCCGATTTCGCGTCGGGATAAACTTTCTTCATGCAACTCCACCACTCTCCCGGACCAGTCAAGCTTTACATGGACTATGGCGCCGCGAAAGGTCAATCCGGGATGCGCCTAGCGCGGTGTCGCCGGCGGCGTGATGTCGGTAACCGGGTTGCGCGGCCTTTGCGGCGTGACTGGAACCGCTGTCGTAGGCGGCGCGGCTGCAGCAGGCTGAGATTTTTGACCTGTCATGGATGTTGGCAATGGCAAGCCGTGCGGATAATAGGTCCAGGCCACGAAGATCGCCACAAAGGCCAGCGCCGACAGCAGAGCCGCCATGCCGCGGTGGTTGAAGGACAGCAGGTTGCCGATGAGGGTCGCCAGGAAGACAAACACCGCCAGCACCCCGACATAGAACCAGTCCACGGCAGCAAGATCGATCGGCATAAGACGTCATCCTCTTCAAGCTGCGTTCCCATCGCACGTTAGCCCAGACCCACCATGCGGGCCAGCTGCGCACGGTTATTTCCCAAAGGCGCATTTGCCACTATACGTCACCGCCATGCCAAACCTGCTCATTCTCACCGAAGTCCAGGAAGCGATGCGAGCCCGATACAAGGCCATGCTGCTGGAGCGGTTTCCACAGCTGACCATCCATGTGGTCGGCCATCATAACGATGTCGGCCCCTATATCGCCAGCACCGACATCCTGTTGTGCTTTTCGCCGCCCATGGCTGACCATGTGGTGCGCGATGCGCCCAGACTGAAATGGATCCAGGCGCTCGGCACCGGCGTCGACAATATCGTCGACCTGCCCTCGCTCGGCAAAGAGGTCGTCGTCACCAATATTCGCGGCATCCACGGCGCGCCGGTGTCGGAAGCCACCATCGCCTATATGTTCTCGCTCGCCCGCGACATGCCGCACTCGACCCGCGCGCAGGACAAAAGCGACTGGCAACGCTGGCCGGCGCGGCTGCTCACCGGCAAGACCGTCGGCATTCTCGGCGTCGGTTTGATTGCGGAATATCTGGCGCCGATCTGCAAGGCGTTCGGCATGACCGTGATCGGCATCAGCGGCGCCCCGCGCAGCGCGCCCGGCTTCGACCGCATGGTCGTGCGGCAGGATTTGTTGAAGGTTGCGCCTGATTTCGATTTTCTGGTGGCGCTGGCGCCGCTGACACCCGAGACGCGCGGCATCGTCGGCGCCAAGTTGCTCGCCGCCATGAAGCCGTCCGCTTTTCTCATCAATGTCGCGCGCGGCGGCGTGGTCGATGAGCCCGCACTGATAGAAGCGCTTGAGGCCGGCCGCATCGCCGGCGCCGCCCTCGATGTGTTTTCCGAGGAGCCACTGCCGCCCGACAGCCCGCTGTGGAAGGCGAAAAACATCACGATTTTTCCGCATCTCGGCGGCTATTCCGAAGGCTACGAGGATCGCGCCATGCCGACCATCGCCGGCAATATGGCCAGGTTTCTCAACAACGATCTCAAGAACATGATCAATATCGTGCGCAAGCCCGCATCCTGGGGAAATTAAGCCATGACTTTGTCCGAACGTCTGAACACGCCGATCTCGACGCCTGAGCTGGAGCGCCGCTGGCGTCTCGTTCGCGCCGCCATGGAAAAAGAAAAGATCGACGTGCTGCTGATGCAGAACAACAACGATCACATGGGCGGCTATGTGCGCTATTTCACCGACATGCCGGCGACCAACGGCTATCCCAACACGGTGGTGTTTCCGCGCGACGACGAGATGACCGTTGTATGTCAGGGACCGTTCGGCGGCTCCGAGACCACGGCGCAAGGCGACATCAACTGGCGCGGCGTGAAGCAGATCATGACCACGCCGAGCTACGCCTCGGCGCATTACACCAAGGATTACGATTCCGAGCTCGCGGGACGAGCGCTGGAGCCGTTCCGCAATGCCACTATCGGCTATGTCGGCACCTATCAGATGTCCTATGCGCTGCTCGATTACGTCAAACGCACGTTTCCGAAAGCGCGCTACGTCGATGCTTCCGACTTGGTCGACCGCATCAAGGTCATCAAGAGCCCGGAGGAAATGGAACTGGTCAAGCGCGCGGCGCTGATGCAGGACGGCGCCATGCGTGCCGCTTTCGCTGCCGCCAAGCCCGGCATGCGCGACACCGAGGTGGCCGCGGTCGCGCAGCATTACAGCCAATGCCACGGCAGCGAGAACGGGATTTATCTGTGCGCCTCGATGCCGCTCGGCACGCCGTCGAAATTCGCCAACCGGCATTTGCAGAACCGCGTGATCCAGAAAGGCGACCAGATCGCGCTGCTGGTGGAGGATAACGGACCGGGCGGCATGTACACCGAATTGGGCCGCTCCTGTGTGGTGGGTGCCAAGGTGCCGCAGGCGATGAAGGACGAGCTCGCCTTCGTCATGGAGGCGCGCCGCGTGACGCTCGATCTGCTCAAACCGGGCACGCCCTGCAAGGCGGTGTGGGACGGCTTCAACGCCTTCATGCGCAAGAACGGGAGGCCGATGGAGGCGCGGCTCTATTGCCACGGCCAGGGCTACGATCTGGTCGAGCGCCCGCTGGTGCGCAACGACGAGCCGATGACCATCGAAAAGGACATGAATATCGTCGTGCACCCGACCTATATCCACGCCGGTTATCTCAACTGGCTGTGCGATAATTACCTGATCGGCGGCAATGGGCCGGGCGACCGGCTGCACCAGTTCCCGGAAGAGGTCGTCGAGGCCGGCTAGCGGCCTTGATTTCCATCGCCAACGGCGCAAGAGTTTTCCCGAACAAGGAGGATTTCCAATGAAAAAAACAATGTTCGCGGTGGCATTGACCGCCATGCTCGCGCTGACCGGATCGGCCGGGGCACAGAATTTTCCGGACCGTCCGGTAACGATGATCATTCCATTCGCCGCCGGCGGCCCGCAGGACACCATCGGCCGCATCATCGCTCAGCGGATGACCGAACTGCTCGGCCAAACCGTGGTGATCGAAAATGTCGGCGGCGCCGGCGGCATGACCGGCTCCAAGCGCGTCGCCGACGCCAAGCCCGACGGCTACACCTTTGTTCTTGGCAGCGTCGGCACGCACGCGCAGAACCAGACGCTGTACAAGCACCCGCTCTATAACGTCGTGACTGATTTCACGCCGGTCGCGTTCCTGGCCGAAACGCCGATTGCGATCATTACGCGGCCGGATCTGCCGGTAAACAACTTGAAGGAATTCGTCGCCTACGCCAAAGCCAATCAAGACAAGATGCAATTTGGCTCGGCCGGCGCCGGCTCGGCGACCCATCTGGCTTGCGTCGTGCTCAACAGCGCGATGGGAACGAAACTTGTGCACGTACCCTACAAGGGCACCGGACCGGCAATGCAGGACCTGATCGGCGGCCGCATCGACTTTCTGTGCGACATCATTGCCAGCGGCAAGGCGCAGATCGACGGCGGCAAGGTGAAGGGCATCGCGATCATGACCAAGGATCGCTCGCCGGTACTGCCGAATCTTGCCACCACCGGCGAACAGGGCCTCGACGTGCAGGCTTACACCTGGAGTTCCTTGTTCCTGCCGAAAGGCGCGCCCGCCGATGTGGTGAAGAAGCTCAACGCCGCGGCGATCGGCGCGATCGAGACGCCGTCGGTGCAGGAGCGCCTGAAGGGCCTCGGCGCCACGGCTGCAAAGAAGGACCAGCAGAGCCCGGAATGGCTCGGCAAGTTCGTCGCGAGTGAAGTCAAGAAATGGGAAGCGCCGATCAAGGCCAGCGGAGTCCAGTCGGACTGAGATTCTATTTTGCATAGTGAACGCCGCGGCTTGCGGGCCGCGGCGTTTCCAATTTAAGGCTTGTCGATCAGGCTGACATGCGCGGCCACCACGCGCCAGCCGTCGCCAAATTTCACCCAGGTCTGCATCTGCCTGCCGATTTTTCCGAGCGCGGAGGGGCGCTCGTAGAGCGTCGAGGCCACCGCGAATTCGCGGCCATAGGTGGTGATCACCGTGCGCGAGATCGTGCGGCCGAGCGCTACCGGCGAGCGAGCGGCGCGGAACGTTTTGATCTCGGCGGAGCCGTAGAGAATTTCGCCGGCGCCATAGCGGATGGTGCGCGCATCATCGCGGAACATTTCGGTCAGCGCCGCCACGTCGTTTGTCACCAGCGCTTTCTCGTAGGCGTCGAAGGCGGCACGCACCTCAGCCACGACCTCCGGCAGGTCGATGTCCATTTTCATTCTCCCTAAAGAGTTGGCCTCGGCGCGGCGGCGGCGCCCATCCGTTCCAGCGCGTAGGCAATGCGCAACGCGATGTCTTCGCGCCAGGGCGCGGTAATGATCTGCACGCCGATCGGCAGCGGCTTGAGCGACACCGGAACGGCAACTACCGGCAGGCCGATAAAGGAAATCGGCTGCGTATAAAGCCCCATGTTCGGCCGCACCGGCAGTTCGACGCCGTCGAGGGTGAAAGTCTGCTGGCCGATTTCGGGCGCGCTGCAAGGCGTCGCCGGCGCCAGTATCGCGTCGCACTGCTTGAACAGGTCCAGCACGCGCTCGCGATACCAGCGGCGGAAAATCTGCGCCTTCACAACAAAAGTCGACGGCACCATGGCGCCGGCCAGCAAGCGGTCGCGCACGGCGGGGTCGAAATCGTTAGCCTGCTTGCGTAGCCGGTCGAGATGCAGCGCTGCGCCTTCGGTGGCGGTAATCACATAGGCCGCGGCGCGGGCACGCGCGGCTTGCGGAATTTCAATCGCCGTTGTCGCGCCAAGCGCTTTCGCAACATGATCGAGCGCGCCGAGCGCTTGCGGCGAGGCTCCTTTACGGAAATAATCGCCGGCGACCGCGATACGCAGATCTCCAATGCCGCGCTCGAGCAGCGCGCTTGTGGGCTCGACCGCGCGATTGACGCAAGCCGCATCGTCCGCATCAAAGCCCTGCATAGCATCGTAACTGAGCGCGAGATCGCGCGTTGAGCGTGCGAGCTGGCCGAGATGATCGAGGCTCACCACAAATGGAAATGAACCCGCGCGCGTCAGCCGTCCGTAAGTCGGTTTCAATCCGAATATTCCGCACAGCGAGGCCGGCACGCGGATGGACCCATTGGTGTCGGAACCAAGCGCGAGCGGCACCAGGCCGCCGGCCACCGCCGCGCCCGAGCCGCCCGACGAGCCGCCGGTCATGCGCGTCACGTCATGCGGATTGCGCGAGGGGCCGTCGTGAATGTTCTCGCCGGTGAAGTCGTAGGCGTATTCGCCCATATTGAGCGCGCCGACCAGCACCGCGCCGGCCGCTTCCAGGCGTTCGATCAGCGGGGAATCTTTTTTCGCAGGCGGATGCGCGCGATTGATCTTGGAGCCGGCGACGGTCGCGAGGCCTTCGATGTCATTCAGATTCTTGACCGCGAAGGGCGCGCCGGCGAGCGGCAGGCTCATTTTGTCGCGCGCGGCGTCGACTGCTTTGGCGCGCGCACGGGCGCGCTCGACGGTGATGGCGGTGAAGGCATTGAGCGTGGGATTATGCTCTTCGATTCGCGCAAAGGCATCGTCGACCGTATTCAGCGCCGTGGTCTCACCCGTGGCGACTGACCGCGCGATCTGGGCCGCACTGGCCCACGATAAATCTTGTTCCATGCGTCAGGCCTTGAAGACCGGCGCTGGCTCGGCCGCGTCCGGCAGCGCGAATTCCGCCACCGTGGCGGCGTGCTTGAGCGTGACCTCGAGATTGGCCTTCACGGCGGCCTGCCATTCCCGTTGCAGCGGCAGATCGAGCGCGGCAGCGGCGGCCACGATGAAGTCGTCGAGCGGAGGGCCTGCCATGGCGGATTGATCCCCTGTGTCATCCGATAGAAGCAAGATTTCTGCCTAGAGTAGCTTTCGTCACTCCCGGCGTCATTCCTTGATTTCCGCCACCGCTTTGGCGACTAGCGCGCCGAACGCTTCGGTGCCAAGTTTGCCGCCCAGGTCGGGTGTGCGGCCGTCCGGCTTGGCGATGACGCGGTCGAGCGCGGCCTCAATCGCCGCGCCGGCGCGCACGAGCTTGCCGTCGCCTCTGCGCTCGCCGAGCCAGGCGAGCAGCATCGCCGCCGAGCCGATCAGCGAGGCCGGGTTGGCGATATTTTTGCCGGCGATGTCGGGCGCCGAGCCGTGCTGGGCCTGCGCCACCGCGTGGTGGCTGCCGGCATTGAGCGAAGCCGCCAGGCCGAGGCTGCCGGCAATCTCGGAGGCTTCGTCCGAGAGAATATCTCCGAACATGTTGGTGGTGACGATGACGTCGAAGGCGCGGGCGTCGCGGATCAACAGCGCCGCCATGGCGTCGATGATGCGCTCCTCGTATTTTACTTGGCTGTAGCGCGCGGCCACCGCGCGCACGCATTCCAGATACAGCCCGTCCGACACGCGCAGCACATTGGCCTTGTGCACGGCTGTCACATGTTTGCGGCGCTGCATGGCGAGCTTGAACGCGGCCTCCGCGATGCGCGTCGAGCCCGCGCGCGTAACCTTGCGCACGGCCAGCGCCAGATCCGGCGTCGGCATGAATTCGCCGGAGCCTTGATGCATGTTGCGGTCAGCATAGAAGCCCTCGGTGTTCTCGCGCACGATGACGAGGTCGAGCGGTTTGCCGCAGCGCGGCGGAAAGCCCTCGCGCGAGCGCGCCGGGCGGATATTGGCGTAGAGATCGAGCCGCTTGCGCAATTCGCCGGACGGATTGAGCCCGCCCTGCTCGCGCGGCGGATAATCGTTGTGCGACACCGGGCCGAGCAGCACGCCATCGGCGGCCTTGGCGGCGACTTCGACGGAATCGGGAAATGTCGTTCCCACGGCCTTATGCGCGGCCCAGCCGACCACCGCGGATTCGAACGTCAGTCCGAGCACGAACTTGGCGCCGGTTGCACGCAGCACAGCCAGCGTGGCGGCGGTGATTTCGGGGCCGATGCCGTCGCCCTCCAGCACCAAAATGTCGATCTTTTCGTTTGCCATCGGCTCTACTGCTCCGTGCGTCGCGGGCCTCGCGACATATAGACGGAACGGCGCGCCGCGGCTACGTTCGGCTCAAAGCTTTAAATAATGCAATGGGAGGATCGCCGTGAAGGCTCTGAAGCCGCTGCTGATCGCGCTTGCCTTGCTATGCCCGGCTTTGGCGCTGGCGCAGGATTTTCCGAACAAGCCGATCAAGCTGATCGTGCCCTTCCCGCCCGGCGGGCCGAACGACATCATCGCGCGCACGATCGCGCAGCGGATGACCGAAATTCTCAAGCAAAATGTATTGATCGACAACCGCGGAGGCCAAGGCGGCGTTCTCGGCACCGACGTGGTCGCGAAATCGCCGCCCGATGGCTACACCATCGCCATCACCAGCGCCGGCGCGCTGGCGATCAGCCCCAGCCTGGAGAAGGTCGCCTACGATACGCTGAAAGACCTGCAACCGATCACGCTGGTGGCCAAAGTGCCGGAAATGCTCGTGGTGGCGACCAGCGTCCCCGCCAACAACATGAAAGAACTGATCGCGCTCGCCAAAGCGCAGCCCGGCAAGCTCAACTTCGCCTCGTCCGGTCCCGGCAGCATGCCGCATCTAGCGGGCGAATTGTTGAAGCTCACGGCCAAGATCGACATCGTCCACGTGCCCTATCGCGGCGCGGCGCCCGCCGTGAACGATCTGCTCGGCCAGCAGGTGCAAATGGTGTTCCTCGATCTGCCGATCCTGCTGCCGCAGATCGAAGCCGGCAAGCTCAAGCCGATCGCCGTCGGCGCGCGGGCGCGCGTCCCCAGCGCACCCAATGTCCCGACCACCACGGAAGCCGGCATGCCCGATCTGCAAACCGAAAATTGGTATGGCATGGTGGCGCCGGCCAACACGCCCCCGGCCATCGTCGCCATATTGAACAAAGCGACGGTCGAGGCCATGCGCGATCCCGGCGTGGTTGCCAAGCTCTCGAGCCAAGGCGCAATTTTGGTCGGCGATACACCCGACCAGTTCCGCGCCTTCATCGACAGCGAGATCAAGAAATGGGCGAAGGTCATCAAGGACGCCGGCGTGCCGACGCAGAAATAGCGCGCGCTCATCCATGCCGACCGGTTCCGAAACATTCGTGCTGCGCTCGACGGTGACATCGCCGTTCGGCCGTAAGGTGCGCATGGCGGTCGATGTGCTGGGACTGGGCAGCCGGGTGACGGTCGTTCCCGCCGATACGCTCGACGAAAACGACACGCTGCGCCTTGAGAACCCGCTCGGCAAAATGCCCTGCCTGCTGCTGCCCGACGGCAGCGCGATCTACGACAGCGGCGTGATCATCGAGTTTCTGGCCGACGTGGCGGGCAGCGAGCAGCTGTTGCCGGCGCGCGGGCTGGCGCGCTTCAAGGCGCTGACGCTGGCGCGGCTGGCCGACGGCATTACCGAGGCCGCGATCCTGATGGTCTATGAGAACCGCTTTCGCGATCCGGGCACGCATTCGGAACGCTGGCTCACGCATCAGCGCGGCAAAGCGATCCGCGCGCTGGCGGCTTTCGAGGCGGCACCGCCCGATCCGGCCAAGACCGATATCGTCGCCATCGGCTTAGTTTGCGCGCTCGCCTATCTCGACTGGCGCAAGCCGGTGGTATGGCGGCAGGCGCACCCAAAATTGGCGGCTTGGTTTGCGTCGTTCGCAAAAAACGAACCGGCCTTCGAGCGCACAAGAGCGCCAAACTCGTAAGCGCATGATCCCGAAAAGCGCTACCGGTTAAGCCATCTTCGTGCGAAGCCGAGCAGGCCTTGCGGCAGGAAGATGATCATGGCGATGAAGATGAATCCGAGCGGGATCAGATACGGGAACTGATCGCCGAACATGCGCGACAGCAATTCGCGTAACATCAGGAAGAATCCGGCGCCGACGATCGGGCCGACCAGCGTGCCGATACCGCCCATGACGTTGAAGATCACGGTCTCGCCCGAGATCAGGAAGTAGACGAAATCGGGCGCTGCGAACTTGTTCTGGATCGCGTAGAGCACGCCGGCGAGCCCCGCGAACAGTCCCGACAGCATCACCGCCACGATCTTGTAGCGCTCGACCGGATAGCCGATGGCGCGGGTGCGCGGTTCGTTCTCGCGGATCGATTGCAGCACCATGCCGAACGGCGACTGCGTGACGCGCCGCAAGATCAGATAGGATGCCGTCACCACCGCCAGCACGAACCAGTGCAGCGTCTCGGTGGTGAAGGGTGTCGAGTAAATCCCCGGGATCGACAGCTGCGGGCGGCTGAACGCAAGCCCGTTTTCGCCGCCGGTGACTTCGGTCCAGGTGAAAATGATGACGTAGAAGATCTGGCTGAAAATCAGCGTGGTGATGGCGAAATAGATGTCGCGCAGCCGCGTGGAGAAATAAGCCACGAACAGCGAAACGATGGCCGCGGCGACCAAGCCGAAACCGATGGCGATCCACATATTGGGCGGACTGACCAGCAGCAGCGCCGCCGCCGCGCCATACATGCCGAGGCCGAAAAACGCCGAGTGACCGAACGAGATCATGCCGGTGTAGCCGATCAAAATATCGGACGACATCGCCAACAGGCCCCAGATCAGGATCTCGGTCAGAAAGCGGCGCCAGAATTCCGGCAGCACCAGAGGTGCTACGATCAGCAGCGCCAGCACGACGCAAAATCCGATCCAATAGGTTTTGTTGGAGTGTTTGATCATTTCGGTGTCGGTACGAACAGGCCGGTGGGACGGAATAACAATGTGAGGATCAGCACGACGAAGGACACGATCACCGCCTGCGACGGGTTCATCCAGATCGAGGCGTAGGATTCAAGCAGGCTGATGAAGATGGCGGCGGCGATCGAGCCGCCGAGATTGCCCATGCCGCCGACCACGACGACGATGAAGGCTTTCAGCACCCAATCGAGCCCCATGGCGTGATTGACGCCGACCAGCGGGCCGAACAGCACGCCGCTCGCTGCCGCCATGCCGGCGCCGATGGCGAACACGCCGGTGTGGACCCATGGAACCGGGATGCCCATCGCCTGCGCCATCACACGGTCCTGCGTGGTGGCGCGGATCCAAACGCCGAATTTTCCGTATTTGAGGAACAGCCAGAAGCTGCCGATGATGGCGGCCGAGAGCGCGGCGATGACCAGCCGGTACCAGGGATATTCCAGATAGAACAGATTGAAATGGGTGGTGATCGGCTCGTTGATCTTGCGCGCCACCGGACCGAACTGCCAGAGCGCGTAGTTCTGCAAAATGAGCGAAATGCCGAAGGTGGCGAGGATCGTGTTGAGCGGATCGCGCCCGATCAGCGGGCGCAGCGTCACGATTTGCAGCGCCGCGCCCAGGATCGCCACCACCAGCGAGGCGAGGACGAGCGCCATCCAGAAACTGCCGGTCGCCACCAACACGATGACGCCGACATAAGCGCCCAGCATGAACAATTCGCCATGCGCGAAATTCACCACATCCATGATGCCGAAAATCAGCGTGAGGCCGGAAGCGACCAGCGCCAGGATCATGCCGGTGACGATCCCGTTCATGGTCTGGATCACGATCTGATCGTAGGGAATGGATTGGAAAAAATGGACCAGCGTGTCCATGAATCACACTCCCAAATATTGCTTGATGACGGGGTCGTTCACGTTGATGTCGGAGGCGGCGCAATGGTGGCGCACCAGCCCCTTCTCCATCAGATAGACGCGCTGGCTCGCCGCTAGCGTCAGCGGCACGTTCTGCTCGACCAGCAGGATCGCCACGCCTTCGTTATGCAGCACGTCGATGATGTGCCTGATCTGCGACACCATGCGCGGCATCAGGCCTTCGGTCGGCTCATCGAGCAGGATGATCTTGGGCTCCAGCATCATGGCGCGCGCAATCGCCAGCATCTGCTGCTCGCCGCCCGACAGCGTACCGCCGGCCTGGTTGCGCCGCTCGGCCAGCACCGGAAAGAACGTGAACACCTTGTCGAGCAGCGCCTGTTTTTTATCGTCCGTCACGCCGTGACGGTCGAGGCCGGTGCGCAGGTTTTCCATGACCGTGAGCAGGCGGAAAATGCGCCGGTCTTCCGGCACATAGGCAATGCCGAGACGGGCGAGCTTGTGCGCCGGCATTCCGGCGATCGAGTTGCCGTTGAGTTGAATCTTGCCCTGGCTCGGATTGACCAGCCCCATGATGGTCTTGAGCGTGGTACTTTTGCCGACGCCGTTGCGCCCTAACAGGCCGACCACCTCGCCGGGGCCCACCTGCAATGAGACGCCATGCAGGATATGGCTCTTGCCGTAGTAGGTGTGCACGTCCTCGACCAGAACGAGCGGCTGCGTGCTGGGGCTGGCGGCGTTCATGTCTTGAGATAAACCTCCAGCACCTTGGGATTCCGCTGGATTTCATCCGGCGTGCCCTCGGCGAGAATTTCGCCGTAATGCAGCACGGTGATGCGGTCGGCGAGTTCCATGACCACCTGCATGTCATGTTCGACGATCAGAATTGTCAGGTCCTTGGCGATACTCTTGACCAATTGCATGGTGTCATGCGTCTCGGCCGTGCTCATGCCGGCGGTCGGCTCGTCCAGGCACAGCAGGAGCGGCTCGGTGGCGAGCGCGATGCCGATTTCGAGATTGCGCTGCTCGCCATGCGACAGATTGGCGGCCAGCTCATGCGCCTTGCTGCGCAGCCCGACGGACTCGAGCGCGGATTCCGTCTTCTCGTTGATGTCGGTGAAGGCGCTGTGATGGGCGGTCATATTCCAGGCGTGCCGGCGCGACTGCGCGGCGATGCGCACGTTTTCCAGCACCGTGGCGTTGGGCAGGATATTGGTGATCTGATAGGAGCGCGCGATGCCTTTTTGCGAAATCGCGTTCGATGGCAGCCCGGTGATGTCGTCGCCATTGAATACGATGCGCCCACCGGTCGGCCGCAGCACGCCGGTCAGGCAATTGAAGAAGGTGCTCTTGCCCGCCCCATTCGGCCCGATGATGGCGCGCACTTCGTCGCGCGCCACCTCGAAATTGACTTGGGAAAGCGCGGCCAATCCGCCGAAACGGACGGTCAACAATTCGGTCTTCAGGATGGGCGCCGCCGCTCCCCGGCTTGCCGCCGGGGAGCGCGTGTCGGTCGATGCTTGCACGCTCACTTACGCAGAGGCGAACTTGCAGGCCGGCGGGACGATGGTCTTATCGCCCGCGACGGTCTCGATAATCTTATGCTTGCCGCCCTTGATCTCGAAAATGAACTGCCGGATGAAGGCCTGGTGATCTTCCTTGCGCAGTAAGCCGCCGCCTTGCGGGAAGTCGTCGCCTTCCTTCATCACGAGACCTTCGAGCGCCTCGATCAGCTTCATGGTGTCCTGACGGCCCTGGAACTTCGACTTCTCCATGCCGATCTTGAGGGCGTTCATCGCCTCGAAGTTCGACTGCACGTAGCGATCGGGCAGCGGACCGGACGAGTCGATCTTCAACAGGCGCGCCTTGGCGTCATCGAAGAACTTCCTATGCGATGGCGTATTGAGCGGGCCCTCGAACACCGGAATATAACGGTTGATGCCAACGAAACCCTCGATCTTGCTGCCAAGCGCCGGCAGGTTGACCGACTCGGCGATCGCGCCGTCGCCCGCCCACTTGTACTTCTTGGTGAGGCCGAGATCGAAGGCCTGGTTGCCGATGGTGACACCATCCTTGCCGAAAAAGATGCCGAACAAGCCGTCGAAGTTGCCCTGAATCTTGGACAGGAACGATGTCATGTCGGCGGTGCCGAGCGGAATGCCGGTGGTGCCGACCACCTCGCCGCCCAGCTTCTTGATTTCCGCCGTATAGGCGTCGCGCGTCGACTGGCCCCAAGAGTAATCGGCAAAGGCGATGTGCCACTTCTTGCCCATCTTGTTGACCAGATAGGGCGCGATCGCCACCGCCTGCGCCGGCGCGTAATCGAATGTCCGGAAGCTGTAGCGGTTGCATTTGCTAGTGGTCAGCGTGGTATCGAGACACACGCCGATCATGTTGACGACTTTGGTTTCCTCGAACACCGGCATGCAGGCGAGACAGATGTTGGACAGGAAGCCGCCGACATGCACGTCGATCTTGTCCTCAAGCAACATTTTTTCGGTCTTGCGGCGGCCGACGTCGGGCTTGGACTCATCGTCCGCCGCCACGAGCGCGACCGGCCGGCCATTGATGCCGCCCGCCTTGTTGATGCGGTCGATCGCCATCTCCACGCCGACCAGCGCGGTCTTGCCGCCGGCAGCGCCGGCGCCCGAGAGTGGTTGCAGCGAACCGATCTTGTACGGCGCAGTCTGGCCGAACGCCGCTTGCCACGGCGCCGGCACCAGCATGGCCGCGCCCAGCACGCCGCCGCCCCAGCCGAGGGCTGTGCGGCGGGTGATCTTGCCGCTGTACCAAATGTCTTGCGACCAAGCCTCGTCTTTCCATTTTTCAGTCATTGCGTATCCTCCCTCTGGATTTCATTTGAACTTACCGAAAAACGCGCCACCCGCGCGTCAGCGCGGGCCTCAAAGCGACGTCATGTAGCGATTGTCAAATTGCGATGCGTTGCTTGCGCCGGCGGTACACCCGGCGACAAACATGCCCGCGAGCCCGATGACCGCCGTGGCGGTACGAGGCACAGTCAGTCCTCCCCTGCCGGCCCTTTACGGGCTCTTGGTACAATTCGTCCCATAAGCAAACGCGATCTGGGCTCAAGTTTCAACCGCTATTTCGATAGGGATGCATGGCCGCTCACATGGTCGGATTTCCGCTTGAATTCTTGCCCGCGAATGTGCAGCCGCCCTCGAACCCCGATGTGGCCAATGCTAGACTGATGCGGCGGATGCCGTTTGCACCGATTGAACCGGACTAAAGCCCGATGGCCATCACCCCCATGCGGCGAGACGACACAGCCGCACCGCATCGCGGGCTGGCGGCGCGGCTGGCGATCCGTGCCGGCGCGCATCGTGGGCCGACATCGGGCCTGGCGCCGGGCTACGTGCAGGGCAATCTCGCCATTCTGCCAAAGGCATTAGCTGCCGATTTCTTACGCTTCTGCCAGCTCAACCCAAAGCCGTGCCCGCTGATCGGCTCATCCGCGCCTGGCGACTGGCGCGTGCCGGCGCTGGCGCAAGATCTCGATATCCGCACCGATTTGCCGCGCTACCGGATATGGCGCAACGGCGAGCTGGTGGCCGAGCCGGAAGATATTCGCGATGTTTGGCGCGACGATCTGGTGAGCTTCGTGATCGGCTGTTCGTTTTCATTCGAGGAAGCGCTGATGGCGGATGGCATTGAGATGCGCCACATCGTGCGCGGCAGCAATGTACCGATGTACCGCACGTCGATCGCGACCTCGGAGGCTGGCCCATTCCACGGGCCGATGGTGGTGTCGATGCGACCGATGACGCCGGCGAACGCAATCCGCGCCATTCAAATCACCACGCGCTTTCCGTCGGTACACGGCGCGCCAGTGCATATCGGCAAACCGGAAATGATCGGCATCAAGGATATTGCCAAGCCCGACTATGGCGACGCAATCGAAGTGCGCGGCGACGAGTTGCCGGTGTTCTGGGCCTGCGGGGTGACGCCACAATCGGTGATCGCGACAGTGAAGCCGGATTTCTGCATCACGCATTATCCCGGCAGCATGCTGGTGACCGACCGGAAGAATACCGAGTTTGCGATTATGTGATTTAAGCCGCGTCTCTCGCCGTATTCTTGTCGAGCAGGCCGGCCTCAATCAGCGCTGTACGAATGCGCGCGATCTCAGGCGTCGCGATCTTGACCAGCGGCGGGCGCACCACCGCGCGCGGCAGTAGACCTAACAGCACCAGCGCTTCCTTCATCCGATTGTGCATATCGACAAAGGGGTCGGCGTAGAACACGCGAGCCATCGGCTCGATGCGGTCGGCCAGACGTTTCGCCTCGGCCATATCGTTAGCCTGTACGGCGCGGAACAGTTTCGCCTGCAAGTCGGCGATGACGCTGCCGGAGCCTGACAGCAATCCGTTCGGGCCAATCACCAGCGAGGCAAATAGCCACGAGCTGTGCGTCGTGAGCACGTTCACCGGTCGCGCCAGATTTTGCAGCGTGCGAATGTGCCAATCGTGATGCGGCACATTGCCGATCCAGTCCTTGATAGCGCGGATCGTCGGCACCTGCTCGCACAACTGCAACAGAGTATCCTTCGGATAGCCCTGCCCGGTCGCGAGCGGATATTGGAACACGATCAGCGGCAGATCGGTGGCATCGGCTATGCGCTTGAAATGCGCGAGTGCCATTTGCGGCGACTGGCCAAGCGTGAATGGCGCCGGCGGGAACACCAGCAACGCCGAAGCGCCACCTTGCGCCGCCATGCGGGCAATGCGCGCAGCCTCCACGCTGCCATCAGCCCAGATGCCGTTGACGATCGGAAGCTTGGCGCCGATCTCGTCCTGCGCGATGTCGAGCACGCAGCGCTGCTCGTCGAAACTGCAGGAAGCGACCTCAGTCGAATGCGCGTTGATGGTGATGGCCGACAGGCCTTCGACCGCAGCCACGTCACGCAGATGCTTGCGGAAACTCGCCTCGTCGATGGAAAGGTCGTTCTCGAACGGCAGCAGCACCGCCGGGATCACGCCGTGAGGAACATAGCTCGTGTGCCGTGGCATGACTTATCCCCCTAATTACATTGCCGCTTTGACTCGCGACGTGCCCTCGCCAGTATAGCCGAATTCGGCCGACAGGGCTTGCGCGGCGGCGGCTACCTTGCGCGCGTGTTTCTGCAAGGACTCGATCGACAGCCGCCAAACCGGCCCAGAAATGCCGATGGCACCGATCACCTGGCCGCTGAAATCGCGCACCGCCAATGCCACGCAGCGCAACTCGGGGTCGAACTCACCGTCGTCGATAGCCATGCCGGCACGGCGGACACTCGCGATCTCGCGGCGCAGGGCCTCGGCGCCGGCAATCGAGTTCGGCGTATAGGCCTTGAACTCCACGCGTTTCGCAAAGCGCTCGAATTGTTCCGCGCTCAAGGCGGCAAGCATGATCTTGCCAAGCGCCGTGCAATGCGCCGGCCGCATCACACCGACCCGGTCGGTCAACTGGAAGGCGCCCGATCCGCTGGTGCGCGCCAGCACCACCACGGCGTCGCCCATGCGCACCGAGAAATGCGCGGCCTCACCCGTTTCGCGCGACAACGCCTCGAGAATGGGCTTGGCCAGGCTCATCATTTCCACTTCATCGAGCGCGCTGGCGGCCAGCGCAAAAAGCGGGCGGCCGATGCGGTAACGCTTTGAGTCCTTGAGCTGGCGCACATAGCCGAGCGTGACCAAGGTCTTGACCAGATGAAACGCCGTGCTGTTGTGCAGGCCGACGCGCTTGGAGAGCACGGCCAGCCCGATGCCATCGCGGTTGCGCGCGATCTCTTCCAGGATCCCGAAGGCGCGGCCGAGCGACTGCACGCCGGCGCGCGTGCGCTCAGGCACATCCGTGGCGATGGTCAGCATGGGCGCGGCGCGAACCGGCTTGATGCCAACAGATTTGCGGCTAGCCGCTTTCGGTTTTGCTCGCGCGCTCATTTTATCTTCTCGTTGTCGGTGACCGGCGAGGTCACCACCAGGAATACCAGATCGCTGAGCCCGGTATTGGAAATCGCGTGCGGAACGCCGGGCGGCAGGAAGATGAAGTCGTGCTTGCGCGCGACGTGGTCCTTGCCGTCGATGTACATCAGGCCTTCGCCGTCGATGACGTGATAGACCTGCTCCTGCACCTTGTGGCTATGCGTCTCGACATAGGCTTTCGGCTGATACATCGAAATGCGGTAGTCGATGTGATGCGAGCCCGCGGTGTCGGGCATCACCAAGGGCTTGGACAGCGCGCCGCCGAAATGGTTGGGAGATTCCAGCCACGGCACTTCGGCGATGTTGCGGATGAAAGCCTTGCGGCGGTCGGCGGCCATGACGTCGTTCCTTTACTTCGCCGGCACGGTGTCGGGGATGAAGCGCTGGCCGAAGGCCGGCTCCTTCCAGGGCGTCGGCGGCAACTGCCAGGCGCCGGTCGCCGGCGGGCGCACTTCGGCGTCGACATGCACGTCGATCACGAAGGGCTTGTTGGCCTTGATCGCGTGTTCGAGCGCGCCCTTGAAATCTTCCGACTTGGTGACGGTGATGGCCTCGACGCCGGCCGCGCGCGCCCAGGCGGCGAAGTCCGGATTATACGGTTTGTGGTTGGGACCTTCGTGGAACATGGTGCCGAGCTCGCGGCCGCCGAACATACCCAGTTGAATGTCGCGGATCGAGACCCAGCCGAAATTGTTCCAGATCACCCACACCACCGCGATGTTGTATTCGACCGCCGTGCACAGCACATGCGGCACCATGGTGAAGCAGCCATCGCCGGCGATGGCGACGACCGGGCGGTCGGGCGCGGCGAGCTTGGCGCCGAGCGCACCGGCGGCGCCGAAGCCCATGCCGGAAAAGCCCCAGGAGTTGAGCATGGTCTGCGGCGCCCGCGCCTTCCAGAACTGCATGTACCAATTGTGGTTGACGCCGACATCGCAGCACAGAATGGCGTCCTTCGGCATCACCGCCTGGCAATCCGCCACGATGCGTTCGGGCCGGATCGGCGAGGCGTGAATGCCGAAATTAGGCTGGGTGAATTTCGTCCATTCCTGTTGCCAGGTCTTGATGTCGGCGTGCCAGGCCTTGAGCGCATCGTTGCGTTTCACGCCGCGCCGCTCGACCTCGCTGAGCAGTTGGCGGATGAAGGTGCGGGCGTCGGCCAGAATGCCGATGTCGGGCGGAAAATTACGGCCGATCTCGGACGGATCCACGTCAACATGAATGAGCTTGCTGCTCGGGAAATTCCATGAGTAACCCGGCAGCCACGACGAGGCCGAACGGTCGTCGAAACGCGCGCCGATCGCGATCACCACATCGGCGCGGCGGCCAGCTTCGTTAGCGGGATAGGCGCCGTTGCGGCCGATGAAGCCGAGCGACAGCGGATCGGTCATGTCGAGCGTGCCCATGCCGTTGGGCGACGAGATCACCGGGATTTGCAGGCGATGGACGAATTCGGTCAGTTCCTTGGAGGCTTCCGACAGCGTCACGCCGTGGCCGACAAAGATCACCGGCTGCTTAGCCTTCAGGATCAGTTCGAGGCAGGCCGCGATCTCTTCCGGCGAGGCGCCGCTGCGCTGCGTGCCGAACGGCGGCGCGGGCTTGGGCACCTCCACGTCGTCTTCTTCCTGGTACACATTGAACGGCACGTCGACATTCACCGGCCCGGGCCGGCCCGACAGCATGGTCGTGGCCGCCTGACGCAGTGCCAGCGGCAGCATGTCGACGCGCGTCGGCTGCCAGCTGCGCTTGACCACCGGGCGGATGATGTTGGGGAAGTCGGCCTGGTAGTGGGTGTTGACCTCCTGAAACGGGCTGCGATTGAACTGCGAGGTCGGCACGTTCGACGTGATCGCCAGGATGGCCGAGGAATCCGTGATGGCGCAGGCCAGCGGCATCACGATGTTGCAGGAGCCCGGCCCGCACGAGGTCAATGTCGCGACCGCCTCGTGCCGCACGCGGAAATAGGCGTCCGCCATATGGCCGGCCACCTGCTCGTGTCGCGGCGATATCATCGTGATGCGGTCGCTCGCCGCATAGAGCGAGTCGAGCATGCCCACATTGCCGTGGCCGCAAATCCCGAACACATAGGGAATCTTGCTATCGACGAGAAATTCGGTGATGACGTCGGCACCCTTCATACGCGGCATATGTGTCCACCTGGCGTGCTTCCTGCCGTGCGGCGGCGTGTGTTAGGAGGCCGTCGCACGCTTGAAGCCTGTGTGTTTTGCGGTTGCGATAATGCGAGAGAAACTTTAACCATATCGTTGCCGATACGACAATATCGCATTACGTCGCCCCGTTGGCGATGCTGGGCCTTCGGGGTAATCCCGTCATCTATCCATTTGTGGTCAGCGTAGCCTATCCATGAAAGCAGCGCCGTTCGAGTATTCCCGTCCCGCCGGCATCGACGAAGCCTGTGCGTTGCTGGCCGCCGACGAGAGCGCGCGCGTGATCGCCGGCGGGCAGACGCTGGTGGCGATGATGGCCATGCGGCTGGCGCGCCCCACCCGGCTGATCGATATCAACCGCATCGCCGCTCTCTCTTATATACGGGCCGAAAAAGAGACAATCGCGATCGGCGCCACTACCAGGCAATGCGTGGTCGAGCGCGACCCGCTGGTCGCCGCCAAACTTCCCCTGCTGGCGCGCGCCATCCCCTGGATCGGCCATGCCGCCACCCGCGCGCGCGGCACCATCGGCGGCTCGCTCGCCAATGCCGATCCGGCGGCGGAATGTGCGTTGATCGCGGTCACGCTCGATGCGGTCTTGGCCTATCGCGCCAGTGGCGCGAGCCATGAGGTTGCGGCGCGCGATTTCTTTATCGGTCCGATGATCACCACGCTGCCGGCCGGCGCCGTGCTGACCGGCGTACGGTTTCCGGTTTGGTCCGGCAAGGTCGGCACCGGCTTTCACGAAGTGAACGCGCGGCAGAGCGATTTCGCATTTGTGACAGCGGCGGCCCAAGTCGAACTGGGCTGTGATGGCGCATGCAAACGAATCGCCATCAGCGTCGGCGCGGTGACCGATTTTCCCATGCGGCTGGAAAGTGCCGAGCAACAGCTCAAGGGCGGCAAGCTTGACTACGCTGCGGTCAAGGCCGCGGTGACGGATGCGCTGGCCGATATCGACGCGCTGGCCGACTTGCACGCCTCGGCGGAATATCGCAAGCGCGTCGCGATCAAACTCGCCATGCGCGCCGTGGCCGATGCGCGCGACCGTGCCTTGGGTAAAACAGTCCAAGACACCGCCCATGCGCATTGAACTCGACATCAACGGCGCGGTGCGCGAACTCGAGGTCGAGCCGCGCACGACGCTGCTCGATTGCCTGCGCGATCAGCTCGCGCTCACCGGCGCGCATGCCGGCTGCGAGCACGGCGTCTGCGGCGCCTGCACGGTGCTGTTCGACGGCGTCGCGGTGCGCTCTTGCCTGATGTTCGCGGTGCAGGCGCAAGGCTCAGCTGTGACGACCATCGAAGGCGTCACGCCCGGACCCGGCGAATTGTCGGTGATCCAGGACACCTTCTGCGAAACCCACGGCATGCAATGCGGCTATTGCACGCCGGCCATGGTGCTGGTCGCGCATGCGCTGCTCGCCGATAATCCCGAACCGACGCGCGCCGAGATTGTCGACGCGATCTCCGGCAATATCTGCCGCTGCACCGGCTATGCGCAGATCGTCGAGGCCATTGCGCTGGCCGCCGAGCGCATGCGCGGCGCCAATAGGCCGAAGGACGCTCGCAAATGAGCCAAGCGCCCAGCCATCACCGTTACGTCTCGGCCGACCGCCGCGTGCGCGAGGACCGCCGCTTTGTGGTCGGCAAGGGCAAGTTCGTCGCCGATATGGCGCTTCCCAACACCAAACACGTCGCGCTGGTGACCTGCCCGCACGCGGCCGCGCGTATTGTCAGCATCGATGCCAGCCGTGCGCTGAAAATGCCGGGTGTGCATTATGTGCTGGAAGGACGTGAACTGGCCGCGGCGACATTGCCGCTGATGACCGGGCTCGACACGCCCAACGTGCCGCGCCGGCCGCTGGCCTTCGAGGTCGCGCGCTATTCGGGCGAATGGGTGGCCGCTGTGGTGGCCGACAGCAGGGCGCTCGCCGAAGACGCCGCCGAAGAGATCGATGTCCAATACGAGGCCCTGCCCTTCGTGCTCGACGCCGAGAAAGCGCTGGAGCCAGCAAGCCCGCTGGTGCACGAGGCGCATGGCTCCAACGTGCTGCTCGACAAGAACTTCGTGTGGGGCGATGTCGAGAAGGATTTCGCCGCTTCCCCGCGCAAATTGTCGCTGCGTGTGAAATGGGGCCGCTCATCGACAGTGCCGATCGAGACCTTCGGCGTGGTGGCGAACTGGGATCCCTGGCGCGACATGCTCGATGTCTATGCCTCGATCCAGATGCCGCGTTACGCCGACCAGATCGGCCTTGCGCTTAAAATTCCGGTGACCTCGGTGCGCGTGCATCACGACGTCGATGTCGGCGGCAGTTACGGCGTCAAGCGCGGGATCAAGCACACGGTTCTCGCGGGCTACCTGTCGCGCCGGCTCGGCTTTCCGGTGCGGCTGATCGAGGACCGGCTCGAAAACATGCGCGGCGGCGATGCGCATGGGCCGGAACGGCTGTTCGATGTCGATGTCGCCTTCGACGATGCCGGCATCGTGCGCTCCATGAAGATGCGCGCGCTGGAAAATGTCGGCGCCTATGCCGGGCGCTCGCCGTTCCAGCTCGGCAAGCCGATCGGCGCCATTGTCGGGCCGTACAAAATCAAAAGCGTGCAGTATCGCGCCATCGCCGTGGTCACCAACAAGACCACGCAGGACGCCGTGCGCGGCTTCGGCCAGGGACCGACCAATCTGGCGCTCGAGCGTTGCATGGACGAAGTTGCCCATGTGCTCGGCCTCGATCCGATCGAGATCCGCCGCCGCAACATGATCCGGCACGACGAATTTCCCTATTTGATTCCGAGCGGCACGACCTATGACAGCGGCGATTACCATATCGTCATTGACAAAGTGGTGGCGGATTCCGGCTACGAGAACCTCAAAGCCGAGCGCGACCGGTTGCGCGCCCAAGGAAAGCTCGCCGGCATCGGCGTGGCGGCGTGTCTTGAGCCCTCCGGCGGCAACGCCACTTTTGAAGCGCTGCTCAATCCGGCGATTACCACGTCGACTTTTATGGACTCATGCCGCATCAATGTGGACGGCATGGGCTTCATCACCGCCACCATGCACACCACCTCGTCCGGCCAGGGCCATGAGACGCTGCTCGCCACTGTGATCGGCGAAGTCTTGCAGGTCGATCCCGACATTATCAGGGTGACGCGGCCAGATTCGCTCAACTCATTGCCGAGCGGCACGCCGGTCGGCAGCCGCATGGCGATCATGCTGGGGGGCGCTGCGTTTCATGCAGCGGAAAAGCTCAGGACCAAGTTCACGACCATCGCCGCACACGACCTCGGCATTCCACTCGAACGCGCGGTCTACGCGCAGGGCAACGTGCACGACCGCAATGCGCCGGCGCACAAGCGCACATGGGCCGAGCTGGTGCAGATCGCTTACCGCAATTACCACCGCATGCCAGCCGGGATGCAGCCCGGGCTGGCGGTCGAGCATATCTATCAGGTGCCGACCGGCGGTACGCTGCCGACAGCGGACGGGCGCGTGCAGATGTATCCGTGCTTCTCCTTTGAATTCCATTTGCTGCTGATCAGCATCGATCCCGATCTGGGCCGGCCCGAAATCGTGAGCTACCGCCTCGGCCACGACTGCGGCACGCAGATCAGCCCCAAGATCGTGCGCGGCATGACCATAGGCGGTATCGCGCATGGCATCGGCGCGGCGCTGTACGAAGAATTCGCCTATAATGACGACGGCCAGTTGATCGCCCAGACCTTCATGGATTATCTGCTGCCGTCCTCGCACGAAGTGCCGGCGATCGAGATATTCGATCACGAGACGCCCTCGCCCTACACCGTGCTCGGACAAAAGGGCACGGGCGAATCCGGTTATCTGGGCGCGCCGGCGGCCATTGCCAATGCCATCAACGACGCGCTGCGCCCGCTCGGCATTTCGACCAACACGCTGCCGATCAAAGTATCGAAACTAGGCGACATGATCGCGCAGGCGCGGGAAAAGATAAAAGCGAAAAAGGACACTGAATGATCGTCGACGCGCACGCGCATTTGGTGCCGCCGGATTTGCTGACCGCGATCCGCAAGGATGCGGCAAAATTTCCGGGCGTGCGGTTGATCGAGGACGCCGGTAGTCTGGCGTTCGCATTCGCAGGCGCCAAGCCGACGCGGCCGGTGTCCAAGCCGCTGTCGGATATTCCAGGGCGGCTCGCCTGGATGGCAAAGAACGGCATCGACAAGCAGGTGGTCGGCGGCTGGGTCGACATGTTCGGCTATGAGCTGCCGGGACCTGAATCCGAAGCCTGGAGCAGGCTCACCAACGACGCGCTGCTATCCGCGGCCAAGGCCGAGCGGCATTTCGTACCGCTGGCGAGCGTGCCCTTGGGCGATGGCGCGCGCGCAGCCAGCGTGTTGAAGGCGGCGATTGTCGCTGGATTTGCAGGCGCCATGATCGGTACACTGCCGCGCGGCGTTGGCAGCGGGCTCGATGCCGCCGACCTCGATCCATTCTGGAAAGCGGCGAACGAAACCGGCGCCGTCATATTTATCCATCCGAGCTTCGATGCCGGCGACGTACGTGTGAACGATTTCGGCCTGGCCAATGGGCTTGGCCGCGTCACCGACGCCATGATCGCGATGGCGCGCCTCATTTCGGCCGGCCATGTCGCCAGGTACAGGAACGCGAAGATTTTCGCGCCGATCGGCGCCGCCGCACTCCCCTTTGTGCTGGGCCGGCTCAAGCGCAACCATGCGATCACGCCCGGCATCGGCGATCCGGTCGAGGCGCTTTCACTGATCTATACCGACACGATTGTGCATGACGTGCGGGTGCTCAAATTCGTGATAGAATTGATGGGAACGCAACGCCTGCTGATGGGTTCCGACATGCCGTTTCCGATCGGCGATACCGAACCCATGCGCATCGTGACCGAGGCAGGACTACCCAAGGCGCAGATCGATTCCATCAATGGCGGATTGGCCGCACGGCTATTCAGAATTGGATGAGTAAGACCAAGGACCCAAGGTCCACTAAACTCAACATCGGACGACCAGGGAGGATTCAATGACAAGACTTTCCACGCCAAGATTTGCCACACTATTACGCTCAAGCTTCAGTGGCGCCGCGGCACTCGCACTCGCCGCAATAATGGCGCCCGCGCCTGTTGCCGCACAGGCGCCCACCAAAGTTACCATCGTCGTGTTCGGCTTCCCCTCGCTCGGCGCCTTCATGCCGCCGGTGATCAAGGCCAAGAAGCTCGACGCGGCGAACGGCCTCGATATCGAATTCGTCGAGCGCCCGCCCGATGCCTATACGACGCAATTCAATTCCGGCGAGTTCAAGGTCGGCGGTAGCGCCGCCCTGCTCACCGTCGGTCTCGCTGAAGCGCGCGGCGTGAAGGTGCAGTACCTGTTCAACCTGTTCGACTTCTGGGGCACCATCGTCACCTCGCGGCCCGCGATCAAGTCGGTGAAGGACCTGGAAGGCAAGCAGCTCGCCGCCGCCCGCTCGACCACGAACTACGTGATGTCGGAGTTCTTCGCCAAGAAGCAAGGCGTCGACGTTTCCAAGATCGAAGTGGTCAATACCGCGCCGCCGGGACTGGTCGGCTACGCGCTCGCCGACCGCTCCGATGCCGTGCAGCTTTGGGAGCCCGCCTACACGCTGTTGAAGGCGAAGAAGCCCGACATCCGCATCCTCGACACCGGCATGAGCAAGACCTGGAAAGCCTTCGCCGGCGGCGAGCGCATTCCCTATCTCGGCGTGGCCGCACACACCGACTGGGTCGAGGCCAATCAGGCTCTGATCCCGAAGCTCTATGCGACCTACAAGGCGGCCGGTGAATTTATCGCCAAGAATCCGGAAGAATCGGCCACGCTGATCGCGCCGAAATCGACGCCGGCGGACCAGGCCGCGCTGGTCTCGCTGATCAAGGCCAACGACCGGCTCGGCATGAGCGTGGTGGGCGCCAACGATGTGCGCAAGCAGATCGAGGCGGTCTATAAGGCCGGCATCGACGTCGGCTATCTTAAGACGCAGCCGTCGGGCGCCACCGTCTACAACAAGGCGCTGAAATGATGAGCTCGCGCATCATGCGCGTTCTGCAAGCCACCGCCGGCATGATCGTGCTGGCGGCGGTCTGGCAGGTTTTGTCCATGATGCTTCCGCCTTTTCTGTTTCCGCCGGTGCCGGAAATTATTTCACGCACCGTCGAGATTCTGATTACCGGCTCGCTGCTGATGGACGTGCTGCTCACCGCCGCCCGCATCTTCGGCGGGCTGTTCGGCGCGTTCTTTCTCGGCTGCCTGCTCGCTCTGGTGATTGCCCGCTCGAAAGTGGCGGAGAATTTCCTCACCCCGGTGCTCACTTTCTTTCAGGGCATTCCGGCGCTGTCCTGGGTGGTGTTCGCCATCATCTGGTTTCACGGCACCGAATTCCGCGTGCTGTTCATCATGGTGATGACGACGCTGCCGGCCTTCACGTTTCAGATTCTCGACGCCATCCGCTCGATGTCGAAGGATCTGTTCGAGATGACTATGTCGTTTCGGCCGAGCCGCTGGACGCTGTTCCGCTTCTTGATCGTGCCGACCATCGTGCCGGGCATACTCACCGCCTGGAAGGTGAATCTCGGCAATGCCGCGCGCGTGGTGGTGGTGGCCGAACTGGTCGGCGCCACCGGCGGCGTCGGCTATCAGCTATTGCGCCAGCAGCAGTTGTTCGACATGGCCGGCGCCATGGCCTGGACGTTGCAACTGGTGCTGTTCGTGCTGGTGGTACAGCAGACCATCAATGCGATCGAGACCTGGGCCTTGCGCTATCGCGCGGTGTCCGAGCGGGCGATGTAGGCCGCATGACCCCCGAAAAGTGGACACCGGTTTTCGGACAAGGGTCATGCACAATATGAGCAGCGCCGAGCCGGTTATCCGCTTCAAGGACGTGAGCAAGACGTTCCAGCGCCCAGACGGGCGCGGCGATTTTGTCGCGGTCGACAGGTTGTCATTTGAGATTGCCAAGGGCGAGATCGTCGCCGTCTTGGGCAAGACCGGCTGTGGCAAGTCCACGATGTTCAATATCGTCGCCGGATTAATCGAACCGAGCGCCGGCGAGGCCCGCGTCGTCGGACACGATCCGTTCAGCGAGTTCGATTTTTTTCGCGGCAAGATCGGTATCGTGTTTCAGAACGACCGGCTGATGCCCTGGCGCACCGCGCTCAACAATGTTCTGCTCGGCTTGCAGGTGCTCGATACCAAGCCTGCGCAAGCTGTCGAGACCGCGCGCGGCTGGCTGGCGCGGCTCGGCCTGTCCGGCCATGAGAACGACTATCCGCATGCGCTGTCCGGCGGCATGCGCCAGCGCGTGTCGATCGCGCGGGCGTTTGCGGTCGATCCGGAAATTCTACTGTGCGACGAGCCGTTCTCCTCGCTCGATGAGATGACCGCGCGCGATTTGCGCGCCGAATTCGTGCGTCTGGTGCGGCAGAACAACAAGACCGCCGTGTTCATCACCCACCAGATCGGCGAGGCGATGGAGATCGGCGACCGCGTGCTTGTGTTCCACCGCCCGGCGCAGATCGCCTATGAGGCGCGGCTAAACGCGGCGACGAATATCGACGAGCGGCGCAAGCTGCGCGACGACATTATGCGCGTTCTGGCGCTTGAACTGACCTGACGGATTTTTTATACCAGCGCGATGGAGAGATTATTGCATTTGCGCGGCCTGATCTAGCGGTGTCAGGAACGGGCTCATCGTCTGTGGCGCCGGTGGTCGATATCCGAGCGATGAGTGCGGTCTGACTGTGTTGTAGTGCTTTCGCCATTGCTCGATGACGATCTGCCCTTCTTTCAGGCTGTAGAAGATCTCTCCATTGAGCAGCTCATCGCGTAGTTCTGCTGCGATACCCCCGCATCCCGGCAAGCCATCGGCGCAGCTTTGCCCT
>SHVM01000112.1 GCA_009694265.1 Pseudolabrys sp.
TCAAGCACTTGTTGCGCAAAGCCGCCGCTCGCACCATCGACGCCGTCTGTGCGGCAATCGGTCAGCTTCTCCAAGCCTTCTCACCACAAGAATGCGCCAACTACTTCAAAAACGCAGGATACGCGCCAACCTAATTGCATCATGCTCTAGCGGTGCAGTTGCGGGTGGCGGAGCGGCGTCACCTTGCGCGGCGCGCGGCGGGTGCGTGCCGAGACGGCCGCGCTCGTCCTTGCCGAGCGCCTGCGGCTTCGCCACCGAGGCCGCCGGCTGAATCAATGTCGTTGTCCGCTGCACGCTGACGGCCGGCGCCCGATTAGCGGCACGCGGCGCTCCGCGTTTGCCACCCAGATCCTGCGGCCGCACCGGCACGCCGCCGCTGACGCCCTGAGTGCTTGCCAGCACGCGCGGACGCACCCGGAAAGTTGGAATGGCGCTGCGTGACGCGGCGCCGATGAGCGCGGGCGAAATGCCGGGATTGACTGCGATGCGCGCGCCCGACCTGTTCGCCGAGAAGGCGCGATTGACCATGACCGTATTGCGCAGCACGAGCCCGGCGCGTTGCTGCGGAAGGAAAAAGCTTCGCACGCGCGGCGCTGTGACATAGCGCGGTTCGACGAATATCCAATAGTCCGGATCTGCGTCGTAGTCGTACATCACGTCATCGGGTGCCAGCGGCGCCCAGCCGACATAACTGTCACCGCGCCGCCAATTGACCCAGGCCGGACCCCACTCGTCGCCTGGTACCCAAAACCAGCCCAGGCCGCGGTCGGCTATCCAACGGCCGTAATGATAGGTCACCCATCCCCAATCAGACTCGTCGTCGTCCGACACCCAGAACCAGCCCCAATCGTCGGTGTAGACCCAATGACCGATGCTGTAGGGACGCCAGCCGCGCGGACGTGCATCGGGTACCCAGCCTCGCCCCAGCGCGGATGCCGCCGCCATTCGCCATAGGGCTCAAGCGCGGCCTGGAATTCGCCGGAGACCTGCGCATGAGCGGGCGTCGGCGCACCAGCTACCAGAGTTACAGCGCCAGCCAAACCGGCGAGCGATAGACTTGTCAAAGCCGCCAAGACTAAGCGGCGTAATTTCTGTGCGGCGAACATTTGTTTTTTTGCCCCAGACGAATCGATTGAGAGACAGGCTAACGCCGCGACCGGAGCTTCGCCACCGTCCGTTAAAGCACTAGCACGCCGGCATCGCCCGACTCGGCGCCATAGGCGAGGATTTGCCCGGTGGCATTCCAGCCAAGAGCAGTGACCGGCTGGCCATCGGCATCGCGCGCCCGTACCAGAGCACCATCGTCGAGCCGCACCAGCACGACACTTCCATCGGAATAGCCGGCGGCGACCACCGGCTGTTTGGGGTGGCTGGCGACGACGGCCACGCGGGCCTGCGAGGGCGCTAGCATTTTGGGCTGTTTGCCCATGGGCCCGTCTTTGCCATCGAACGGCCAGAGGATGAGTTGCTCGGAGCCGGAGGTTGCGAGAAAGTTGCCATCGGCGGTCCAGCCGAGCGAGCGCACGCGCGCCGAATAGCCCGACATGCGCATGTTCTTGGCGTCCGTAATGCGCCAGCCATGCAGCGTAGACTCTTGCATAGTGGTGATCAGATATTTGCCGTCCGGGCTAACGGAAACGCCGAGATGCGAGCCCTTCCATTCGAATTTCTGCGGGGTGGCGCCCGCCGCATTGGGAAACCAGAGCATGGCCCCGTTGTAATGCGCGATCGCCAGCCGCAAGCCCTTGGGCGCAAAGCATAAGCCCGCGACGGTCGATGGCGCCTCGAATGAGCGCAATTCGCCTTTTATTGTAAGCACTTGCGCGGTTTTCCCCGCCGACCAGGCGATGGTGCCATCCGGGCCTAAAGCAACCTGATCGATCCAGCGTTTCTTGGAGTCGGTGGCGATAACCTCATGATTGCCATCGGCATTTGTCGCAACAAGTTTGCCGTCATCGCCGCCGGTGACGATGCGAACACCGTCAGACGTGCTGGCGAGGATCGCACCTCCGTGAACCTTGACGCGTTGTACTTCGTCTTGACGTTGCAGAAGTAGATGTTCTTCTCCCAGAACAAACACCGGCGTGTTGCGCAAGAAATGCACGCCGACCACCGGCGCGCCGGCCTCGATATGGCGGACGCGATTGGCGAGCGAGGGGATGGGGGTGTCACTCATGCTTCGATTTTTCTCCGTTCATTCCCGCGAAAGCGGGAATCCAGAGCCAAGAACCTGGGTCCCCGCTTCCGCGGGGACGAACGGAACAAGATTAAGCAATGCAGCTCTCAAAACCTTTGCGAATCTTATCCTCGGGCAATTTGCGCCCGATGAACACCAGGCGGCTGTCGCGTTTCTCGTCGGCCTTCCAGGCGCGCTGATGATCGCCGTCCAAAATCATGTGGACGCCCTGGAACACGAAGCGCTCGGGGTCGTCCTTGAACGACAAAATGCCCTTGCAACGCAGAATGCCCTTGCCCTCGGTCGCCACCAGATCCTGCACCCAGGGGAAAAACTTATCCGGGTTGAGCGGCTTGTCGGTCTTGATCGAGATCGATTGCATGTCCTCGTCGTGATAATGCTTCAAGCCACCGTGGTGATGGTGATGATCGTGGCCATGATCGTGATGATGATCGTGGTCATGGCCGTCCACCTCAAGAAACGCCGGCTCGATGTCGAGAATGCGGTCGAGGTCGAAGGCATTGCGGCCGAGCACTTCGTCGAGCGCAATGTTGGCGCGCTGTGTCCGGTGCAGCCTTGCATAAGGATTGATGCCGCGGATGCGCGCCTCGATCTCGGCGAGCTCGGCCTCGCTCACCAGATCGGTCTTGTTGAGCAGGATCACGTCGGCGAAAGCGATCTGGTTCTTGGCCTCGGGCGCGTCCTTGAGGCGATCTTTCAGCCATCTGGCGTCGGCCACCGTGATCACCGCGTCCAGCTTGGTCTTGGCGCCGACCGCCTCGTCCATGAAAAAGGTCTGCGCCACCGGCGCGGGATCGGCCAGCCCCGTGGTCTCGACGATGATGGCGTCGAATTTGCCTTTGCGCCGCATCAGCCCGTCGATGATGCGCACCAGGTCGCCGCGCACGGTGCAGCAGATGCAGCCGTTGTTCATCTCGAACACTTCCTCGTCGGCGTTGACCACCAGCTCGTTGTCGATGCCGATTTCGCCGAATTCGTTGACGATGACGGCGTATTTCTTGCCGTGCGGCTCGGACAGGATGCGGTTGAGCAGCGTGGTCTTGCCGGCGCCGAGATAGCCGGTGAGCACGGTGACGGGGATTTTGGCGGGCGATGGGCTGGCGGGGGGCATGAGGGTAAGGGGCTCCGGGAGGAGGAGATATAGGGGGTTGGGAGGGAGGGTGCAAAGCACTAGCATTTGAGCCTGACCCAGCATCGCCTGCATCGAAGCAGGTGATGACGTGTATTAATTTGGTTTCTTAGTACCTTTCGAAGGATTGCGCTGGTTAGTTCGGTTGGGCCTCAGCCAAAAACCAACCAACGTACCCAACCGCTACCAGGAGCTCCCAATGGGCATGATCAAGCAAATGACGGCGCCGATCCGGAGCATCGTGCGGTTTCCGCTGTTCCAGCTCGCCATCGTGGTCGCGCTGATTTTGTTTCTGCAGGCGGCCGATCCGGCATCGGCGTTCGGCCGCATCTTCAGCGGCCTCGACAAGCTTGTCGGCGCCACCGTGGAATTGTTCGCCGCCGTGTTCAACGTGCGGTCCTTCACCAAATCATGGCTCACATCGGGCTTCTGGATTGGCTATGTCTATCTCGCCTGTCTGCTGATCCTGTACCTGGCGCGGCTCGCGATCGGCGCCGTCGTCGATCTGGCCGGGCGGCATAATGCGTTCTGGTTGCGCAACGCGATCGCGCGCGAGCGCGGCATCGCGGCCTACCGCGCCTGGGTGCCGTTCGAGAAAATCAGGCCGCCGCACATTCCGCAGCCGCAATGGGAAGAGGCCTTTGCCTGGCCCGCCGACAACAAACCACCCTACCCGCCGCTCGCGCAACGCATGCTGCTCGGGGCGATGATCAATGTGGCCGTGGTCGTGGCCATCGCCGTTGCGCTGCAGTTCCTGACGCCGTTTCCGGTGCTGACCTGGCTTGGCCAGTTGACGAAAATGGTGCGGGGTTGATTCGATTCAGCTGCACGCCCGCGCCCGCTCACTTTTGCTCGATCGCCGATCTGACTTTGCCGAAATCGCCGCTGTCCGGATCGATCAATTCAAAATGGCCGGCGGCGGGCAGCGTTATTTCCTGCACGGAATCGCCGGACGCGGCGGCCTTCGCGGCGTAATCGCGGCCGAACGCCGCCGGCACGATCGGATCGAGCGCGCCGGAGACGATGGTCTGCGGCACGCCGATGGGAAGCAGCGCGGCCGGCGAGGTGTCGGAAAACATGTCCCACGGCCCGCGCGCCGCGGCGCCGACCAGCCCATCGATCGTACGCGGTCCGCCGCAAGCGCCCGGGCCCCGCTCGCGAAAGGCCGCGAGGTCGCCGATACCGGCGAGGCTGACCGCGCGCTTCATGCGAAGCGGATTGTCGCGATACAGCGGACTGGTTTTTGGCGGGCGGGGACGCGCGGCGGCCCATAACGCCAAATGGCCGCCCGAGGAGTGTCCTGCCACCACGACATGGTCGAGATCCAGCGGATAGGTTTTCGCCAGGTGACCTATTTTACAGAAAAATTCACTTCTGCGGTCCATGCTCATCGATTGTTCGATGGCCACACGGGTTTACCGATGTCCCTATCAAGCGCCGAAAATCTGGTCCGCCTTGCGAAAGAGCAAATTTCGCAAAGGGACATCAACGACAGCCTGCTCAAGGCGATCGCCGAACTCACCCGCGAAGTCAAACGCCTGGATGACGAAGTGCACAGGGCGCGGCGGGATATTCAGGTCGGCCGGCGATTCTAAGGTTTCGCCGCAAGCGTGCTAGGTTCATCGCATGACCCACACCGACGATAAACCGCTGCCCGCGGTCGGCGCCTATTGGATCGAGGAGGCCGACTATCCCGCCATGCTGAGAATTTCCGACGACGGCAACACCATGCCGCGCACGTGGACGGAATGGCGCAAGATGGCCGAGGAGATGGAGAAAGGCCTGAAGGCCTACGGACACCCGGTGCTGCGCGTGCGCATCGACCCGGCTACGTTCCCGGCCTGGTGCGCCGCGCAGAATACAACGCCGGGCCGGCAGGGCCGCAAACTGTTTGTCGCGGCGGCGGTCCTGGAGCGATACGGCGATCAGACGTGAGCGCAGCTTTCGAAGAACTCGATTATCGCCCGACGCCGATCGGCGCGCTCAGCCTGCGGCGGCGGCGCGCGCTGTCGCTTGGCGTCGATGTGTTCGAGATCAAGCTCGGCGATGAATTCCTGATGTCGAGCCTGTTCACGGTGTCCGAGATCGCGCTGGCCCGGCTCGCTTTGGCGGGATTGCAGGGTGGCGATCTTGCGGTCGCGGTCGGCGGGCTCGGGCTCGGCTACACCGCGCAGGCCGTGCTGGAGCATAAGACGGTCGGCTCGCTCATCGTGGTCGAGGCGCTGCAACCCGTGATCGACTGGCACGCCCAGGGGCTTGTGCCGCTCGGCTTTGAGCTCACCGCCGAGCCGCGCTGCCGCATTGTGCATGGCGATTTCTTCGCGCTGGCGGCCTCAAACGCGGGCTTCGATCCGGCCGCGCCCGGACGCAAGTTCGACGCCGTGCTGGTCGACATCGACCATTCCCCCGATGCGCTGCTCGATGCCGGCAATGCCGCGTTCTACGGCGAGACGGGGCTCACGCGGCTCTCCGCGCATCTGCGCCCCGGCGGCGTGTTCGGTCTGTGGTCGAACGAGCGCCCCGACAATAGCTTTACCGCGCGGCTTTCCAATGTGTTCGCCAATGCGCGCGCCGAGCCAGTGACGTTTCACAATCCGCTGCAGGACAAGCCGTTCACACAGACGGTCTATCTGGCGAACAAGCGGGTCTAGAGCGCGTCCCGGTATAGTTGACTCGGGAACGCGTTCTAGGGTCAGGACTCATTGATTATAGCCAGAAGATGACGATTGCGGCGATACAGATTGCTGACATAAAGGTATGGGCGCATCGATCGTAGCGGGCATGAACGCGTCGCCAGTCCTTGAGCCTACCAAACATATTCTCGATTTTGTGGCGCTGGCGATAAAGCGTACGGTCATGTTCGATCGGCTTTTTGCGGTTGGATTTTGACGGGATGCAGGCCGTGATTCCGCGTTCGGCGAGAGCCTGGC
>SHVM01000113.1 GCA_009694265.1 Pseudolabrys sp.
CCACAAAATCGAGAATATGTTTGGTAGGCTCAAGGACTGGCGACGCGTTCATACCCGCTACGATCGATGCGCCCATACCTTTATGTCAGCAATCTGTATCGCCGCAATCGTCATCTTCTGGCTATAATCAATGAGTCCTGACCCTAGGTGATAATTTCGTCAAGATCGCGCAGCACTTCGTCAGTATAGACGACCTTCATGCGCGACGGTGTTTTGCGAAGACCGCTTCAACTTACTTGTCCGTCGCAAACCGGCCCTCACGCGCAGCCTTGAGCCCACGGTCGATGCCCGCGAGCTCCTCAGGTGTTGCGTGATAGACGCCACCTTGGAGCCCGGCGTCGATTTCGAGGGCGATTTCCGCAAGCTCCTCCTGCGCCTCCTTCGGCCAGGTCTCGACCCGCTCCATCACGTCCTTGAGCACTTTTGCTGTCATGCGAGCATTATAGCACGCAAGTCGGCAGTGTCTCAGTTTGAATTTTAGCAGCCTTGAGCGGCCATTGGCGATGGTTCCGTACTATGCCTATTATGAAAGTTATGTACGCCATAGACCTCATTCGCCGCGTCCCGAGCATTTCTCACTAGGGATAATCGATTATGGGAATCGAACTGTCCCCGCGAACAAATGCGTGAGTAGGCATGTGAGTAGACATTTGGGTGACGGCTTGCGACCTTCTGTGCTGCAGCCCTTTTGTTGGTTGTGTGGTTCCGGCCAGGGGCACCAATTTCACTGGTAAAGGCGTAATTGGGCGAGAGCGAGCGCATGATTTCGGATTATCTCACTCAAGCCCGCGTCCAGCCGCCGCTCGCCGCGGCGGCGATCGTTGCCGTCGCCGGCGCGCTCGCATTGTGCACCGTTTACTTCTTTCAGTACGTCCTGTTGGTGGCGCCATGCCCGCTCTGCCTGGAGCAGCGCTATGCCTTTTATGCCGCGGTGCCGCTGGCGGCTTTGCTCTGGCTCGGCGCCAGCCATGGCGCGTCGCGCAAGGTCTTGATCTTGGGCTTCGTCGTGATCGCGGCCATCATGCTTTGGAATACGGGACTTGCCACCTATCACGCCGGCGTCGAATGGAAGTTGTGGGCCGGGCCGACCGATTGTTCCGGGCCGATCGATAAATTCGGTTCCGTCCGCGACATGGTGAACCAGTTGCAACGCATCAGCCTGGTGCGCTGCGACGAGGCGTCCTGGCGCTTCTTGGGCCTGTCGCTTGCCGGCTGGAATGTGCCGTTGTCGCTGGCGCTGGCGGCTGTTGCGGCCTGGGGAGCCAAAGCCTCGTTCGCGCGGCAGGAATAAGCCGCCATGGAAATTCTGATCATCGGCGCTGGTATCGGCGGGCTCACTCTCGGCCTGATGCTGCATCGCGCCGGCATCGCCTGCCGCATCTTCGAGGCGGCGCCTGAGTTGAAGGCGGTCGGCGTCGGCATCAATATCCTGCCGCATGCCTCGCGCGAATTATGCGCACTCGGCCTTGAAGAGGCGCTCGCCAAGGTGGCGGTCACCACGCGCGAATTTTTCTTCTACAATCGCTTCGGCCAGTACATCTACAACGAGCCGGCTGGCCGCTTCGCCGGCTATGACGTGCCGCAATTTTCCATTCATCGCGGCGACCTGCAGATGGTGCTGCTCGACGCCTTCATCGCGCGTGCCGGCGCCGATAAGGTCATCACCGGGTGGCGCTGCACCCGCGTCGAGCACGACGGCGATGAAGCGATCGCGCATTTCGAGGATATGGACGGCAAGCCTTTAGCCCCGCAGCACGGTGCGGCGGCGATCAGTTGCGAGGGCATTCATTCGACCTTGCGCAAGCAGCTTTATCCCAATGAAGGACCGCCGAAATATTCCGGCATCAACATGTGGCGCGGCGTCACCCGCTGGCAGCCGATGCTCACCGGCGCCAGCATGGTGCGCGTCGGCTGGCACCATCCGGCGAAACTTCTGATCTATCCGATCCGCAACAATATCGACGCGCAAGGCCGCCAGCTGGTGAACTGGGTCTGCGACATCGAGACGCCGCAATATCAGGCGCGCGACTGGAACCGGCGCGGGCGCCTGGAAGATTTTCTCCCCGCCATGGCGGACTGGAAATTCGACTGGCTCGACGTGCCGGAGTTCATCCGCAGTGCCGACGCGATCCTGGAATATCCGATGGTCGATCAGGACCCGCTGCCGCGCTGGAGCTTTGGCCGGCTGACGCTGCTGGGCGATGCCGCGCATCCGATGTATCCGCGCGGCGCCAATGGCGCGGCGCAGGCAATACTTGATTGCCGCGAGCTGGCGGATGCGCTCCAAACGAATTCCGATCCGGGCGCCGCGCTCAAGTCTTACGAAGCCAAACGCAGGCCCGCCACCAGCGACGTGGTGCTGGCCAATCGCAAGGCGCCGCCCGACGCCATCCTGCACGAAGTGTACCGGCGCACCGGCGACAAGCCGTTTAAGAATATCGACGACGTCATCAGCCGCGAGGAACTGATCGCGCTGTCGGAAAGTTACAAGCGCGTCGCCGGTTACGATAAGGAAAGCCTGAAAGTGAAAGTCTGAAGGCGCTCAAGGCTCCAGCTCGGTATCCCAATAGAGATAGTCGAGCCAGCTTTCGTGCAAATAGTTCGGCGGGAACAGCCGTCCGTTGCGGTGCAAGTGATGCACCGTCGGCTGGAATGGCATCTGCGACGGCCACATCCTGGCTTCGCGGGGCGTCAAACTGCCCTTGCGCAGATTGCAGGGCGAGCATGCGGCGACCACGTTGTCCCAGGTGGTGTGCCCGCCGCGCGAGCGCGGCACGATGTGATCGAAGGTGAGGTCGTCGCGATCGCCGCAATACTGGCAGGAGAAGCGGTCGCGCAGGAACACGTTGAAGCGCGTGAAGGCCGGGTGGGTCGATGGCTTCACATAGGCCTTGAGCGAGACCACGCTCGGCAGCTTCATCTCGAAACTGGGGCTGTGCACGGCGCGGTCGTAATTGGCGACGATATTCACGCGCTCAAGAAACACCGCCTTGATCGCGTCCTGCCAGGACCACAGCGACAAAGGGTAATAGCTCAGCGGCCTGAAATCCGCGTTGAGCACCAGCGCTGGAAAACCACTCGCCGAAACGTGCACGTTCAAGTCACGCTCCTCGACCTCCCTAAGGCTGCCGCCACGCAGCTAACGGCCCTAGTAATAGGGCAGCGTGACGGGATTGTGAAGCCGGCGCGGGGCGTTACCCGCAACACCATTTAAGGGCTTCGGGCGAACTGCTTGGCCAAAAACTCTCCGCCGTGGCGCAGGCCTTCCTGGTCGATACCGTGGCCGACGCCATTCGAAATATGCCATTCCGCCGGCACCTCCAGCGCGGCCAGCCCCTGCGCGGCATGGAAAATCGCCTGCACCGGAATGAGCTGATCCTCGTCGCCATGCACCAGCAGAACCGGCGGCCGGCTGCGGATCTCACTTGCGAATATGTCCGGGTCGACCGTCTCCGGCACCACCAGCATGCCGGAATAGCCGACGATGGCCGCGGGCGCGACGGCGCGGCGCAAGCCGACATGCAGCGCCATCATGGTGCCTTGGCTGAACCCGACCAGCGCCAAAGCCTGCGCAGGCAGCTTTCGGCGCGCCAATTCGGCGTCGAGAAATGCATTGAGCGTGGGCGCCGCCGCGTTGACGCCGGTCCAGCGTTCGCCCGGATCGCGGAACGTCAATGGAAACCACTCGCGCCCGACGGGCGCCTGTCCGCAGGGATGCGGCGCGTGCGGCGACACGAAGGCGGTGTTGGGCAATAGACCTTGCCAGGCGTGGCCGATCTCGATCAGGTCGTTGCCGTCGGCGCCATAGCCGTGCAGGAACACCACGAGCTGCTTTGCGGTCCCCGAGCGCGGCTCGATACGCGGGCCGTCGAGTTCAGCCATTGCCATTTTTCCTTTTCGGCTTTTTCTTGCTTGTCGGTTTTTTAGCCGCCGGCTGAACCGGAACCACGTCGCGCTTCTTCACCGCATGATAATAAGCCCATAGCAGATGTGCCGCTACGCCGCGCCAGGGACGCCAGGCCTGCGCAATTTTCGTGAGGGCTTTCGCATCCGGGCGTTTGCGCAGGCCGAAGGCGATACGGGCGGATTCCTGCATCGCGAGGTCGCCGGCCGGGAATGCATCGGCGTGGCCAAGGCAGAACAGCAGATAAATATCGGCGGTCCACGGCCCGATGCCGTGCAGCGCGGTGAGCGCGGCATGCGCAGCGTCTGCTTGCATGGCGCCGACCGTGTCGAGATCGATGCGGCCCTTGGCGACGGCTTTGCCGATTTCCCGGATGGATTTAATTTTCGCAGCGGACAGGCCAAGACGCTTGAGCTTGTCGCCGCGCGCCTGTCGGACCGTGTCGTGGTGGAACGGATCGAAGGCCGCAAACAGCCGGTCACGGATCGCCGCCGCGCTGGCGACCGAAAGCTGTTGCCCGCACACGATGGCGCACAGGCCGGCATAGCCGCCCGCGCGGCGGCGCAGGCCGAAGGCGCCGGCCTTTTCGGCGACCGGCTTGAGCCGCGGATCGGCGAGGATCAGCTGCGCGAGGCCTGCCCGCAAATCGGCGTCGGTATGAAGGAAATGGGTCATGCGCTATTGGTGTAGCAAGCCAGACGATAAATAGAAAAGCCATGACACCCGTTTTCCGCTTCGCGCCGTCACCGAACGGCTATCTCCATCTTGGCCACGCGCTGTCGGCACTGCTCAATGCCGATCGGGCAAAGGCCGCGGACGGGCGGCTGCTGTTGCGCATCGAGGACATCGACGAGACCCGCTGCCGGCCGGAATACGAGGCGGCCATCTACGAAGATCTGGCTTGGCTCGGGCTTGAATGGGAGCAGCCGGTGCGGCGGCAATCCGAGCACTACGGCGAATACCGCGCGGCGCTCGCCCGGCTCGATGCGCTAAGTCTGATCTATCCGAGCTTCGAGAGCCGCGCCGAAATCGCAGCGCAAGTCGCCGAGCGGGATCACCAAGGAAAATGGCCGCGCGATCCCGACGGTGCGCCGCTTTACCCCGGTGCAGCGAAATCGATGCTTCCTGCCGAACGCGCCCGCCGCATGGACGCCGGCGAGCCCTATGCACTGCGCCTCGACATGGCCGCCGCGCTGACGCACGCTGGTCCGCTCACATGGGCGGTGAACGGTGAGGGTCCTGCGGGCGAAACCGGATTGGTGAAAGCCGGTCCCACCGCATGGGGCGACGTGATCCTGGCGCGTAAGGAGACATCAACCAGCTATCATCTGGCCGTGGTAGTGGACGACGCGAGCCAAGGCGTTACCGATGTGGTGCGTGGCTGCGATCTGTTCCACGCCACCAGCGTGCATCGCCTGCTGCAAGCGCTACTCGGTCTGCCGCAGCCAAGCTATCACCATCACAGGCTGATCCTCGACAGCGACGGCCGTAAGCTGTCGAAATCGACACAAGCCACGGGCTTGTGGGAATTGCGCGCGCAGGGCGCGACCGCGGCTGACATACGCATGATCGTCGGGCTCGATTGAGCGCGGCTTCCGTGCCATGGTCAGCATTCGGGGCGCGGGGGATTGATGGCGAAGCTCAGGCCCAGCAAGCGGCCGCGGAAGACGCGCGCGCGCGCGTAAAACACCGTCCGCGCGCGCGGTCGAAGCCGCGCTTGCCGGCATCGCGCATGACATCCGCACGCCGCTGACCGGCATCCTGGCGCTGGCCGAATTGCTGGCAACCTCCGATCTCGGCCAGCGCGAGCGCGAATGGGCGAATGCGATCAAAAACGGCGCTGATCATCTGGCCGCGCTCACCGCGCTGATCGTCGATGCCGCCAAGGCCGATGCCAGCGGCCTGGTGTTGCACAACGATCCGTTTTCGCCGCGCGCGCTGGCGCAAGTGGCGGGGCAAGTGATCGGCCCCCACTGAGTGGTCCGGGTAGAATATTAGTTTAGCGTTGGCCGTTGCGCCAGCGTGGCCGGCGGAGCTGGCCGGGATTGCGGAGCCGGCCACGCGGCGAAGGCGGGCACGAAGACTTCGGGCGCGGGCGGACGGTAGCC
>SHVM01000114.1 GCA_009694265.1 Pseudolabrys sp.
GCGGAAACTTCCGCTGGCTTCCGTGCGCTGTGGGTCAACCGCACCAAGATGCCGGACGAATATCTCGATTTTCCGCCGCAGCAGACATTGAGCGATCTCAGTTCATTGGCGGGCATGGTTTAAGGGCTGGCATTGCAACGCGTGGCCGATTATATGCCCCAATCCATGCAGCCCATCATTTCCATCTCAAATCTGTCGAAAACCTACGCGTCCGGGTTCCGGGCGCTTAAAGGCATCAATCTCGACATACGGCGCGGCGAAATTTTCGCTTTGCTTGGCCCCAACGGCGCCGGCAAGACCACGCTGATCGGCATCGTCTGCGGCATCCTTAAAGCATCGCAGGGCTCCGTCACCGTCGACGGTCACGAAATCGTCAAGGACTACCGCGCCGCACGCTCGCTGATCGGGCTGGTGCCGCAGGAACTCACCACCGACGCCTTCGAGACGGTGTGGGCGACCGTGACTTTCAGCCGCGGCCTGTTCGGCAAGCCGCGCAACCCGGCGCATATCGAGAAGGTGCTGAAAGAACTCTCGTTGTGGGACAAGAAGGACAACCGCCTCATGACGCTGTCGGGCGGCATGAAACGCCGCGTGCTGATCGCCAAGGCGCTGTCGCATGAGCCGCAGATCCTGTTCCTGGACGAGCCGACCGCCGGCGTCGATGTCGAGTTACGCAAGGACATGTGGCAGGTGGTGCGCGATCTGCGCTCCTCGGGCGTGACCATCATCCTGACCACGCATTACATCGAGGAAGCCGAGGACATGGCCGACCGCGTCGGCGTCATCAGCAAGGGCGAAATCATTCTGGTCGAGAACAAGGCCGAGCTGATGCGCAAGCTCGGCAAGAAACAATTGATCCTGCATCTGCAGAAGAAGCTGGATGCCTTGCCGGCCTCGCTCGCCGCGCACAATCTGTCGCTAGCCGCCGGCGGCTCCGAACTCGTCTTCACTTACGATACAAAAGCAGAGCGCACCGGCGTCACAGCCATGCTGAGCGCGCTGAGCAGCGCCGACATCGGGTTCCGCGATCTTGCGACCACGCAAAGTTCGCTGGAGGATATTTTCGTTGGTCTAGTGAGCGAGCGATCATGAATCTGCGAGCCGCCGGCGCAATCTATACGTTCGAGATGGCGCGCACCGGGCGCACCATCTGGCAGAGCATCGTGTCGCCGGCGCTCTCCACCTCGTTGTATTTCGTGGTGTTTGGCGCCGCCATCGGCTCACGCATCACCGAGATCGAGGGTGTGGCCTACGGCGCCTTTATCGTGCCGGGCCTGATCATGTTGACTCTGCTCACACAAAGCACGATGAACGCGTCGTTCGGTATTTATTTCCCGCGTTTCACCGGCACGATCTACGAAATCCTTTCGGCGCCGGTATCGGCCTTCGAGATCGCGCTCGGCTATGTCGGCGCGGCGGCGACCAAATCGATCGTGCTGGGACTGATCATCCTCGCCACCTCGTTCCTGTTCGTGCCGCTGCAGATCGCACATCCGTTCTGGATGCTTGTCTTCCTGGTGCTCACCTCGGTCACCTTCAGCCTGCTCGGCTTCATCATCGGCATCTGGGCCGACGGTTTCGAGAAGCTGCAGATCATTCCGCTGCTGATCATCACGCCGCTGACGTTCCTGGGCGGCACGTTCTATTCGATCAACGTGCTGCCACCGGTCTGGCAGACAATTACGTTGTTCAATCCGGTGGTCTATCTGGTCAGCGGATTCCGCTGGAGCTTTTTTGAGATTTCCGACGTCAGCCCGGCGATCAGCATAGGCATGACGTTGTTGTTCTTGAGCCTATGCCTTGCCGCGGTCTGGTGGATTTTCAAGACGGGGTACAAGCTCAAAAACTGACGGTTGCTTTCAGCCCGCCAGCTCTTCGCGCAAAATCTCCAGCTCCAGCCATTGCTCCTCGGCCGCGGCCAGCTTGCGTTGGGTTTCGCCAAGTTCGGTGGTGACTTTTTCGAATCCGGCCCGGTCGCGGCTGTAGAATTGCGGATCGTCGAGCTTGCCCTGTAGCTCGCTGGCTTTCGCCAGCAACGCGGCTATGGTCTTGGGCAGCGTTTCGAGCGCGTGCTTTTCCTTGAATTTCATCTTTCGCTTCGGGGCTGACGGCTCGGCGGCTGCTGTGCTCTTGGTTGGTTTCTCTTTGTCTTGTTTTGCCGGATCGCGCGTCAGATCCGCGCCGCGCTGGGTCAGCATGTCGCTATAGCCGCCGGCATATTCGGTCCAGCACCCCTCGCCTTCCGGCACGATCACGCCACTCACCAGGCGATCGAGAAAATCGCGATCGTGGCTGATGAGCAGAACCGTGCCAGGATAATCTCCGATCATGTCCTCCAGCACGTCCAGCGTTTCCATATCGAGATCGTTGGTCGGCTCATCGAGGATCAGCAGGTTAGAGGACTTGGCCAGCGCCTGCGCCAGCATCAACCGGCCGCGTTCGCCGCCCGACAGCTTGCCGAGCGGCGTGCGCGCCTGATCGCTCGCAAACAGAAAATCCTTCATGTAGCCGATGACATGCTTACCGACGCCATTGACCGAGACGGTATCGCCATCGCCGCCGGTCAGCGCCTGCTTGACCGTGATATCGGGATCGAGACTGTCGCGATGCTGATTGAGCGTCGCGATGGCCAATGTCGAGCCGAGCCGCACTGTGCCGCTATCCGGCGGCAACACGCCGGTCAGCATGTTGATCAATGTGGTCTTGCCACTGCCATTCGGCCCGATAATGCCGATACGGTCGCCGCGCTGGATGCGGGTCGAGAAATCGCACACGATGGCGCGGCCGCCGTAACTCTTACCGATACCCTTGGCTTCGATCACCAACGCGCCCGACATCCCCGCCGAACCGGCGGTGATGGTGGCGTCGCCGGCGAACGCGCGATAGGTGCGGCGCGCTTCGCGCAGCGCCTGCAAATGGCCGACGCGGCGCATATTGCGCTTGCGCCGGCCGGTGACGCCGTAACGCATCCAATGCTCTTCGGCGGCGATCTTGCGATCGAGCTTGTGCTGTTCGCGCTCCTCCTCCGCCAGCAGCATGTCGCGCCATTCCTCGAAATGGCCAAAGCCACGCTCGATGCGGCGCGTGCAGCCGCGGTCGAGCCAGACCGTCGAGCGCGACAGCGTCGAAAGAAAGCGCCGGTCGTGGCTGATGATGACCAGCGCGGTGCGGCGGGCATCGAGGTCGCGCTCCAGCCATTCGATGGTGGTGAGATCGAGATGATTGGTCGGTTCGTCAAGCAGCAAAATATCGGGCGACGGCGCCAGCACGCGGGCGAGCGAAGCGCGGCGCGCTTCGCCGCCGGACAGATGCGCCGGATCTTCTTTGCCCGTGAGGCCGAGTTGTTCGAGCAGATGGCGGGCGATGTAGCGATCGTCGGTCGGCCGCAGGCCCGCCTCGACATAGGCCAGCGTGGAGGCAAAGCCGGAGAAGTCCGGCTCCTGCGGCAGATAGCGCACCAAGGCACCCGGCTGCACGAATACCGAACCGCGGTCCGGTTCGACCAGCTGGGCGGCGATTTTCAGCAGCGTCGATTTGCCCGAGCCGTTGCGCCCGACCAGCGACACGCGCTCGCCGGTCGAGACCGACAGCTCCGCGCCGGTGAGCAACGGCGTGCCGCCAAAGGTCAGTGCGATGTCTTTGAGTTGCAGGAGAGGAGGAGCCATGTCACCTTGTCTTAGTTCTTACCGCCGCGCCCTAGCAGGTGCGAACCGGCAAGACAACAAGCTTGCAGCCAAGGCCCTTAGCCTTCCGCCAGCGCCGCCAGAATCCGCGCCCAGCTCCGGATACCCTTGTGGTAGCAGGTCAGGTCGAATTTCTCGTTCGGCGAATGCACGCGGTCGTCGTCGAGCGCGAAACCGACCAGCAGTGAATCCATTCCGAGCACGCTCTTGAAATCGGCCACGATAGGTATCGAGCCGCCGGCGCCGACCGCCACCGCCTTCTTGCCCCACTCCTCGCCCAGCACCACGCGCGCCTTGTTGAGCGCCGGATTGTCGAACGACAATTGCAGCGCCGCCGCCAGACCGAAATTGCCGAACTCGACGCTACAATCCGCCGGCAGCCGCGCGCGCACGAAGGCGCGGAACGCGTCCCTGATTTTGGCCGGGTCCTGCTGGCCGACCAGACGGAACGAGACTTTTGCGGAGGCTTGGCCGGGGATGACAGTCTTGGCACCCTCGGCCGTGTAGCCGCCGATAATGCCGTTGATCTCGGCGGTCGGCCGCGTGGTGATCTGCTCGATCAGCATGCGATCCTTCTCGCCCGCCGAAGTTTTCAACCCGATCGGGCCCAGAAACTTCTCCGGCGTGAGATCGAGCGATTTGAGGTCGGCCTTGATGTCGGCGGGCAGTTCCTTCACGCCGTCGTAAAAGCCGGGAATGTTGACGCGGCCATTGTCGTCCCATAGCACGCCGAGGATCTTCGTCAGCAGGCGGATCGGGTTCTGCGCCGCGCCGCCGAACACGCCGGAATGCAGATCCCGGTCGGCGCAGGTGATCTTGACGTCCTCATAGACCAGCCCGCGCAGCGAGGTGGTGACCGCCGGCGTTTTCTGGTCCCACATGGCGGTGTCGCAGACCAGCGCCAGGTCGAGCTTGAACTCGGCCGCATTGTCGCGCACGAATTTGAACAGATTGACCGAGCCGCATTCCTCCTCGCCCTCGATCATCATGGTGATCGGCAGCGGCAGTTTGCCGGTGACCGCCTTGAACGCCCGGCAGGCCTCGATAAAGGTCATGGCCTGGCCTTTGTCGTCGCAAGCGCCGCGCGCGACGATGATCTTGCGGCCGTCCGGCAGCGTCTCGATGCGCGGTTCGAACGGCGGCGACTTCCACAAGTTCAGCGGATCGACCGGCTGCACGTCGTAATGGCCGTAGAACAGCACGCGCGGCCCGGCAACGCCGTTGGATTTGCCAACGACCACAGGGTGACCCTCGGTCGGGCGCACGCTTGCCTCGAAACCGATGGATTTGAGGTCGGCGGCCACGTGCTCGGCTGCGTCGCGGCATTGCTGCTTGAAAGCCGGATCGGTCGATACCGAGGCTATGCGGAGCAGCGCGAACAGCCGCTCGACGCTTTGATCGATATCCTGGTCGATGCGGCTCAATACCGCGTCGAGTGTGCTCATGAGGTACTCCCTAAAGTGTAGGGAGCCACGCTAGCAACGCCGCCGCAGGCTGAACAGCGCTGTTAGTGCAGAGTGGGTTTGCCGAACGTAAGGGGCCGTGCAAGCGCCACGACCGGCACAACGATTCCGCTGGGCATCCGCGGCCTTCGGCGGCCGCGCGCCGCCATTGCAGCGCCGCGCCGACGCGGCGGTACAGCATGCGAGGCGGGGTGCTGGCTGGAACCGCCGCCATATAGCCGTGGCGGCGGGCCGTCTTGCGCAAATGGGGGGTGACCACAGGGACAATCATCAGCGAAGGAACGCCACTGCCGCGTCCGGGGGCATCTTTATCGGCCATGGAGACCGCATCAGGCACCGCGTCGTCAAAGGCAACGATACAGGCGTCGGTGCCGCCCATCTGGCACATGCCCCTCGCCTCATCGAGGCCGGCGACCGCCGTGACCCGCGCCACATCCATCCGCAATAGCCGGGCCGCCAGCACCAGGCCTTGATCGCTGTCGGCAACCACGACGATATGCGCGCGCTGGATCGATTTCATGACGCAACCTCCGCACTCAGCCAACAATAACTGTTGGAACCCCCGATCGTGCGTGATCGGCCCCCACTGAGTGGTCCGGGTAGAATATTAGTTTAGCGTTGGCCGTTGCGCCAGCGTGGCCGGCGGAGCTGGCCGGGATTGCGGAGCCGGCCACGCGGCGAAGGCGGGCACGAAGACTTCGGGCGCGGGCGGACGGTAGCC
>SHVM01000024.1 GCA_009694265.1 Pseudolabrys sp.
ATCGAACATGACCGTACGCTTTATCGCCAGCGCCACAAAATCGAGAATATGTTTGGTAGGCTCAAGGACTGGCGACGCGTTCATACCCGCTACGATCGATGCGCCCATACCTTTATGTCAGCAATCTGTATCGCCGCAATCGTCATCTTATGGCTATAATCAATGAGTCCTGACCCTAGTGAGTATCGTCGGGCTTGTTCCTGAACGGCGTGTTGCCGTAGCTCGGGGGCGACGACGGCGACGTTGACGGCGACGGGCTCGCCGGTCGCGGCGGCTGCGGCGGCGTCACCGGGTTGGTAAGCCAGCTCGGGCGCGGTGGCGGCGGAGCCATCGGCGCGGGCGCCGGTCTCGGCGCGAACACGGGCTTGGGCGCAGATTTGGGCGCAGATTTGGGCGCCGCCTTCCTCGCCTTGGCTTTCTTCTTGGTGGTCTTCTTGGCTGCTTTCTTCAACCCCTTCTTCTTGCGCGCCGGTGCGGCGCGCTTCGCCTACTTAAATTTCTTCTTGGATTTCTTGTTGGATTTCTTGTTGGATTTTTTGCCCTTCGACTTCTTCCGTTTCGCCATGATCGACCTCCCATCGGTTCAATTAAAATCCTGAAAAATCCTGCCGCCCGTTCAGACCGCCCCCACATTGCGGCCTGCCTTCCTATTCCGCCGCCACCGCCGCCGGCTCTTGGTCCACTAATTCCGCGAGCGGCCCCGGCACCGGCCCACCGGTCGCCCAGTCGAGCAACTCGACGGTATGGACGACCGGGATGGCAGTGCCGCCCGAAATCTGTGTGATGCAGCCGATATTGCCGGCGGCGATCACATCCGGAGCAAGCCCTTCGATATTGGCGATCTTACGGTCACGCAACCTGCCGGCAATCGCCGGCTGAAGAATGTTGTAAGTGCCGGCCGAGCCGCAACACAAATGGCCCTCCGGCACATCTTTGACCACAAAGCCAAATTTTGAAAGTAATTCTTTCGGCTCGCGCGTCACATTCTGTCCGTGCTGCAGCGAACAGGCCGAATGATAGGCGACCGTAAGGCGGGCGGGCGGCGCAACTGCCTTCAGATTTAGCGTGGTGAGATATTCGCTAACGTCCTTGGCGAGCACGGAAATCCGTGCCGCCTTCGCGGCATAGACCGGATCGGTACGCAGCATGAAGCCGTAGTCCTTGATGGTGGTTCCACAGCCGGAGACCGTGATCAGGATGGCGTCGATGCCCTCGCCTTCGATCTCCCGCATCCAGGCGTCGATATTGTTGCGCGCCTGCGCCAAGGCCTGTTCCTCGCGGCCCATGTGGTGGACGAGCGAGCCGCAACAGGCCTCATTGGCGGCGACCACCACCTCGATGCCGTGGCGGTTGAGGATGCGGATCGCGGCCTCGTTGGTCGCCGGCGCCAGTACCGGAGCGATGCAGCCGGACAACAACGCCACCCGGCCACGGCGCACGCCAAGCGCTGCATGGACCTTGCCGGTGTGCTCAGTCGGCGGCGCCGGCTTGGCGCGAGGCGTGAGGCGCAGCATGGCCGCCATCCGCTGCAAACCGAGTACGTCAAACACCGGCGCGAAAGGCTTGGCGACCAGCCCCGCCACCGCCGCCACCCGGAACAGAGCGGGGTCGGTGAGCACGCGCGCGAGCAGCGCGCGGAGCACACGGTCGAACAGCGGGCGTTTGTAGGTTTTCTCGATGTGCCCGCGGGCGTGATCGAGCAGGTGCATGTAGTTTACGCCGGATGGACAGGTCGTCATGCAGGCCAGGCACGACAGACAACGATCGATATGTTTGACCACCTCGCGGGTTGCCGGCTTATCCTGCTCGAGCATCTCCTTGATCAGGTAAATGCGCCCGCGCGGCGAATCGAGCTCGTCGCCGAGCAGCACATAGGTCGGGCAGGTGGCGGTGCAGAAACCGCAATGCACGCAGGCGCGCAGAATTTTTTCCGAGGCATAGGTCTGCGGATCGACGAGTTGCGCGAGGGTGAAGCTGGTTTGCATTATCTTATACCCCCGCCCACATGCGGCCGGGATTGAGCACGCCCTTGGGGTCGAAGCCTTCCTTGACGCGTTTATTCAGCGCGGCCAATCCCGCCTCCTGCGGCTCGAACACATCGACCGAGGCGCGCAAAGAGGCCGGCGCGCGCACCAGCGTGGCGTGGCCGCCAAGGCTCGCCACCGCGTGCCGAATCGAGGCGGCGTCGGGCTCGCCGGCGAACGGCATCGCCGCCCAGATCAATCCGCCCGCCCAGTCGTAGAACATCTGCGCCGCCGGCGTGATCAAGGCCGCGATCTCGTGGCCTTTGCTGGGCGCGGTGGAAATTCGCCACAGCGGGCGGTCTCGCGCGGTCTCGACGGCGAAGGGTTTCACCTGCCGCACGCTGCGCCAGAGCGCGCGCGATTCTTTTTCCTCCAGCAACGCGACGGAACCGAAACTCTTCATCAGCGCGGCTAACGTTTCCTTGCGATGCTTGACCGAGGGCGCGACGCCTTCCAGCCGCAGCACGGTGTTGGCTTCGGGCTTAGGCAGACCGTCGAACCACGACGCAACATGATCGGGAAGATGCGCCGCGCCCGAGACATCGCAGGACGAGCCCATGGCGGCGGCCATGGCAAGCGCCGCGTTTGCGTCGTCGAGACCTTCAATGACGACGGTGGCCTCGGTCTCGGCCTTGGGCAGTACCTTGATGGTGACGTCGGTCATGGCGGCGAGCGTACCCCAGGAACCGGCCAGCAGCTTGCACATGTCGTAGCCGGTGACGTTCTTCACCACGCGGCCGCCCGACTTGATGGTCTCGGCGCGGCCGGTCACGGCGGTGACGCCGAGGAAATGATCGCGCGCGGCACCCGCCTTGATGCGGCGCGGGCCGGACAAATTGGTAGCGATGGCGCCGCCAATGGTGCCCTGATCGGCCGCCCCGCCGAGCAGCGGGCCATAGTCCATCGGCTCAAAAGCGAGTTCCTGGTTACTCTTGTCGAGCAGTGCCTCGATCTCAGCGAGCGGCGTGCCTGCCCGGGCCGAGAGCACAAGCTCCGCCGGCTCATACAGCGTGACGCCGGAAAGCCCCGACAAGTCGAGAGTCAAATCGGTTTGGCTCGGCCGTCCGATGGTGCGCTTGCTGCCCTGCCCCGCCACTTCCAACGCCTTGTCGTTACCGAGCGCCCAGCGCACGGCGTCCTCGACCTCCTGGGCGTCGCGCGGTTTGAGGATATCGGTCATTGCCGGCGTGTCATTCCGCCGCCCGCGCGGACGGCCCACTTACAAAGGCCGGCATGATCTCGCGGGCGAAGCGGCGCAATTGCTCCTTGCCGCCGGAAATCGTGAGCAGGATGTAGTCGACGCCGGCGTCTCGCAAGGCATCCAGCATGCGCGCGATTTCGTCGGGCGTTCCAAACAGCGCGTGTTCTTCGGTGGCGCCGGCCCTGTCGGCATAGGCCAGCACATGCGAGCCGGTTTTGGCGTCCGGCGAGCGCGCAACATTGATGGTGCGCTGGGTGTATTCGGCCTGCTTGACCAGCGCCGCTTCCTTGTCGGCCTTGTCCTTGGCGATATAGAGCTGGCGCGCCACCGTCACCTGCATGGAATTAAATTTGAGACCTTTCGCTGCGCGCTCGGCCTTGAAGATCGCGATACGCTCGCGCAGCGTTTGCGACGAGGCATATTGATCGAGGATCAGATTGAATCCGCGACTGGCTGCCCGAGCGATCGAATGCGGATTGCCGGCGGCGACCCAGAACGGCGGATGCGGGTTTTGCGCCGGTGGCGGCTCGACCACGATATCGTCGAAATTCCAGAAGCGGCCGTGATGCGAAAAGCGCGTGCGGGTGGTCCACGAGCGCGTGATGATTTCGATCGCTTCCTCAAAACGCGCCTCGGCCTCTTCCGGCGCAATGGCAAAACCCTTGAATTCGCTGTGGCGGTAGCCCTTGCCGATGCCGAAATCGAGCCGGCCTTCGGACACCAGATCGAGCGTTGCCGCCTGCTCGGCCAGCAGCACCGGATTGTGCCAGGGCAGCACCATCACCGCGGTGCCGAGCCGCAGCGTCTTGGTGCGCATGGCCAAGGCCATCAGCAGCATCAGCGTAGCGGAAACCTGGTTCCAGCCGGTGAAATGATGCTCGACCGAGAAACTCGAATGGAAGCCGAGCGCCTCGGCCTCGACATTGAAATCGAGATAGTCGCGAAAGCCTTGCCCAGTTTCCGGACCAAGGCCGTCGCTGTCGGCTTTCGGCGAGCAGAACAGACCAAAACGCATGTCTAGAACCTGGGTATGTCGGGGAACGGCAGCTTGCCGCCGGAAATGTGCATGCGGCCCAATTCTGCGCAGCGGTGCAGCACCGGGAAAACCTTGCCGGGATTGAGCAGGCCCTTTTCGTCGAAGGCGCATTTGACGCGCTGCTGCGCGTTGAGATCGATCTCGGAAAACATCACCGGCATCAGATCGCGCTTCTCGACGCCGACGCCATGCTCGCCGGTGAGCACACCGCCGACCGCGACACAGAGCGTGAGGATTTCGGCGCCGAACGCTTCGGCGCGATCGGCCTCGCCCGCTATATTGGAATCATAGAGGATCAACGGATGCAGGTTGCCATCGCCGGCATGAAACACATTGGCGACGCGCAGCCCGTATTTCGCCGACATCTTTTTCATCTCGGCCAGAACTTGCGGTAATTTGGCGCGTGGAATGGTGCCGTCCATGCAGAAATAATCTGGCGAGATGCGCCCGATCGCCGGGAATGCCGCCTTGCGCCCGGCCCAGAACAGCAGCCGCTCTTCCTCCGAGGTGGAAACGCGGCACGTCATCGAGCGGCATTCTTTGGCGATCTTCTCGATGCGCTCGATCAGATGGTCGACTTCGGCGCGCGGCCCGTCGACCTCGACGATCAGCAGCGCCTCGGCGTCAAGCGGATAACCGGCATGGACGAATTCCTCCACCGCGTGAACGGCCGGCTTGTCCATCATCTCCATGCCGCCGGGGATGATGCCGGCGCCGATGATTGCCGAGACGCAGGCGCCGGCATCCTCGGATGAGGGAAATCCAACCAGTACCGCGCGCGCGCATTCGGCTTTTTGCAGGATGCGCACGGTGACTTCGGTGACCACGCCAAGCAGGCCTTCCGAGCCGTTGATCAGCCCAAGCAGGTCATAGCCTTCGGCGTCGAAATGCTTGCCGCCCAGCCGCAGCACCTCGCCATTCATCAGCACCAATTCGCAGCCGAGCACATTGTTGGTGGTCATGCCGTATTTCAGACAATGCACGCCGCCGGAATTCTCCGCCACATTACCGCCGATGGTGCAGGCGATCTGCGAGGACGGATCGGGTGCGTAATAGAAGCCGGCATGAGCGACCGCATTGGTGACCGCAAGATTAGTGACACCCGGCTCCACCACCACGACGCGGTTGACGAAATCCACGTCCTTGATGCGGTTGAACTTGGCCATGCCGAGCAGCACGCCGTCTTCGAGCGGCAGCGCGCCGCCGGACAGCGAGGTGCCCGCCCCACGCGGCACCACCTTGATGCCCTCGCCATGACAGTAGGCCAGCACCTGCGACACCTGCTTGGTGGTCTCCGGCAAGACTACGACCATGGGAAGCTGGCGGTAGGCGGTAAGGCCGTCGCTTTCGAACGGCCGCATCTCGCACTCGCTGGCGATGACACCCTCACCCGGCACGATGGAGCGCAAGGCGGCGACAATACCATCGCGCCTGGCCAGCACCGCGCTATCCGCCTCGGGCATCCGTACCGACATCTTGAAACTCCGGGCTTTCCGTCGCAACAGTAGCAGCCATTTGACGCTTGACCCATAACGCTGGCAGAACCATTCACAAATTGGAATATGCTGGGGTTCGGCCCCAGAATGGCTTCGTTATGTCTAATTAAATGGCTTCGTTATGTCTAATTAGGAGTGAGACAATGAAGTTTTTTTTGGCAATCGTCGCGGTGGCTTTGGCCGCGATGGTGCAAACCGCGCAGGCGCAGGACCTGGCCGCAGGAGAACAGTCGTTCAAGAAATGCCTCGCCTGCCATGCCGTCGGCGAAGGGGGGAAGAACAAGCTCGGACCCGTGCTCAATGGCCTCGACGGCCGACAGTCCGGCACGGTGACCGGTTTCAGCTATTCCGAGGCCAACAAGAATTCCAGCATTACCTGGAACGAGACGGTGTTCAAGGACTACATCAAGGATCCGCGCGCCAAGATCCCGGGGACCAAGATGATCTTCCCCGGCATCAAGAACGAGACGGAAGCAGGCGATCTATGGGCTTACCTCAAGCAATTTGGGCCTGACGGCAACAAGAAGTGACAATCTAGGAACTAAAAGCGTGCGAGCGGCTTTTGACATTGGTCAAGGCCGCCGCCGGGGTGGCTGGCATTATTGAACCATTGGGCGGGTAGGCCCGATCGGGAGATTTGCAGTCATGATCAAAGATATTGTCGTCAACCTCGGGCTGGGCGCCCACGATCCAGCCGGCGAGTTCGCGATCTCGGTAGCGGATGCCTTCAAGGCCCATGTGCTCGGCGTCGCCTTTTCCTACGAGCCGGTCATCCCCGGCACGGTGATGAGCGGGATTCCGCCGGAGTTCATCGAAGCCCAGCGCAGCCGATCGGACAAGGAAGCGCGCGCCGCGGTTGCCCGTTTCGAAGCTGCCGCCTCACGCGCCGGAGTCTCAGCCGAGGCTCGCATCATTTCCGCCAGCGTTTCCGGCGCCGCCGACAAGCTTAGCCGCCTGGGCCGGCGCTTCGATCTGGTCGTGGTTGGCCAGGCCGAGGACGATACGCTGTCAGCCGCTGAAGTCGTGGACGAAGGCGTGCTGTTTGAATCCGGCCGGCCGGTGATTTTCGTGCCCTATATCCAGAAAGCTGGGCTCAAGCTCGACTGCGTCATGGTGTGCTGGGACGGCAGCCGCGCCGCCACCCGCGCCATTGCGGATTCCATGCCCTTCCTGCTCAAGTCCAAGCAGGTGGAGATCGTCATGGTCGCAGCCAAAGCCGGTAAGAGCGACGAAATTCCCGGCGCCGATCTCGGCCAGCATCTCGCCCGCCACGGGCTGAAGGTCGACGTCAAGCGCATCACCTCGCCGGATATCGATGTGACCTCCACCATCCTGTCCCATGCCGCGGATTCGTCCGCCGACATGATCGTGATGGGTGGCTACGGCCATTCGCGCTTGCGCGAATTCATCCTTGGCGGCGTCACCCGCGGCATCCTCGAAACCATGACGGTGCCGGTGCTGATGTCGCATTAGCGACAGCATACTCGCCGTCATTCCGGGACGGCGCTCTAGCGCCGGACCCGGAATCCAGATGCAAGGATTGCGGCTGTTTCTGGATTCCGGGTTCGCTCGCGTTGCTCGCGCCCCGGAATGACAGAAAGTGATGGCACACCTTGAACCAACGCCACGTCAAATTGCTCGATGGCGAGCCCGTGTGGCTGCGGCCGCTGAGGCCTGAGGATGCCGCGCTCTATCCGGATTTTCTTAAGGACGTGACCGCGGATGATTTGCGGCTGCGATTTTTTGCGGCCATGCGCGACATCAGCCCCGAAATGATCGACAAGCTCACCCATTACGACCCCAAGCGTGCGATGGCGTTCATCGCCATCGAGGAGCAAACCGGCCGTATGCTCGGGGTGGTACGTCTGCACGATGACCCCGGCGGCGAGAAAGCGGAATTTGCGATCCTGGTGCGCTCAAAGCTCAAGGGTCACGGCCTCGGCTGACTGATGATGAAGCACATGATCGCCTGCGCCAAGGACAAGGGACTTAAAACCGTGCACGGTCAGGTGCTGGCGGAAAATTCCACCATGTTGCTCATGTGTAGCGAACTCGGCTTTCACACCAGCGACGACACCGGCGAGCACGGCGTGAAAGTGGTGACGCTGCCGCTCGACGAGGTGGCCCTTCACTTTACCTCCCCCTGAAAGGGGGAGGTAATAGAAAGAGGCAGCACGCATTGCGCCACCAGGCCGCGGGCGCGCGCGTCGATCACGCCGAGCGCGCGCAGCGCCAGCAAGGTCGCTGCCTGCACCGCTTCGCGCGAACCTGCCACGTCGTCATCATGTGACGGCGCCAGCGGTCCGAGCAGCCCTTCCATCAGCGCACCGACGATGGCCGGTGCGGCGACACGCGCATCCTGCTCCGGCAGATGGCTGCCTTCGATCGCGGCCAGAATGCGCATCTCCAGTTCGGCGGCGAGCGACTGCCGGTAGTCGAGCCGCATGGCGTCGACTCGGGCGTCGACCGGCTCGGCCATCACCGCCCAGGACAGCCGCCGCTCATTGAGCGCGCGGGCGGCGAAGGTAGCGATGCTTGCCGCCAGCGCCGACAGCGGCCCGGGCGCTAAATCGGCGGCCGCCTTCATGGCATCGAGTTCGCGGCCGGCGACGGCGGCCACCAGTTCGGCGATGAGATCGGTCTTGGACGGGAAGTAGCGGTAGACCGTGCCGGCGGCGATGCCGGCGCGCGCTGCGACATCGGCGATCTGCACCGCCGCCATGCCGCCCTCGGCGGCCATGGCCGTGGCGGCGGCGAGGATGGTCTGCTCACGCTCGGCCAGGCGGCGGACCACATTCTCGGTGCGGCGATAGGGCATGACAACGAGTGAACGATAATTCATGGCGCAAAGACAAGCGCCAAATTCTTGGAACTCCCCCTCCCACTTGCCGGGAAAGGAAAGAAAACGCGTCAGCTTCGATGCGTCCCGCTCTTTGCTCCGCCCGCCAGCGCCTTCTCGCGAATGCCGGTGAGCGTCGCGCCTGGCGAGATCGCTTCGGGATCGATCTTCAAATGGATGATCGACGGCAGGCCGGATTTCTGCGCGACGGCAAAGGCTGCCGGGAAATCGGCGGTCTTCTCAACCAGCACGCCGAAGCCGCCGAAGGCTTTGGCATAGGCCACGAAGTCCGGATTCTTCAGCGCGGTCGCAACCACGCGGCCGGGATAGTCGCGCTCCTGATGCATGCGGATGGTACCGTAGAGACCGTTGTCGGAGAGCACCACGATCACCGGCAATTCATATTGCACGGCGGTTGCGAAATCCTGGCCTGTCATCAGGAAATCGCCGTCGCCGGCGATGCACACCACGGCGCGGCCGGGGTACAGGATTTTCATCGCCAGCGCTGCCGGAAATCCGTAACCCATCGAGCCCGAGGTCGGCCCGACATGGGTGGCGAATTTGCGAAATCGGTAGAAGCGATGAATCCAGGCGGCGAAATTACCGGCGCCGTTGGTGAGGAACGAGTCGGCGGGCAAGTTTTCGCGCAGCCACACCAGAATTTCGCCGAGATTGACATCGCCCGGCTGCGGCGTCGCCTTGTCCGACCAGGCGAGGTAATCGGCATGCGCAATATCCGCTTCGCCCTTCCAGGGAATGTCGTTGGGCGGCTGCAAGCCTTCCAGCGCCGAGCAGAACGCGGTCGGGGCTGCATGGATGGCGAGCGCGGGGTGATAGACGCGGCCGAGTTCTTCCGCGCCGGGATGCACATGCACCAGCTTCATCTGCGGCTCGGGGATGTCGAACAGCGTGTAGCTCTGCGACGGCATCTCGCTCATGCGACCGCCGATCAGCAGCACCAGGTCGGCGCCCTTCACGCGCGCCAGCAGCTTGGGGTTTGGCCCGATGCCGAGATCGCCGGCGTAACAGGGGTGCAGCGCGTCGAACAAATGCCCGCGCCGGAACGTGGTGGCGACCGGCAACGCGAAGCGCTCGGCAAAACGCGCCAGCGCGGCGTAAGCGCTTTCCGACCAGCGGCTGCCGCCAGCCAGCACGACCGGCTTCTTGGCCGCCCATAATAATTTTTGCAACCGGCTCATATCGGTAAGGCCCGGCCAGGTTTCCGCCGGTTCGTATGCGGACGCATCCGGCACCGCGGCGCGCTCGGTCAGCATGTCTTCCGGCAGCGCGATGACCACCGGGCCGGGACGGCCATTGCAGGCGGTGTGAAAGGCGCGCGAGACCAGCTCGGGAATGCGCGCGGGTTCGTCGATTTCGACCGCCCATTTGGCGATCGAGCCGAACACCGCGCGGTAGTCGAGCTCCTGGAACGCCTCGCGCTCGCGCATATGGCGCCCCACTTGGCCCACGAACACGATCATCGGCGAGGAATCCTGGCGCGCGATATGAATGCCGGCCGACGCATTGGTGGCGCCGGGGCCGCGCGTGACGAAACAAATGCCGGGGCGCCCGGTTACCTTGCCGACCGCCTCGGCCATGATGGCGGCGGCGCTCTCGTGCCGGCAGACGGTGAGCGCGATGTCGCTATCGTGAAAGGCATCGAGCGCGGCAAGATAGCTCTCGCCCGGTACGCAGAAAGCGTGGCGCACCCCGTGGATCGCCAACTGGTCGATCAGGATTTCGCCGCCGGTCCGCATATTGTCATTGCCGCGCATTGGCGACCCCCACTCCTGCGTCGCTACCGCTATCCGTCATCGGCCGATGCGTCCAGCCCCTCGCGCCGCTTGCAAACCTACCGACCCAGCTGCGCCGCTTGCGACGGCATGCGCTGGCGAAAGGCAATCGCTGCAAGATAGATCAGGAGCAGCAGCGAGCCGAGTGCAAGGACGTGGAGGCTGTACGCCCAGTCCGTAAACCACCCGCCGACAAGATCGTTGCCGGTTGCCGTGGCCAGAATGAAGCTGATGACAAGCACGATTTGTCCCAGCCTTCGGGTCGCTGGATCGCGGATGTAGGCCGCGCAGGCGATCGTATAGGGCAGTATTAACGCGACGAAGTGCGAACGGCTGGTCATTGGCGAGAGCACCAGCATCGCGATCAGAACGACGGCGCCGTCGATGGCGACCAGGCCGCCATTGCGCATTGACTTGATCACGATGATGGCCGCCGCGGCGACGACAGGAAGATACATCGCCGCGAGCGTCGGGCGAAACCAAGGATCGGCCAATCCGCTGGGAAAAAGCTGGTAGGCGACGGCGCGCAGCGAATGATTGTTCGAGTTCACCCCGGCCCAGAAGAGGTATTTGGTCAATTCCAGGTCGTCATAGAGCGGGCCAAGCGCAATCTCGCGGACCCATGTCAGAAAATACCCGAATCCGCTTTTCGGAGTGAAAAACAGATCTGGCAAGAACGATGTTGCCAAATAGACGCCGATGAATGTGCCCGCCGCAACAAAACGCCTCGTGAACAGCAGATAGGGCAAAAAGATCAGGGGAGAGCCTTTGATGGCGGCCGCGAATGCGATGCTGCCGCCGGACAGCACCTCGCGTTTCATGACCAGAGCCCACAGCCCGATCAGGATAAAGAGCAACACCAGAGTGTCGAAGGCCTGGTTCTCCAATACGGCAAGAATGAATTTAATGCTGAGCAGAATGCTGCCCAAGCGGAGCCAAGCGAGTTCTTTCTCAGTCCAGTCGCCGGGAAAAATCCGCCTGGCGAGCGTTTCGGACAGCATGTAGGCGACTATCGTCGCCCCGATTGTGACGAGATACCAGACCACCATAGCAATGCCGGGCTTCATCGGCACAAACGGCAGCATCACAAAGGCGAATGCGGGCGGGTAAGTGAAGAACAGGTCGCACGCCTGCAACACCTCGCCGGCCAAGAGACACTCCGCGCCGTGCGTCAGGAGGGACAGTCCGCCGCGCGCTATGCCCTGCGACATATCATGCGCGAAGCGCGGGTAATACAGCGCGAACGCGAGGGTCAGGCCAATCCAAACGCCGTAACGGCGCAGTATTTCCCGCAAATTGCTATCTGTCCGCATATCCGCGCCCGACCGGCATCCCCCGAGATGCCGCGAAGCGGCACGGACGGCACCTTACGATATACCGCGCGCCGCGCAACCGCGGACGGTTGTGACGGCTCTCATTGCGTGCGATATGGATTTTCCGAATGTCCGACCAAACCCCAACCGTACCCGGACCCGCGCTCGCCGTTGTCATTCCAACCCGTGATGAGCACGGGAATATTATGCCGCTCTACGGGCGTCTCTGCGTCGCCCTGCAGGGGATCAACTGGGAAGTGATCTTTGTCGACGACGATTCCGGCGATGGGACGCCTGACATCGTTCGCCGGTTAGCAGAGAGCGACCGCCGCGTGCGGCTATTGCGGAGAATCGGCCGCCGCGGACTGTCTTCGGCCTGCATCGAGGGAATCCAAGCGAGCAGCACGCCGTTCATCGCGGTGATCGACGCCGACATGCAGCACGATGAATCATTGCTGCCGCGGATGCTCGCCGTGCTGCAGAATGAGCCGGTGGATATTGTAGTCGGAAGCCGCTACGCCGCCGACGGCGGAGTCGGGGACTGGAACAGGCAGCGCGCACGACTGAGCGAACTGGCGGTGCGGCTCAGCCGCCGGCTTCTGCATGTTTCGCTCTCGGACCCGGTGAGCGGATTTTTCATGATTCGGCGCGATGCCTTCGAAGCTTCGATGCGCCGGCTTTCGACGCTCGGGTTCAAGATATTGGTCGACATTCTAGTGTCGTCGCGGCGGCCCTTGCGGATCAGGGAGATGGCATACCAATTCCGCTCGCGTCAGGCGGGTGAGAGCAAGTTCGACGCCTTGATCGGCTGGGAATATCTGGTCTTGCTGCTCGACAAGCTGATCGGTCATATCTTGCCGATCCGCTTCGTGCTGTTCACAATCGTCGGCGGTGTCGGCATTCTTGCGCATTTGCTGATGCTCTGGCTCTTCTTTGAAATATTGCGACTGAGCTTTCCCGTCAGTCAGACCGCAGCGACGATCGTCGCGATGATCGGAAATTTCACCCTCAACAATTGGCTGACCTATCGCGACATGCGGCTCTCGGGCTGGCGGTGGCTCGCAGGGCTGCTGTCGTTTTGCCTGATCTGCAGCGTCGGCGCAGCCGCCAACATCGGTATTGCCAGTTTTCTGTTCGGAGAACAGCATTCGTCCTGGTGGATCGCGGGCATTGCCGGCGCCCTCATGAGTCTCGTTTGGAACTACACCATGACGTCGATGGTGACATGGCGAAAACCCTCGTGACGGCCGTCACGCCCACCACCCGGGTCCGGCCTTTGGCCGGCCCGAGCGGTTGGAAGCGATGTCAGCGCACGATTTTTGTCAGCGCGAGTTTCGGCGCAAACGGCGCCGGCGACATCAGGCTGTTGCGCTGCTCGATGACGTTGCCAGCTTTGGCGTTCTCCGCCAGGAAGTGCTTCCAATCCGGGTCCGCGGCCATCTTCGCGCGCTTGGCCTCGCGGTCGCCGGCGTTTTCGTAGATCCAGCCGTGCACCAGCGTGTTGAGTTCGCCGCTTTCGGCAACCAGATAGTAGTGCGGCTCACCCATGTAGCGAAGCTGCACCGGATAGGCGAGCTTGCCGTAGAGTTCGAGCTGCGCCGGGATACGTCCCGGCAGAATCCGATAGGTACGATGGTCGATGAGCACTTAGCTCCTCCCTTGGATTGACCGCTTTCATGCGGCGATGCGCGCACTCTCCCGATCCGGCGCGTGGCGGTCAATAGACTTTGCGCGCATGTTTCCAATGCATGAAGGGAGTGAATTCGCCCCTCAGGTCGCCGGCTCGACCGAGACAACCAAATAGGTGTGCATCTCGCCGTCCTCGTCGCGGATCGAAACATATTCGCCCGGGCGGAACACATGCGAGCCAAAACGGTAACCGCTCTCGTCGTCATCCTCGGCGGTCTTATCGTAATCGAACACCCAGCGCGCGTGTTCGGGTCCGCCCGTCTTGTGCACCAGGAAGCCGGTCTCGTCGTTGTCGCCTGCCCAGAACCGGCGCACGCGGCAGTGATCGCGATCCTTGCGCCAAAGCTCCACGTCGATGTGGCCCTTGGCGTCGAGCGGGGCGACGAATTCGTAGCCATGCCGCTCGGAACCCTGCGGGTATTCCTTGGAGCGGGCGAGATTGAGCCTGATGCGCTTGAAGGTATGCGGAAGTGCGGTCAAAGGAGTCTCCTCGGGACTACGCCGAAACCAAATTCGTAACCGGCATCATGGCCCGTTCCGGACAGGAAATATTGATCTGGATCAGGGCCCCAGGGCCCATCGCCGGCGCGGTAACCGAGCTATGCATTAAACGATGCGGTGCTCCGCCACCGGGCCCCTTTGCGGTCCTGCTGAAACCGATGCATAGCTGTCAGCCGCGCTCGCCTTGCTAGGTCCTCCGATGAATGCCGCCGCCACAGGCCGAAAGCTTTCCGCGCGGCAGTTCGCCGTCTTTCTCACCGGCTTTTGCTGCTTCATCAATCTGTATTCGCCGCAGGCCATTCTGCCGATGCTGTCGGGCGAATTCGGCGCGAGCGCGGCCGAGGTTTCCACCATCATCACGGTCAGCACATTGGCTGTGGCATTGACCGCGCCGTTTACCGGCACGGTTGCCGATGTGCTGGGCAGGAAGCGCGTGATCGTCGCAGCGATGTTCCTGCTGGTGGTGCCGACCTTGATGGCCGGCATGGCGACCAGCCTATCGGAACTCATCTTCTGGCGTGCGGTGCAGGGGCTGGTATTACCGCCGATCTTCGCGGTCACCGTCGCCTATATCGGCGACGAATGGCCGGCCAACGAAGCGACCACGGCCGCCGGCATCTACAGCTCGGGGTCGAGCCTGGGCGGATTCAGCGGCCGGCTGGTGACTGGAATCCTCGCCGACCTGATCGGCTGGCGCGCCGGTTTCGAAGCGCTCGCTGCGATCACCTTTGCCGGCGCCATCGCGGTTGCATTCTTGCTGCCGCATGAGCGCAAATTCGTGCGTTCGAAGGGATTGCTGGCGTCGGGGCGGCAAATGCTCGCGCATTTTCGCAGCGCCCAACTGGTCGCGACTTACGCGGTCGGCTTCGGCGTGCTGTTTTGTTTCATCGCCACATTCACCTTTGTCAGCTTTTATCTTGCCGCCGCGCCCTACAATCTCTCCGCCGGCTGGCTCGGCGCTATTTTCGTCGTCTATCTCACCGGCTCGGTGCTCACGCCGTGGTCCGGCTGGGCGGTCGGCCGGTTCGGGCGGCGGCGCTTCATGGTGAAAGTGATCGCATTATGGGTTGCCGGTATTGCCTTGACGCTGGCGCCGCCGCTGCCGCTGATTATTTTGGGCCTCGCCATTTGCGCGGGCTGCGGCCTGGTCTGTCAGTCGATCTCCACCGGCTATGTGACCATCACCGCCAAAGCCGGCCGCTCGTCAGCGGTCGGGCTCTATGTCACCTGCTTTTATGGCGGCGGCAGCTTCGGCGCCGCGCTCGGCGGCCTGGCATGGACGTTAGGCGGCTGGCCGACCTGCGTCGCGCTGGTCGCGGTCATGCTCGCGATCATGGCGGGAATCGTGATCTTCGCTTGGGCCCGCCGCGTGCCGGCAGCACCAGTGACCGCGCCAATCGAACCGCCGTGAAAATGTTATTGTGAACTAGGATGCCAAAGCGGCCGATAGCCTTTGGCGAGCGCGGTAACAATCGACGGCGGCGTGAGCATATCGACCTCGATCCCGCGCGGCCGGCGTCGCGAGCCCGCATAACCTGACGGCGTCCAGCGCAGCAGACGCCCGCCGCGCACGGCAAAAGCGTCACGCTCGATGGCGATCATCGCGCCATCCGGCAGCAAGTCGATCTTGCGCGGATGGCGGCGCTTGGCTTTGCCGTCGAGACGTTCCGCGTGCAGCGCCTTGTCCATGGTTGCGGCGGCGGCGCGTTGCCTTTTGCCGGCGAACAGCGTGGCGAAAAGTTTCGCATCTCGCCTCCGACATTCGAAGCAAGGCCGGTGGCCGGCGGCGAGCGCCGTCACCTCATCCAGGAAGAACAGTTCGCTGTAGCTGTCGCCCCACACATGGTCTGGCGGCCGTTGAAGTCGAGCTTGCAGCAGATCCATTGCCGCGACGTCCAGCGGCGCGTTCCTAACTGGCGGTCGTCGTCATGCAGCCGCCCGCCGCGATTGCCCATGAGCATTCCGCGCGCGCGGCTCGCAAACAATTCGCTGAACGGATCGACGCGGTTTTGCAGGGGCATGGCCAGCACCGTCATGACCGGGCTTGTCCCGGCCATCCACGTCTTATCGCATCACCCTAAAGGCGTGGATGCCCGGCACAAGGCTTGTGTTCGGGCCGGCCGAAGGCCGGACCTGTGTGCCGGTCATGACGCCGAGTTTGTCTCGCGAGCTTAGCCCGGCTTGCGCATGACGCGAACCGCCGCCGGCACCTCTTGCACGGCCGCACAGCGGTGCAGTGTTTCGGCCGCGGCGAGCCCGAACAGCAGTTTCGACAGCAGGCTGACCGGATAGGGAATGAGCGCGACGAAGGCCGGGTTGACCGCCGGCAAAATCACAAAGAAATTGATCGCCCAAACCGCGGTGAGCGCCGCCAGCACAACACCATAGCGGCTGCGTAAGTCGAGCGTGCGCGCCAACGCCTGCCACAGGCAAGCCAGCGCTATGCCCAACACCACCGCGAGCGCCATGTGCACGGCGATCCCCATGGTGACGGGCGCGGCGGGCAGCAGCGCGGTAACGCCGGCAGCCGTGGTCACGCCGCGCGCCAAAGTGGCGGCATTGCCGCCGGTAATGGTTGCGAACAAGGAAACCCAGATGATCTCGGCCACACCGCCGGCCGCGCCGGCGAGCATGCCGCGTTTGATCAATTCGCTGATGCTTAATCGACTTGTCGCCATGGGATCCCTCCACCAAAGGCCATTTATTTCGTCAATAAGACCAAGAGCCCATCCCAGGCACATTGATCGAAATCAATAACGGCGAATTATTTGCGCAAACAAAAACGCCCGCCACGAGGGCGGGCGCTTTCGTCAATTGAAGGGAAAATTCAACCTTGCGGCTGCGGCGCGACATCGCCGGTCGGAGCATCCGGCCGCGGACGCTGCTTGCCGGCCGGCGGCACGGCGGACGAGCGCGGCGTGGTCGGCTCGATCACCGACTCACGCACTGGACGCTTGCCGATAATCAGGTCCTTGATCTCATCGCCGGTGAGCGTCTCGAACTCGAGCAGGCCCTTGGCCAGCACTTCGAGATCGGCGCGCTTGTCGGTGAGGAGCTGGGTTGCCTCCGCATAGCCGGCCTCGACCAGCTTGCGCACCTCGGCGTCGATGGTCTGCGCGGTCGCTTCCGAAATATTCTGCTGGCGCGACACCTGATAGCCGAGGAACACCTCGTCCTGGTTCTCGCCATAGGCCACGGTGCCGAGCTTGTCCGACAGGCCCCAGCGCGTGACCATCAGGCGCGCGAGCTTGGTGGCCTGTTCGATGTCGGAGGCGGCGCCGGAGGTTACCTTCTCCCGACCGAACACCATTTCCTCGGCGACGCGTCCGCCCATCATGATGGCGAGGCGCGAGGTCATCTGCTCGCGGCTCATCGACAGCTTGTCGCGCTCCGGCAGCTGCATGACCATGCCGAGCGCGCGGCCGCGCGGAATGATGGTGGCCTTGTGCACCGGGTCGGTGGCCTTGACGTTGAGCGCGACGATGGCGTGGCCGCCCTCGTGATAGGCGGTCAGCATCTTTTCTTCGTCGGTCATCACCAGCGACTTGCGCTCGGCGCCCATCATCACCTTGTCCTTGGCGTCCTCGAATTCGGACTGCGTGACCATGCGCTTGTTGCGGCGGGCGGCCATCAAGGCTGCCTCGTTGACCAGATTGGCCAAGTCGGCACCGGAGAAGCCGGGCGTGCCGCGCGCCGTGGTCTTGAGGTTGACGTCGGGGGCGAGCGGCACTTTCTTGACGTGAACCTTGAGAATGTTTTCGCGGCCGACCACATCGGGATTGGGAACGACAACTTGCCGGTCGAAGCGGCCGGGCCGCAGCAGCGCCGGATCGAGCACGTCGGGCCGGTTGGTGGCGGCAATCAGGATGATGCCTTCATTGGCTTCGAAGCCGTCCATCTCGACCAGCAACTGATTGAGCGTCTGTTCGCGCTCGTCATTGCCGCCGCCGAGGCCGGCGCCGCGATGGCGGCCGACCGCATCGATTTCGTCGATAAAGATGATGCAGGGCGCGTTCTTTTTGGCCTGCTCGAACATGTCGCGTACGCGCGATGCGCCGACGCCGACGAACATTTCGACGAAGTCGGAGCCTGAAATCGTGAAGAACGGAACGTTAGCTTCGCCCGCGACCGCGCGCGCGATCAACGTCTTGCCGGTACCCGGAGGCCCCACAAGCAACACGCCTCTTGGGATGCGTCCGCCCAGGCGCTGGAATTTTCCCGGATCGCGCAGGAATTCGACGATCTCCTGCAGATCCTGCTTGGCCTCGTCGACGCCGGCGACATCCTCAAAAGTGATGCGGCCATGCGTCTCGGCGAGCAATTTAGCGCGCGACTTGCCAAAGCCCATCGCCTTGCCGGCGCCGCCTTGCATCTGCCGCGACAGGAATATCCACACGCCGATCAGCGCGATGAACGGCAGCCACGACACCAGCAGCGAGACGTACCACGGAACATTGTCCGTGAGCGGCCGCGCGGTAATCGCGACGCCCTTGGAATAGAGCTTCTGCACCAGGCCGGGATCGTTTGGCGCATAGGTCTGGAAGCTGGTGCCATTGGCGAAGGTGCCGTGAATTTCCGGACCCTGGATCAGCACGTCGCGCACGCGGCCCTGGTCGACCTCACTCAGCAATTGCGAGAATGAGATGTCCTGCGAGGTCGTGCGCTGTCCGGGATTCTGGAACAGCGTGAACAGAGCCAGCAGCAGCAGGACAATGATCACCCAGAGGGCGAAATTGCGTAAGTTGGCATTCATCAGGCGTCCTTACCCGCCGCGCGCACCGCCGCGGCATTATGTTTTGTTCTTATGCCTAAAATTCGTGGCGACTTCACGTCTCACTCGGTCACAATGTAGGCACCGCGAGCCTGCATGGAAAGGGCTCGAATCTGCATATTCTAGCGTGCTTTCGACCGCTTGGCTTGGTCGCGTGGCTGCGTGGTTAAGGGCGTTTTCCGCCTTGGCGGAGCCCTTTCCACCGTGATTTTATTAGCCGCCAGCGTCACCATGGCACCGGCGAGACTGCGCCGGAACCGCTTATTGCCGGACTTTTGGGCAATGTCGAGCGCCGCTTTGAGGGCCTCCAGCTTGGCCAGCTCGACCGGACCTTGATCGCCCACCTTGGCGACCGCGCGGCCGATGACACGCAACACGATCTCGGCCGGCAGAATGAAAAATCCCCCCGCCTCGAAAGCCAGCACACGAGGCGCGGGCGCGTCCACCGCCAAAAAGTCAATTGCCTGGTCGACGACGGCTTCAATCGCGGCATCTGCGCGCTTGATCCTTTGCGCCAGCAGCGCAAGCCGGCGCGCGTCGAGGCCTTCTTGCGCCAGTTGCGGCATCAGGGCGCGCAACCGCGCGCGGGTGAAGCGCGGATCGCGGTTGGATGGATCGTCGGCGTAAGCGATTTTTGCCGCCCGCAGCGTGGCGATCAACCGCGCCTTCGAAATGTCGAGCAGTGGGCGCATGAGAAAAACTTTGTCATTCCGGGTTCGCTCGCTTTGCTCGCGCCCCGGAATGACCGAAATTTTTTGCATCGCCGCCAGCCCGGTAACTCCGCTGCCGCGCAACAAACGGATCAGTACGGTCTCGGCCTGGTCGTCGAGCGTATGCGCGGTGAGGATGTGCGATGCGCCAACGTTGCGCGCCGCCTCGGCCAGCAGGCGGTAGCGCGCCTGCCGCGCCGCTTGCGGCAAGCCGGTCTTCGGCTTCTTGCCGGTCCAGCGCAATGTGCGATGCGCAACCTTCAGTTTGCGCGCCAGCCGGCCGACGCTTGCCGCTTCGCGCTTGGATTCCGCGCGCAATCCATGATCCACGGTGACGGCGATCAGCTTCGGTTTCGTTTCAAGCGCGTTGCGCCAGCGCGCCGCCAGCACCATCAACGCGGTGGAATCCGGACCGCCGGACACCGCCAGCACCAGCGCTGGCAAATGATCGAGATCGGAAAAAAGCGATTTGGCTTCCGTGGCAGTGACTGATGTGGATTTTTGCGCGCTAGCAGTGCGCACGCTTTTGTTCCTGCGTGACGCCGCGTTTTACGCTGGCCGAAGCGCGCGGAAATTTGCGCCCGACTTCGGCTAGCGTGGCGCAGGCCGCTTCCTTCTGATTCATCGCGGCCAGCGACTGGCCAAGACGCAGAAGTGAATCGGGCGCCTTGCCGGCCTTTTCATATTTGGTCGACACTGCCAGGAACGATTCCGCCGCGTCGCGGTATCGTTGGCGCTGGAACAGGCTTTCGCCCAGCCAATATTGCGCATCCGGTACCAGGCGCTCATTCGGATATTTCCGCAGAAAATCTCGGAATGCCTGTTCGGCCAGCGCATAATCCTTATGCAGCACATAGCCATAGGCCAGGTCGTATTCGTCTTGCGGCGAAGCCGATGGCGGCAGCGTGGCAAGCTGCGTCCCGGCGCCAGTATTGCGCATCACCGGCGGCAATTGCGACGCCGGTTGCGGTGCAGATTGCGAAGCCGCTTGCGAGCCCTGCACCGGCGCGGCATTCGCCATCGGGGCCGGCGGCGGCGCGGATGCAGTGCCGGACAGCGTCGAGAGATCGAGCGGAGCACCCGCGGCGCGGCCACCGGGCGCGCCGAGCTGCGGTTCGTCAGCCGGATTTTGCGCAGGCGCCGCGACCGCCGATGCATTGCCGAGCACGCGCGGGGCGCCCGGTGCATTCGGACGCTGCGACGGATCGAACACGTCCGAGCGGTTGCCCGGCCTTGGCGGCTGGTTGGCGTTGACCGGCGCGCCAGGGATGGCGCCAGGCTGCGCACCGCCCTTCGAGCCCAATTGCTGGAGCCGGAATTCAGTGTCGTCCTGCATGCGCTTGAGCTGCATCTCGAGCTGCTGATTGCGGTACTGCAATTGCTCGATGGTGCCGGTGAGCTGGCGCAGGGCATTTTCCAGCCGGTCGAGCCGCACGGTCAGATCGCCGGGATCGGCCTGCGCCGCTTGATTGCCTTGGCCCCCTCGTCTCACCTCGACTTGCGACTGACCTTGCGGCTGGTTTTGCTCGCCGCGGCTGAACAGGTTGTCGAGGAAGCCGCCGGATGAGCGGTCCTGCGCCAATGCCGTACCGGCGAACAGAAGCACGGGCAGCGCGGCGAGCGCCGTCATCCGGAACGGGTGTCGTGAATGGGTCATGGTCCTACGCAATTTGCAGTCGTCAAATTCGGCTTAAGGGATAGCATAAGACCGGCTGCGTCGAAATTGTGACTAGTCCAAAAACGCCGATGCCCGGCTTATGAGCCGGGCACGACATTTTAAAGCCTGCGACGGCGGCCCCTCACGAGCTCGCGTTGAGCACCGTGACCACGCGGCGGTTCTGCGACCAGCAGGAGATGTCATTGCAGACGGCCACCGGCCGCTCCTTACCGAAGGAGATGATGCGCATGCGGCCGGCGGCGATGCCGCGCGAGGCCAGATAGTCACGCACGGTCTGTGCCCTGCGGGCGCCGAGCGCGATATTGTATTCGCGCGTGCCGCGCTCGTCGGCATGGCCTTCGACGGTGAACTGGCCGTATTGCGAATAGGTCGTCAGCCACTGCGCCTGCTTGTCGAGCGTCGCGCGCGACTGCGGCGTGAGCTCGGTCGAATCAGTTTCGAAGAACACGCGGTCACCGACATTGACCACGAAATCCTGCTGGCTACCGGGCGTCGCCTGGCCTGCCGCGTTCGCTTGCGCGTTTTCTTCCGGCTTGTTGGCGCAAGCCGAAATCGCCAAGGCCGCAGCCAGTACGGCAGCGAGCCGGGCGCCGCGCATGATGTGTCCGATCTCGATCATTCCAGTGCCTCCATACTCGCGCACTGAGCGGAATTTGCGCGACGCGTGACCTATTCCGGAAACCGGTTCTCACTTTTCGGGGTCATGCGTTAGCCTTCTAGTTTACCAGCGCGTTCGTTAAGCGAACCTTCCATCAACCTTGATGGAACCTTGTGGGGGGCCGTTAAAACTGTCGGAACCGGGTAAACTGTTACTGATGGTTAAGAGCCAGTGAATTATGGCGGGCTCACGACAGCAGCGGCGACCAGGCCGGATCGGAGGCTAGGCTCGGCGTTGGGACCTTGAGTTCGTTGCGGCCGGTAATGTCGATCGTATAGAGCGACGGGCCGCTGCCGGGGTCGCGGAAAAACATCAGCACCCGCCCGTTCGGGGCGAAGGTCGGCCCCTCATTGTGGAAGCCCTGGGTCAGTAGTCGCTCACCGGAGCCGTCCGGCTTGAGGATGCCGATGCCAAATCCGCCGCGCGCCTGGCCGGTGAATGCGATGTAGTCGCCGCGCGGCGACCATACCGGCGTCGAATGATTGCCCTCGCCAAAGCTGATGCGCTGCGCCGGGCCGCCGCCGGCCGACATGACGTAAATTTGCTGCGTGCCGCCGCGGTCGCTCTCGAAGCAGATGCTCCTGCCGTCCGGCGAATAGCACGGCCCGGTGTCGATCGCCGGCGTATCGGTGAGCCGCGTGGTCTGCTTCGAGCGCAAGTCCATCACGAACAAGTTGGCATTGCTGCCCTGTTGCAGGCTCAGGATCACGCGCTGGCCATCCGGCGAGAATCTTGGCGCAAACGTCATGCCCGGAAAATTGCCGACGATTTCGCGCTGGCCGGTTTCGATGTTGAGAAGATAGACGCGCGGATCGCCCTGCCCGTAGGACATGTAGGTGATTTCCTGCGTCGACGGATTGAAGCGAGGGGTGAGCACCAGGTCGTCGCCACGCGTGAGGTAGCGCACCCCGGCGCCGTCCTGATCCATGATGGCGAGGCGTTTCACCCGGCGGTCCTTCGGGCCGGTCTCGTCGATGAACACGATGCGGCTGTCGAAATAGCCCTTCTCGCCGGTGAGCCGTTCGTAAATCGCATCGGAGATAATGTGCGCGATACGCCGCCAGTTGTCGGGCGTGGTGAAATACTGCTTGCCGTCGAGCTGCTGGCCCGCGAAAACGTCCCACAGGCGGAATTCGGCCTTCAGCCTGCCGTCGCCTTGTTTGGTGATGCGGCCGGTGACCAGCGCCTGCGCATTGATCACCTGCCAGTCGGGAAAGCGCGGCACCGCGTCGCTGTTGGTGATCTTCTCGGTGAAGGCCTGCGGATTGATCGGCACGAACAGACCGCTGCGCTGGAGATTATTGGTAATGACGCCAGTGACGTTGCGCGCGGTTTCCGTCTCTGCCGGCGCGCCGGCCAGAAAGTCGGGCAGCGCAATCGGCATCGGCTGAACATTACCTTGCGTGATTTCGAGCCGCAGCACGGCGCCTGCCGGCCGAGGAGCAAGGATAGCGAGCGCACCGGCACCCGCGCCGGCCAGCAGCCGGCGGCGGTTCAATGAGAAATTGCTGTCGGCCATCGGATGGCTCATCTCAGGGGAATGTCGTGGAACATGTCTTTGGTGTCGAAAGTGAATTCGAGCTCTTTCCAGCCAAAAGCGCCATCGCGGTCGTCGTAGTGTTCCGGGCGCAACATCGTATAGGGCTGGCCAACGAGAACCGCGCGCACGGCACTGTCGCGCATGGCGTTAAAGCGGGCACCGCTTCCGCTGGTCAGAACTTGCGGACCGATCTCCAGCGTGCCGTCGCGCTTGAACCGGATGTGGATCGTGATCTGGGCACTGTCGGCGTCCTGCGCGCCGACCGGCGGATTCCACAGCGCCATCAGCCGTCTGCGAAGTGCGTCGGTCTCAGATTGCGACAGCCTGGACGCTTTGCCGGATGGGGCGCCGAGCGAAAGCGTCGAATTGAGCTCCGCGCCGGTCGCGGCATTGCGCTGCGGGTCGCGCTTATCGAGCAGCACCGCGATCTTGTCGGCGTCGAATTTCGGCTGCTTGCGTTCCGGCCGTTTCGGCGGCAGCGGTTGCGGCTCGGTCTTGGCTTCCTGCTTCTTCTCGTCCGGCTTCTTGAGCTTCTCGGCGATCGGATCGGGTTTCGGCAGCGGTTCCGGCTCCGGCGTCTTTTCCGCCGTGGCCTTGATTTCCTTTTTCTCGGTAAGCTTGGGTGCCGGAGTCTCGGCCGGCTTGGGTTCGTCCTTCTTCTCCACCAGAGGCTTGGGCATCTCGGCCTTGGGCGCCTCCTTGGCGCCCTTGATCATCTCGGAGAAGTCCTTCTCGCTCACCAGATCGACCGGCAGCGATTCCGCCGGCGTGACCTCGAAGGTCTTGCCGGTAAACGACACCACCGCCCACAGCAGCACCGCTGCGTGCAGGCTAGTCGAGATCACCGATGCCGTCTTCATCTCCATTATTTTGCTTTCGAGCCCTGCTCGAATTCGGTGACCAAGGCGACCTTATTAAAGCCGGCCGAGGACAGCCGCCCCATCACCTTCATCATGATCCCGTAATTCACGCTTTTGTCGCCGCGCAAATAAATCCGCGCATCACTGCCCCCACGCGCCTGCGCCACCGCCTGCAACTTGGCGACCAGATCGTTCACGTCGATTTCGGCATTTTGCAGGAAAACCTGGCCCTTGTCGTTGACCGACAAAGTCAAAGGCTCCTTATCCTGCTCGAGACTTTTGGCCTGGCTTTGCGGCAGGTCGATCGGCACGCCCACCGTGAGCAGTGGCGCCGACACCATGAAAATGATCAGCAGCACGAGCATCACGTCCACCATCGGGGTGACGTTGATCTCGCTCATCACCTTGCGGCGATGATGCTTCCTGCGTCCGATGACCGGCGTGCCGGCATTGGCTGCCATGACTATCTATCCCTGCGCATGATCTTATCCGAAAACCGGTGCCACCATCGGATCAAGTCCGAAGGCATGCTTTTCGGGATCATGCGCTTACCCGCGCTCGTCGATCTGCCGCGACAATATGGCGGCGAATTCATCGGCGAAACCCTCCAGGCGCTGCGCCTGCTTATTCACCTCGCCTGCGAACTTGTTATAGAAAATAGTCGCCGGTATGGCGGCGACAAGGCCGATTGCGGTTGCAAACAGCGCTTCCGCGATGCCGGGCGCCACCACCGCCAGCGAGGTGTTTTTGGAGGCCGCGATCGATTGGAAGCTGGTCATAATGCCCCAGACCGTGCCGAACAGGCCGATAAAGGGGCCGGCCGAGCCGACGGTGGCCAGGACCAAGAGGCGGCGTTCGAGCCGCTCGACCTCGCGCGCGATGCTCACTTCCATCACCTTCTCGATCCGCATCTGCAATCCGGCAAAGGAGCGCTGCTGACCCTCGAAGCTGCGCTTCCATTCGCGCATCGCCGCCACGAAAATCGCCGCCATCGAATGGTTCGGCTTCGCGGACAGTGTGCGGTAGAGTTCGTCGAGCGACTGGCCGGACCAGAACGCCTGCTCGAAGCGGTCCATGCCGCGCTTGGTGCGGGTAAAGAGCACCGTTTTGTCGATCGCGATCGCCCAGACCCAGACCGAACAGACCAGCAGCCCGATCATGACCGTTTTGACGATCCAATGGGCGTGCCAGAACAGCGTGAACAGGGAAAGATCGGAAGAGGTGAGCGGGAGCACCGACTGTGCCACATCGGCAGGATTCATAGGCACATCCTTTGGGCGGGCTCTGCTTTGAGCAAGTCCTTTGCGCTGTCCGGGGTCAAACAGGCAGGCCTAAACGAAATCCCCGCCAAATGGCCAAACTAGGGCGTCCTGCCCCACCATTAGCCCGCTAAACAGCGCTGATTGTGGTTAAGAATTGGTTACCGGGCCGGTTCCACCGTCCCGCCGCCCGTTTCCTGATCCGCCTTCATGGCAATGCGCAGCGGCTTGGGGATCGGCTTGGCTCTGCCGCCGGACACGAACGCCACCTGCACATGCGCCTCGACCAGCAGGTCCGGCCCACGCATCACCTGCTGATGCAGCATGACGGAAGCGCCCTTCACCTCCTCGGGCGCGGTGACGATGGTGAGCACATCATCCATATGCGCGGGCTTTTTGAAATCGATGCTCATGTGGCGCACCACAAAGGCAAAGCCCGGTGCCTCCTTCTCGGCCTGCGCGAACAACGCCCGGTGATCGGCGCCGATCAGGCGCAGGTAATTGGTGCGTCCGCGCTCCATGAAGCGCAGATAGCTCGCGTGATAGACCACGCCGGAAAAATCCGTGTCTTCGTAATAGACCCGCACCGGCTGGGTGTGCCGGCCGTCGCCGATGGAGCCGTCGAGATGTGTCGTCAGGTCCGGCATCAGCGCGCCAGCGGCAGCACATGGTCGCGCGTCAGCGGCGCGAATTGCAGATCGGGAAGTGCCTTTGGGTCGACCCAGAGCACCTGATCGATCTCCGCCTGTGGCTCGATCGCGCCCTCGACATCGACCGCATAGACGGCGGCGCGCACCTGGAAGCCGGGCTCGTTCGCCGCCACGCAATCGAACGCGCCGAGCGGCCGCGCGCTGTTTTCCCTGACGCGGCAGCCCAGTTCCTCGACGATCTCTCGTGATAGCGCGGCGACATCGCTTTCGCCAGGATCGCGCTTGCCGCCGGGTTGCATGAAGGCCGCCGTCCCGCGCTTGCGGACCAGCAGCACGCGGCCGTCATTGTCGCGGATCAGCGCGGCCACCACGTTGATGACCCTCTCGCTCATTCTTCGTCTCCCGCAAACAGCCCGAACTGGCTCGCATCGCGCGTGGGCTCCACGAGGTCGAGATGTTTGAACGCGGCCGAGGTCAGCAGCCGCCCGCGCGGGGTGCGTTGGAGAAAGCCCTTCTGGATCAGGAACGGCTCAATGATGTCCTCGATGGCGTCGCGCGGCTCCGACAGCCCCGCAGCAATAGTATCCACGCCAACAGGTCCGCCGCCGTAATTGAGCGCGATGGTGGTGAGGTATCGCCGATCCATGGCGTCGAGGCCGCTGCCATCAACTTCCAGCTCGCCGAGCGCACTGTCGGCGATCTTGCGGTCGATCGCCTTGTTGCCGTCGACATGGGCGAAGTCGCGCACGCGCCGCAGCAGCCTCCCGGCGATGCGCGGCGTGCCGCGCGCGCGGCGCGCGATCTCGTTGGCGCCGTCGGGCGTGATGCCGATACCGAGCACCCGCGCCCCGCGGTTGACGATCAACTCAAGCTCGGCTTCGGAATAGAAATTCAGCCGCACCGGAATGCCGAAGCGATCGCGCAGCGGATTGGTCAGCAACCCGGCGCGCGTGGTGGCCCCGACCAGCGTGAACGGTGCGAGATCGATCTTGACCGAGCGCGCCGCCGGCCCCTCGCCGATGATGAGATCGAGCTGGAAGTCTTCCATCGCCGGATAGAGGATTTCCTCCACCGCCGGATTGAGCCGGTGGATCTCGTCGATGAACAACACGTCGCGCGGCTCGAGATTGGTGAGCAGCGCGGCCAGATCGCCGGCTTTCGCTATCACCGGACCGGAGGTAGCGCGGAAATTTACGCCCAATTCGCGCGCCACGATCTGCGCCAGCGTGGTCTTGCCGAGACCCGGAGGCCCAACGAACAGCACATGGTCGAGCGCTTCCTGTCGCCCGCGCGCCGCCTCGATGAACACGCTGAGATTGGCGCGCGCCTTTTCCTGGCCGATGAATTCCGACAGGCGCTGCGGGCGCAAGGACGCGTCCACGTCGTCGTCGCGTTTCTCGGCGGCAATCAGACGGCGCGGCGTAGTCATCTCGCCAGCTCCTTCAAGCCTTGCCGAATGAGTGTCGCGGTGTCGGCACCCTCGCCCGCGCTACGTGACGCAGCGGCAATCGCGGCGGCGGCCTGTGGCTGGCCATAGCCGAGATTGACCAACGCAGAGACCGCATCCATCACCGGCCGCGGCGCGCGCTTCTCGTCGAGCGCGCCCGCCAGATGCACAGCGGCAGGATCGATGTCCGCAAAGGCCGGCACCTTGTCCTTGAGCTCGGTGACGATGCGCTCGGCCACTTTGGCCCCGACGCCGGGTACGCGCTGCACCGTCGCCTTGTCGCGCATGGCGATGGCGGAGGCGAGCTCCGGCACCTTCAGCATGCCCAGCACCGAAAGCGCCACCTTGGCGCCGACGCCCTGCACCGTCTGCAGCAGGCGGAACCATTCGCGCTCGGCGTCGCTGGCAAAACCGAACAGCTTGATCTGATCCTCGCGCACATAAGTCTCGATCGACAAAGTCGCGGCGTCGCCCGCCGCCGGCAGCGCTTGCAGCGTGCGCGCCGAGCAATGCACCTGATAGCCGACGCCGTTAACATCGAGGATGATGTAATCTTCGCCGTAGCTTTCGACGATGCCCCGGAGTTTTCCAATCATATGTGCTTGCCGATCATGACGCCGCCGCCTTCAACACTGCGCTGGTCCGGTGATGCGCGTGACAGATGGCGATCGCCAGCGCGTCGGCGGCGTCCTCGGTTTGCGGATCGGCTTTCGGCAGCAGCACGCCGATCATCATGCGGATCTGCGCCTTCTCGGCGTGGCCGGCGCCGACAATGGTCTTCTTCACCAGATTGGGCGCGTATTCCGCCACCGTCAGCCCGGCGCGCGCCGGCACCAGCATGGCGATGCCGCGCGCCTGGCCAAGCTTGAGCGTCGCCGCCGCATTGGTATTGACGAAGGTGTTCTCCACCGCTGCCTCATGCGGCGAATATTTCTCGATCACCGCGATCAGCCCGTCATGGATCGCCACCAGGCGCGCGCCCAACGTATCCCGCTCGCTGGTTTCCACCGAGCCGCAGGCGACATGGATCAGCCGGTTGCCGTCGGATTCGATCAGGCCCCAGCCGGTGCGGCGGAGGCCCGGGTCGATGCCGAGAATGCGAATCGGTTGCCGGACCATGGCCCGTTGATAGCCCCGAAATACAGCCCACGCCTAGACCGCCCTGCTCCTGCCCACGCCCGCAACCGGGGCGGACTCGGATATTCCGGTGGACTTGCATTAGGATCGCCGCGCCATGCCGGGTTTGCCGTCCTCCCCCCAACGCACAAAGCGCCGGGCCGTCATTATTGGCGGCTCGATGTCCGGGCTGTTTTCCGCCGCGTTCCTGCGCCAGATCGGCTGGGACGTGGATGTCTATGAGCGCTCCGCCGTCGAGCTGGTCGGCCGCGGCGCCGGCATTACCGGCCATCCGGAATTGCTGGAGGCGCTGGAAGCCAGCGGCGCCGGCACCAAGGACCTCGGCATCGAAGTCCCCAAGCGTGTCGCTCTCGACCGCGACG
>SHVM01000025.1 GCA_009694265.1 Pseudolabrys sp.
ACTTAGGCCATTTCCAGTCCTGGAACCTACGCCATTAAGGTTATCACCGCTTAGCGTCGCATGGCAGGCCCCGCGTCGTGGACGTGGCACCAAAGCAGCCGTATTAAGGCTTTATTAGCCGTAATCCGTGCGACGTGAGCATGAGTGGGACCAAGTTCCAATCTGCCTGGCTGAACGATCCACGGCTCTCGGCGCATGCCTTGAGCCCGACTCCGGTATGGCTTTGGAGCGCGGACGCCACGCGCATTCTGTGGGGCAATCCTACCGCCGCCGCGATCTTCGATGCCGCTTCGCCCGGTGCACTCGCCTCGCTCCGCTTCGATTCCCAACATGGCGGCGCCGCACAGATCGTGCGCCTTGCCGGCACGCTGCCGCATGGCGGCGCGCCTCGGCTCGAGCGGCTGCGCGGTTTCGGCGCGAGCTTCGGCGGCACGCTCGTCTGCCTGTGCTCGCACATCACACTTGCAGAAGGTCTTGCCGCCAACAGTGCCGCAATCCTGGTGGTGTCGACCGAACGCGCCGGCAAGGACCTTAGCTTGCCTGATCGCGCGCGCCGTCTGCTGGCCGACTTCGAACGGCCGGCGGCGATCTTTACCGCCGACGGCGAACTGATCGAGGCCATGCCTGCCGCGCGCGAGCGCTTCGGCCGCAACCGCGATCTGATCGCGCTCGGCGCGCAACAACTCGCCGGCGAGGCCAGCCGCAACGGCCAGGCCGAAGGCGAGATCGCATCGGGACGGATCACCATGCTGCGGCTCGGCGCTGGCGCCACCGTCACGCTGCTCGTGGCCTTCGACTCTCCCGCCAGCGCCTCGCACGCCGGCGCGCGCGCGAGCGATGCCGCGGCGGCGATCGCCGCCTCCACCGCACCGAGCCGTGCTGCGCCGGAGACCCGGGCGCGCCAATTTCCCTTCCGCTTCGTCTGGCAGATGGATGCGGCCACCCGCTTCACGCTCGGTATCAACGACTTCGCAAGGCTGATCGGCCCGAAGACCGCCGCTGTGCTCAACCAACCATGGGCGGAAATCGCCGATGCACTCAAGCTCGATCCGCCAGGCCAGATCGCCAGCGCGCTGGCCGCGCGCGACACATGGAGCGGCATCGTAGTGCACTGGCCGGTCGATGACGCAAGCGAGCGCCTGGCGGTCGAGATGTCCGGCCTGCCGGTGTTCGACCGCGACCGGAAATTCGAAGGCTTCCGCGGCTTCGGCATCTGCCGCGACGCCGGCCTGGCGCAGCGGACCGCGCTCCGGCCGGATGAGCCAACGGCGAATGTGTTGGCATTTCGATCGGCACCGCCGCCGGCCGAACCGGCGCCGGCGCCAGCACCGGAACTTAGCCCCGGCGAGCACAGCGCATTCGAGGAGCTCGCGCGCGAGCTTAACGCGCGGCTAAAAAAGTCCGCGGGCAAAGACAGCGCCGCCCCCACACCGGACGATTTTGGCGCCGAGCCCTTTGTCGCGCCGGCGCCGCCGAAAGCCGCGCGCAATGGCGATGCCGCGCGCGACACCCATGAAGGCCGGCCGATCCTCGATCGCCTGCCGATCGGCCTACTGGTCTACCGGCTCAATAACCTGATCTACGCCAACCGAGCCTTCCTGGATTGGACCGGCTATTCGACGCTCGAAGCGCTGGCCGAGGCGGGCGGCCTCGATAGCCTGTTCATCGAGACCAAAAGCGCGACCGACGCCAAGGATGGCAAGAACGGCAAGACGCTCAGCATCACCACCGTCAACGGCAAGCAGAAGCCGGTCGAAGGCCGCCTGTTCACGGTGGCGTGGAATAGCGAGAACGCGCTGGTGCTCATGATTAATACGCAAACGGTAAGCGACGAGCGCGGCAAGGCGGCGGAAGCGTCGCTGCGCCGGGTCGAGGAAGAAAACCACGAGCTGCGAGCGATCCTCGACACCGCCACCGACGGCGTGCTGGTGCTCGACCGCGCCGGCCGCGTGCTCTCGGCCAATAGTAGCGCGCAGGCACTGTTCGGTTATGACTCAGCCGACTTTGCCGATCTGACATTTGGCGACCTGTTCGCGCCGGAAAGCCGGCGCGGCGTGCTCGATTATCTCGACCGGCTGGCGCGCGGTGCCGCCGCTGGCATCCTCGAGTCCGGCCGCGAAGCGATCGGCCGCGTGCGGCAGGGCGGCCTGGTGCCGCTCTATCTCACCATCGGCCGCATCGAGGATGGTGAAAAGCTCTGCGCGGTGCTGCGCGACGTCACCGCCTGGAAACGCACCGAGGAAGAATTGATCAATGCCCGGCAGCAGGCCGAGCGCGCCTCCACCGCAAAATCCGAATTCCTCGCCAAGATCAGCCACGAAATCCGCACGCCGCTCAACGCCATCATCGGCTTCTCCGAGGTGATGATGGACGAGCGATTCGGGCCGATGGGTAACGAGCGCTACCGGCAATACCTCAAAGGCATTCACACCTCTGGCGGCCACCTGATTTCGCTGCTCAACGACCTGCTCGATCTGTCGAAGATCGAGGCCGGCAAGCTCGAACTCAGTTTCGTGAGCGTCAATTTGAATGACCTGGTGCAGCAATGCGTCGCCATCATGCAACAGCAGGCCAACCGCGAGCGCGTGATCATTCGTACCTCGCTGCCTTTGAGCCTGCCGCAGATCGTGGCCGATGCGCGCTCGGTGCGCCAGATTGCGCTCAATCTGTTATCGAACTCGATCAAATTCACCGGCGCCGGCGGGCAGGTGATCGTCTCCACCACGATCACCGACGACAACGAGGTGGTCCTGCGCGTGCGCGACACCGGCGTCGGCATGAGCGAGAAGGAATTGCAAACCGCGCTCGAGCCGTTCCGTCAGCTCGCCACCTCGGCGCGCTGGGGTTCAAGCGGCACCGGTCTCGGGCTGCCGATTACCAAGGCGCTGTCGGAGGCCAATCATGCCCGCTTTCGTATCAGCAGCCAGGTCGACAACGGCACCCTGGTGGAAGTCGCCTTCCCGGCCACCCGCGTGCTGGCGCAATAAATCAGATCGGTTAAGCTGGCGCGATGAGGCGGTACCTCTGCGCAATCGCTGTGATGGCCCTATCGCTGGCGCCGCCTGTGCGCGCGGCCGAGCGGGTCGATCTGCTGCTGGTACTGGCGGCCGATGTTTCGCGCAGCGTCGACAGCGAAAAATTTAAGCTGCAGCGCGAAGGCTACGCCGCCGCGATTGCCGACCGCCGCGTGCTCGAAGCCATCAGCGCCGGCCGCAATGGCCGCATCGCGGTGCTGTTTCTGGAGTGGTCGGGCTTCGGCAACCAGAAGATCGTGATCGACTGGACGCCGATCGACGGGGCGAAGTCCGCGCAGGAATTCGGCGACCGGTTGCTGGAATCGCCGCGCTCGTTTGCCGACCGCACCTCGATCAGCGGCGGGATCGACTTCGCCGTGGCGCAGTTGGCACGCGCCCCGTTTGCCGCCGAGCGCCACACCATCGATGTGTCAGGCGACGGCACCAACAATGCGGGCCGCGATGTCACCCAGGCGCGCGACGAAGCGCTCAGGCTTGGCATCACCATCAACGGGCTGGTGATCTTGAGCGAGCGCCCACTGCCCTGGAATCCCGAACACACCAATCCGCCCGGAGGGTTGACAAATTACTATCGCGTCAACGTCATCGGCGGGCCGGGCTCGTTCGTGCTGGAGGCGAAAGATTTCGGTTCCTTCGGCCAGGCGATCATCAAAAAGATGATCGCCGAAATCGCCGACGCGACGCCGCCGGATGCGCCGACACCCCGCTGACACTGTGCGCGCCCACGCTGGAGCACTTTGTCCCAAAATTCCGGCGGCAGGCACCATGCGAACCGCAGCACCGTTATCCTCCTGCATGGCCTAAGAGATTTGGCAGCACAACCGTCGCCAGCCCGCCAATAGCATAATAGAATCATTCTAAACTATTGATTTATCAGTAGAATTCTGTTGACTGGCGGTTCGCCATGCCGCACGTCACCGGCAGCCGCCCGCACAGTGCAATGTTGCGCCTGCGGCAAAAATTCAATGTTGCGCTCGAGGAGACTACCCATGTTCAACTTGGTAAGCGCCAGCGCACGGATCGCCATCGCTATCGTCGCGACGACAATCGCCGGCGCCGCCTTCGCCCAGTCGGGCGAGGTCAATGTATACTCCTACCGCGAGACCAAACTGATCCAGCCGCTGTTCGACGCCTTCAGCAAGGACACCGGCATCAAGGTCAATGTGATCTCGGCCAGCTCCGGGCTCGAGCAGCGCATCAAGAGCGAAGGCGAGCGCAGCCCGGCCGATGTTCTGCTGACCGTTGACATCGGGCGGCTAGAAGACGCGGTGAGGGCCGGCATTAGCCAGCCGATCGTGTCGCCCGTGCTCGACAAGGTGGTAGCGCCGCAATACCGCGATCCGGAAGGTCACTGGTATGCCATCTCGATGCGCGCGCGCGTGATTTATGCCTCTAAGGAGCGGGTGAAGCAGACCGCCATCACCTATGACGAACTCGCCGATCCGAAATGGAAGGGCAAGATCTGCATCCGGTCCGGCCAACACATCTATAATAATGCACTGTTCGCTGCCTATATCGCCAAGCATGGCGAAGCGAAGGCGGAAGCATGGCTGCGCGGTCTGAAAGCCAATCTGGCGCAGAAACCGTCGGGCGGCGACCGCGAGACCGCGCGCGACGTGGCCGCCGGCAAATGCGATCTCGGCATCGGCAACACCTATTACTGGGCGCTGATGGTCACGAGTTCCACCCAGAAGCCCTGGGCGGAAGCCACCCGTGTGATCCTGCCGACCTTCGTGGGCGGCGGCACCCATGTGAACGTGTCGGGTGTGATGCTGCCCAAGCACGCGCCCAACAAGGCCAATGCCATGAAGCTGATCGAATGGCTGGCCGGAGAAAAAGCACAGCACATGTATGCCGACAGCGTTTATGAGTATCCGCTGGCCAAGGGCGTCGCGGTCAATCCGATCATCGCGGGCTACGGCGCGTTGAAGCCGGACCCGCTGCCGCTCGCCAAGATCGCCGATAACAAAAAGAAGGCCGCGGACCTGGTGGACAAGGTCGGCTTCGACAATTGAATTCGCCGCCATTGACGCTATCCCATACCAACGACGGCGGCGCCCTGCGGGGGGCCGTTGTGTCGTGGCCGATGGTCAAGGTGCTGGCCTGCGCGATCGCGCTTGTCGTCGCGATGCTGGTGGCGCTGCCGCTCGCAAGCCTGGCGCGCTTCGCCTTAGCTGGAGACGCCGCCCTCTGGCCGCATCTGGCCGCCTATGTGCTGCCAGTTGCGGCGGTGCAGACGGTGCTGCTGCTGCTCGGCGTCGCGACTATCACCGCCATCGCCGGCGCCGGTACCGCTTGGATGGTGACCACGTTCCAGTTTCCCGGCCGCGACACCATGCTGTGGCTATTGCCGCTGCCGCTCGCGATCCCGACCTACATCGCGGCCTATGTCTATGTCGATATCCTCGACCCCGCCGGCCCGCTGCAGACGGCCCTGCGCGGCCTGTTCGGCTGGCGCGTCGGCACCGACTATTGGTTCCCACCGATCCGCTCGCTCGGCGGCGCGATTTTCGTGATCGGCTTCGTGCTTTATCCTTACGTCTATCTCGCCGCGCGCACGATGTTCCAGACGCAAAGCGCAATCTTCACCGACGCGGCGCGCACGCTCGGCGCGCGCCCGTGGCGGCTGATGCGCGACATCACATTGCCGATGGCGCGGCCGGCGCTCGCGGTCGGCGTCGCGCTCGCTTTGCTGGAGACGCTCAACGACATCGGCGCCAGCGAATATCTCGGCGTGCAGACGCTCACGCTGTCGGTGTTCACCACCTGGCTCAACCGCGGCAGCCTCGCCGGCGCGGCGCAGATCGCGCTCGCCATGCTGGCGCTGATCGCCGGCTTGATCGCGCTCGAGCGCTACGGCAGACGGCGGCAGAGCTATCAATCGTCAGCACAAGACGGCCGCATCGCCACGCGAATCGTGCTGCGCGGCAAGTCGGGATGGCTGGCGGCGCTGGCGTGCCTGACGCCGGTGGCGCTGGGATTTTTCATCCCGGCGGGGTTCCTGCTGCGCGAGACGGTTCTGCGCGGGCTGCTCACCGGCTTCGATCCCGAGTTGCTGCGCCACACCGCGACCACCGTCGCATTGGCGGCCAGCGCTACCGCGGTCGTGCTCCTGCTTGGGCTTGCCGCCGCGGTCCCGCTGCGGCTGGTGCGCCTGCCCTTTGTGCTGGCCTGCGTGGCGGTCGCCACCATGGGTTACGCCATTCCCGGAACCGTGCTGGCCTTGGGCCTGCTGTCGCCGCTCATGGCCGTGGACGAAGCGTTCAACTGGCTCAGCATGCTGATGACCGGCACGCAGGTCGGGCTGGTGCTGGCGGGATCGAGCGCGGCGCTGATCGTCGCCTACGCGGCACGCTTCATGTCCATTTCCATCGGCTTTGTGCAGGCTGGACTGGCACGCGTATCGACTGAATTCGACGATGTCGCCCGCCTGCTCGGTGCCGGCCCGCTGACTCTGGTGCGCAGCGTGCATCTGCCGCTGCTGCGGCCGGCATTGTGGGGCGCGGCGCTGCTCGTCTTCGTCGACTGCCTGAAGGAACTGCCGATGACGCTGCTGTTGCGGCCGCTCAACGTCGAAACCTTGTCGACCTACATCTATCAATTCGCGACGCGCGGCAATTTCGAGGAAGGCGCGCTGGCCGCCTTGCTCATCGTCGCCGTCGGCATCCTGCCGGTGATCCGCATTGTCCGGCTTGCGGAATCGGTGCCGGACGCAACCGTTGGGACGCCACGGCGGGCTTAATACGCTGGCCATGAAAGGGTCACAGAGGCCATTCACGGTTGGCGGCACCGGGGCCGATGGTATAGTCCGCCGGCGACCGCCACTTAAACACCGGAATAACTCCCTTTGACGGCCACCACCGGCCTTAAACGCTTGGGATTTGTCTTAGCTGCCGCGATTGCGGCGGCGGCTGGCGTGCTCATGACCGCGAGCTTCCTGATCTCGGCCGACGCGGTGCGCCAGCAGGCGATGAACGAAATCCGCACCGTTACCGGCCTCAATCCGATCCTGCGCGGCGAGGCCACCGTCTCGCTATTTCCCTCGGGAGCCGTGAGTTTCGCCGACGTGGTTCTCGGCGAACCCACACACCCGGCGCTCACCGCCGAGCGGCTGACCGCGCGACTGCGGTTTTTCCCGCTGCTCATTGGCCGTGTCGAGATTGCCGACGTGTCGCTCGAGCGGCCGATCATTGCGATCGATCTGGACGCCAACGGCCAGTCGAACTGGTCCGGCCTGATCGAGTCGCTGGCGCGCAGCCAGAAGCCGGCGCAGCGGCTGGCGGCATTCTCCGAGATTCGCATCGACAATGGCACCGTGGCGCTGCGCGACGCAGGCCGCAATATCGACGAGACGCTGCGCAACGTGGATCTGTCGCTGGCCTGGCCGTCGATCTCCAAGAGCTTCGGCGCCACTGGCCGCTTCGTCTGGCATAACGAGCCGGTGGATACCAGCATCACGCTTGCCGATTTCCCGGCAGCACTGGCGGGTACCCGCACCGGCTTGAAGCTGCGCCTCGCAGGCGCCCCGATGAAAGCCGCGTTCGAAGGTTCTATCAGCATCAAACCGACGCTCAAGATCGAAGGCACGGTTGCCGCCGACGCCGTCTCGCTGCGCGATGCACTGATATGGGCCGGACAGCAGCCGTTGCCGGGCGGCGGTTTCGGCCGCTTTGCGATCAAGGCGCAGACCAATGTGGTGGGCGGCAGCATCGGGCTGTCGGGCGTCAATGTCGAACTCGACGGCAATTTAGCCGAGGGCGTGCTTACTTTCGCCACCGACGGACGCAAAACGCTGCAAGGCACGCTAGCCACCGACACGCTCGATCTTTCACCCTATGTCTCGACGATCCGCCTGCTCACCACCAATCAGCGCGGCTGGAACAACGGCCGCATCACGCTCGACGGCCTCTCCGGCATCGATTTCGATCTGCGGCTGTCGGCGGCGAACGTGATCATGCCCAATGCTAAGATCGGCCGCACCGCCATCGGCGCGAACTTGCGTGCCGGCCGTCTGGTAGTGACCGTCGGCGAGGCGCAGGCCTATGGCGGCGTGATCAAAGGCTCGCTGGCGCTGGCCATTTTCGAATCCGGCGTCGACGTCAAATCCCAACTACAATTCACTGATGTCGATCTGGAAAGCTGCTTAGGCCAGTTGTTCGGGCTGCGCCGGCTCGAAGGCAAGGGCAACTTATCACTCGTGGTCGAAGGCGCCGGCGAAAGCGTGCTCGCGGTCACCCGCACTTTGAACGGCACGGCCGGTCTCACTGGGGCGAACGGCGCGCTTGCCGGCCTCAATGTCGAGCAGCTGCTGCGCCGCCTGGAGCGACGGCCGCTGTCAGGTGGCGGCGAATTCCGCAGCGGGCGCACACCCTATGATAAGATTACCGTCGCGCTGAAAATCGCCCAGGGCATGGTCACGGTCGAGGACATGAAAATCGAGGGCTCGGCAGTGCGCCTGGCGCTCGCCGGCTCGGCCTCGATCCCGCAGCGCGAACTCGATCTCAAAGGCACCGCCGCCCTGGTGGCCACCGCCAAGCCCGGCGCGCCCGCCTTCGAATTGCCATTTATCGTACAGGGTTCATGGGACGATCCGATCATGCTGCCCGATCCGGAAGCGCTGATCCAACGCTCGGGCGCGGCCGCCCCGCTGCTCAATGCGGTGCGCGAGCAGCGTGCCCGCGATGCCGTGCGCTCGGCGATCGAACGGCTGACCGGCGGCGCCATCCCGGCGGCCGAGCAGTCCCCGGCACCGGCGCAAAAGCCCGAATAACAGGGAATAAACCTGTTTCTCGCGCGTGCCGCAGCGCGAGCTTTTCACTATCATTGCGCCTGTGACGAATCACTCGCCGGCCTGGCACCGGCGCGACAGGGCGCGGATGCTGCATCCCATCCTTCGGACTCTGGTCAAGGTCGCCGTCGCCTCGCTGGTGGTGGGAACGATCCTCGCCCATTTCGGCATTACGGCCGAGCAATTGATGCGGGAATTCGGCCTTTCGGCCGACCGCCTCGAAGACTATGCCAAGCGAGGCTTCGCCTGGGCCTGGCCGAACGTGCTGCTCGGTTCGCTGGTGATCGTGCCGATCTAGTTTTTGGTCTATCTATTCCGCCCACCCGGACAGAGCAGCAGCGAATAAACGGGATTAGCCGAAAGCTGGGGAAGGGTCGTCAGGCCGCAGGCGGCGATGCCGCAAACGCGATCGCGCGCGTTGAGCTGGTGCCCTGATCAATGGCGATGAGTGCGGTCGGCAAGTCGCTTCCCCGGGCCCTGCGCGTCAAGACGCAGACTAGCGCATGATCACGAGAAGTAGGTACCGGTTTTCGGACAAGATCATGCGCAATAATATTAGGACCCGGTCGGCGGCGCCTGCACGCTCAACGACGCGATGAACTGGCTGATCGCGGTGCGTTCCTCGGCCGTCGATGTGAGGCCGAACTTGCTGCGCCGCCACAGCACGTCTTCCGCAGTCTGCGCCCATTCGTTCTCGACCATGTAGCGCACCTCGGCACCGGTCAGATCGCCGGTGAAGCGGGGACCGAGATCGTCCATGTTTTGCGCACGCCCAAGAATGCGCTCGGCGCGCGTACCATAAGCGCGCACCATGCGCCGCGCATGCGGCTCCGACAGAAACGGCCAACGTCCAATCGTTTCGGCCACCACGGCGTAGAATCCATCGGGGGCAAAATCGCCCCCGGGGAGCGTCGAACCGGCGGTCCAACGCGGCAAAGATTCGAAGAATATCCCGATCCGTTCCATCGCCGCCTCCGCCAGCTTGCGATGGGTGGTGATCTTGCCGCCATAGATCGTGAGCAGCGGCCCCTCGCCGAATTGCTCGTCGAGCACAAGCTCGTAGTCGCGGGTGACATCTTCCGGTTTGCCGGCGCCGTCGTCGTAGAGCGCGCGCACGCCCGAATACGACCACAGCAGTTCGTCGGGCGTGACCTTGTCGCGGAAATACTGGTTCACCGCGTCGCAGAGATATGTGATCTCGGCCGGATCGGGCGCCGGCGACTTGAGATCGCCGACAAAATTCTCATCGGTGGTGCCGATCAGGGTGAATTCATTCGCAAACGGCAGGGCAAATACCACGCGCCCACCCGCCGCTTGCAGGATGTAGCCGCAATCGTGCTCGAAGCGGCGGCGCACCACGATATGACTGCCCTTGATCAGACGCACCGGCGCCGCAAGCTGCTTGCGGATCACGGTGTCCGCCACCTCGCCGATCCAGGGTCCCGCGGCATTGATCAGAACCCGCGCGGTCGCGACGTCGCGGCGGCCGCGGCTATTGAGCACCAGTTCCCATTCCTCGCGCCGTTCCACCCGCACGCAACGGGTACGGGTACGGATGTCGGCGCCGTGTTCGGCGGCGTCGAGCGCGTTAAGCACCACCAGCCGGGAATCGTCCACCCAGCAGTCGGAATATTCGAAGCCGTAACGAAACAGACGCTTGAGCGGCTGGCCGACCGGATTATGCGTGAGATCGACGGTGCGCGCGGCGGGTAAATAGCTTGCGGGCGCCCAGCATGTCGTAGATGAAAAGGCCGATCCGCAGCAGAAGCGGCGCGCGCATGCCGGGAAGCGGCGGCAGCATGAAGCGCATGGGCCGGATTACATGCGGCGCCATGCGCAGCAGCACTTCGCGTTCGCCGAGCGCCTCGCGCACCAGCCGGAACGCGCGCTTCTCCAGATAGCGCAATCCGCCATGGATCAGTTTGCTGGAAGCCGAGGAGGTTCCGGAGGCGAGGTCGTTCATTTCGACCAGCAGCACGCGCAAGCCCCGGCCGGCCGCGTCACGCGCCAATCCGGTTCCGTTGATGCCGCCGCCAATGATGGCGATGTCGAAGTCGGCCATGGCCTGCTGATTCGCGTGAACAGCCGCAGAATGGGCGGCTTGTGCGGCACAATCTAGAGCGCAGCGCGTTAACGCCGATTAAAACAACAAAATTTGGCCGCGATTGCAAAATCGCCTTAGCTTGGCCATATCCAGAACGGTAAGGTGGACCTTATATGCCCTCCCCCCGTCTGCTCGTCATCGAAGGCAATTCACCGCAGACCATGGCCGAACACGTGGCGGCCGGCGGCATGCCCGCGAGCAAAGGCTATTCCGATCTGCTGTGCGAGGTTTTGCCGGGTGCGATGGTGGACATCTGTTATCCAGGTGACCCGGCCGCGGTGCTGCCGGAGGGCGAGTCGCTCACTGGCTATGACGGCATCGCCATCACCGGCTCAAGCCTGCACATCTATAACGGCGGCGTTGAGGTGATGCGGCAGGTCGATCTTGTGCGCGTGGCGTTGTCGACCGGAACGCCGGTGTTCGGATCGTGCTGGGGCTTGCAGGTTATCACCGCGGCTGCCGGCGGCAGTGTGCGGAAGAATCCAAAAGGCCGCGAGATCGGCTTCGGCCGCGGCATCAGGCTCACCGAAGCCGGCCGCAAGCATCCAATGTATGTCGGTAAGCTCGACGTGTTCAACGCGCCGACGGTGCATCTCGACGAGGTCGAGGCATTGCCGCCCGGCGCCACCGTGCTCGCCACCAATGCGGTGTCGGACATACAAAGCGCCGAAATCCGCACCAACGGTTCGGTCGCATGGGCAGTGCAGTACCATCCCGAATATCCGCTGCGCGAGGTTGCCGCGATTACGCGGCGCATCGGCACGCGGCTGATCGAGGAAGGTTTCTTTGCCGACGTGGCCGACATCAAGACCTTCTCCGACGATCTCGACACTCTCGACCGCGATCCGGATTGCAAGCGGCTCGCCTGGCGGCACGGCATCAGCAAGAACGTGCTCGACAAGAAGCTGCGCGTCAGCGAGGTCGCCAACTGGATTGAATTCCAGGTGCTGCCCATGCGGGTCAAGCGGGGACGAGGTTAAACCATGGATTTTTCCGGCAAGCATGTCGTTGTGACCGGCGGCACTGGAGCGCTCGGCACCGCGGTGGCGGCTGGGTTGCTTGGCATGGGTGCAACCTGCACGATCCCCTATACGCATGAGGCGGAGGCGCAACGCTTTCCCCATCGCGGCGATGCGAAGGTGAAATTGATCGCGGTCTCTGACCTGGCCGACGAAGCAGCCGTCGCAAAAGTCTATGTGGGCGTGGCGCTCTGGGCCTCGATCCACATTGCCGGCGGCTTCGCGCCGGGTAAAGTCGCAGACACGGGGAAAGCTGCGTTGATGGCGCAGATCGACAGCAATCTCGTCTCGTGCTTCCTGTGCTGCCGCGCCGCGGTGAATGCCATGATCGCGGCGGGTAGCGGCGGGCGCATCGTCAATGTAGCGGCGCGGCCGGCGCTGGAGCAGCGCTCGGGCGCCGGCATGACGGCCTATACAATTGCGAAATCAGGCGTCGCCGCGCTGACAATCGCTCTTGCAGAAGAAGTTGCCAAGGACGGCATTCTGGTCAATGCGGTGGCGCCCTCGATCATGGACACAGCCGCCAATCGCAAGGCGATGCCGAAGGCCTCATTTGACGCTTGGCCGAAGGTAGAGGAGGTGGCGGCAACGATTTTGTTCTTGGCATCACCCGATAACCAAGTCACCCGCGGCGCCATCGTGCCGGTGTATGGGAAAGCGTAAGCACTAGCCGGCGATCGGGACCAGTTCGAGCGGCGGGCGGAGCCAGCGCTGCACGCCACTGGCGGCGACCACGGTGTGGCCCTCCGCATAGGCCTCGTGGTTCTCCTCGATGTCGTCGAGTGCGTAGAGATAATTCACCATCAACCCGTGCGCTTGTGCCATCGCCTTGTCGGACGTATCGGCGAGCCAATTGATGCGCTCGAGCCGCGCGCCATTGCCGAGATGGAAACGCGCCACCGCATCGACTGGCAGCCCGCTCTGCGTGCGCGCGCGCAGGAAATACCAGGCGGCCGCGCGTTTAAGCGGTTCTTCCATCCGCGACGCCAATTCGGAATCGCGCCACCAGCCCGGGGTATCGAGCGCGGCAAGCACCGATTTATCGGTCTCGGCCAGCGCCGCGGAATTTGTCTCCAGGCGTTCCTGCGCAAGCCAGGCGGCAAAATTGGGCACCGGCGACAGCGTCACGAAAGCCGCCAGCTTCGGCATTTCGCGGCTGATTTCCTCGACCACCTGCTTGATCAGGAAGCTGCCGAACGACACGCCGGACAGCCCGCGCTGACAATTGGAGATCGAATAAAATGTGGCGGTGCGGGCCTTGTCGGTCTCCACCACCTCGCGCCCGATGGCGAGGACCGGCGCGATCGCGGCCGGAATGTCGCGCGTGAGCGCGACCTCGACGAAGATCAACGGCTCGTCCACCAACGCCGGATGAAAGAAGGTGTAGCAGCGCCGGTCGGATGGATCGATGCGGCGGCGCAGATCTTCCCAGTCGTGAATTTCGTGCACCGCCTCGTAGCGGATGATCTTTTCCAGCACGATCGCCGGGGTCGACCAATCTATGTGCCTCAATACAAGGAATCCACGATTGAACCATGACGTGAACAAATGGATGAAATCGTCATCGACCGGGCCGAGGTCCTCGCGGTGCTCGAGCACATCCATGAGTTGCTCACGCATGCGCACCAGCAACCCCGTGCCGCCCGGCGCCAGATTGAGCCGGCGAAACAGTTCCTGCCGGCGCGGTTCCGACGCGGCATGAACTTGCCGTGCGGTTTCGTCGGATGGCGCTCCGCGCCATGCCACGATTGTTTGCTCCATGCGGACCGGATCGATGCCGAAGCGTTGTGCGAGCGCCTCGAAGAAGGCAATGCGCGGCCCGGTGGTCAGTTCGCCGTAACGGCCGAGAATCTCGCGCGCCAGCGCGACGCCGGAGGCTTCGCCGCGGCCCGACAACAGGTGTTCGCACAGTTCCGCCAGACTCTCGGAGCGGGCCGAGGCAAGCCCACGCCGACCGCGGCCGCGGTCGAGCAGCGCGCGGCCGCGGTCGGATATGGTCTGCAGCAGTTCCCCGAAGAACGAGGTGTTCATCCTGATTTCCCAAGCCGGCCCGGCGGTTCACGGCCACCGGCTGTTTGCCGGGGCCGAGCATAGGGTCCGGTAACCATGTGGCAATTTCACGAAATAATCACAAGATCAGGATCGCCAACATCGACGTTATGATGAAGGCAACGTTTTTGCGCATTATTCCCTCGACGGTGAAATTCTTGCCATTCCCGTGGCGATAAAAATCTTGCCGCGACCTGCCGCAGCGAATAGGATTTTGGGCCGGCCAGATCGACCTATAACGAATCGGCCAGCAGTAGCCGTACCAGGCGCTGGAGGGTTCCTGGGCATCGGTAGCGGCAAAATTACTTGCGCAATATTGAACTCCCCCGCATTCTTGCGCCGGGGGATGGCTGGTGTCCGGCTTGACGCTTGCGAGAATTCTGTGAGGGGTTAAGGCTTGAGCATCGTCGAGGTTGGTGAGGACCTGCGCGCACGGAATAACACGCGGCCGGGGACGGCGGGGCCGTTGCTCGAAGTCGATGACCTGCACACGCACTTCGAGACCGCCCGCGGCATCGTGCGCGCCGTCGAGGGCATCAGCTTTACCGTCAACCGCGGCGAAGTGGTCGCCATCGTCGGCGAGTCCGGCTCCGGAAAATCGGTAACCGCGCTCTCGATTATGCGGCTGCTGCCGCGCCTGACTGGAAAAATCCCCAAAGGCCGAATTTTATTCGACGGCCAGTCGCTGCTCGATCTCGACGACGAGCAGATGCGCAAGATCCGCGGCCGCGACATGTCGATGATCTTCCAGGAGCCGATGACCTCGCTCAACCCGATCCTCACGATCGGTCTTCAGATAATGGAGCCGCTGCAGATCCATCTCGGCATGACCGACAAGGAAGCGAAAGCGCGCGCGGTCGAGCTCCTGCAACTTGTCGGCATCACCGATCCCGAGCGGCGGCTCGATCAGTATCCGCATCAATTCTCCGGGGGCATGCGTCAGCGCGTGATGATCGCGATCGGGCTTGCCTGCAATCCCAAGCTCATCATCGCCGACGAGCCGACCACCGCGCTCGACGTCACCATCCAGGCGCAGATTCTCGAGCTGATGAAGAATCTGTCTCGCAAGCTCAACATTGCGCTCATCATCATCACCCACAATCTGGGCGTGGTCGCCCGCTATGCCGACCGCGTCATCGTGATGTATGCCGCCCGCGTCGCGGAACAGGGCGCTGCCGATGCGGTGTTCCATCGCCCGCGCCATCCCTACACCCTCGGCCTGCTACGTTCGGTGCCGCGACTCGACCGCCCGCGCGGCAGCAAGCTGGAAACCATCGAAGGCCTGCCACCTAATCTGGCGCTTGGTTCGAGCGGCTGCCGTTTCGCGCCGCGCTGTCCCTATCGCATCGCCATCTGCGATCAGGAGCAGCCGTTGTTTCCCACCGACACCGGCGGGTTTTCACGCTGTCACCGGCACACGGAAATTGCCTCCGGCAAGATCATCTGGGCGGCCGCCGGCGGCGCCGGTCTGAACTTCGCCGCCAATACCGAGGCGCCGGTGCTCTCGGTCCGCAACCTGACAAAATTCTTCTCGGTCAAGGGCGGCCTGCGCGGCGCCGGCGGCACGGTGCGCGCGGTGCAGGACGTCTCGTTCGACATCTATCCCGGCGAGACGCTAGGGCTGGTCGGCGAGTCCGGCTGCGGCAAGACCACCGTCGGACGGCTGATCCTGCGGCTGGAAGAGCCGACTGGCGGCGAAATCCATTTTGAGGGCGTCAACCTGTCGACCGCCTCGCCGGCCGAACTGAAAGCGATGCGTCGCAAGGTGCAGGTGATCTTCCAAGACCCCTACAGTTCGCTCAACCCGCGCATGACCGTCGGTCAGATCATCGGTGAACCGCTGCACGTCTATAAAATCGTCAACGGCCACAAACAAGGCGAGGCGCGCGTTGCCGAACTGCTGGAAAATGTCGGGTTGCGCCGCGAAATGGCCGAGCGCTATCCGCATCAGCTGTCCGGCGGCCAGCGCCAGCGTGTCGGCATCGCGCGCGCGCTGGCGATGGAGCCATCCTTCATCGTCTGTGACGAGGCGGTATCGGCCCTCGACGTGTCGATCCAGGGCCAGATCATCAACCTGCTCGAAGAGTTGCAGCGCAAATACAGGCTGGCTTATCTGTTCATCGCCCACGACCTGGCCGTGGTCCGCCACATCTCGGCGCGCGTGATCGTGATGTATTTCGGCAGGATCATGGAAGTGGCGGATCGCGATGTTATTTATGGGGAATCCCTGCATCCCTATACCAAAGTCTTATTGGATGCGGCCCCGGTTCCCGACCCGACCATCGAGAAGAAGCGCGAGCCACGCCTGATCAAAGGAGAATTGCCGAGCCATCTGGCGCCGCCCACCGGATGCGTCTTTAATACCCGCTGCCCGCTGGCAAGCCAGGAGTGCCGTGAGGTCATTCCGAAGCTCGAGGAGAAACGGCCGGGACATTTCGCGGCCTGCATCAAAATCTAACGCCTGAAACCAACAAGGGCGGCAACACGGGAGGAAACACAATGGAATCACGACGCACAACGCTTAAGAAGATGGCGGGGGCTCTGGCGCTCGGCGTGGGCGGCTTGAGTCTGGAGACCACGCGCGCCGACGCCCAGTCTCCAAAAAAGGGCGGCACGCTGACCTTTGCGATGAACGCCGAGACTCCGCACTACGACGCTCACGGCAGCGACACTTTCGCGACGATCCATTTCGCGTCGCCGTTCTACTCGACGCTGCTCAAGTTCGATCTTGCCAAATACCCGAATGTGAAACCGGACCTGGCCGAATCCTACACGATTTCGCCGGACAAGCTGACATACACCTTCAAACTGCATCCTGGTGTGAAGTTCCATGACGGAACGCCATGCACATCAGCGGATGTCAAGGCGACCTACGACCGGATGCGCAACCCGCCGCAAGGCGTCCTCTCCGCGCGCAAGGCGACATTCGACGATATTACCTCGATCGAAACACCCGATCCGTTGACCGTTGTGTTCAAGTTGAAGGGCGTGAACGCAGCGATCCTTCAGCATTTCGGTTCGCCGTGGAACTACATCTACTCGGCGAAGGATCTGGCAAAGGACCCGAATTGGCCGAAGACCAACATCAACGGCACCGGAGCCTTCGTGTTCGTCGAGCACGTTAAAGGCAGCCACGTTGCAGGCAAGAAGAACGAAAATTACTTCAAGAAGGGTCTGCCCTATCTCGATGGCTTCAAGGGAGTGTTCTTTCTGCAGGCTGCGACCATGCTCAACGCGCTGCAGGGCGGGCAGGTGCAGGCGGAATTCCGCAGTATCTCCGAGCCCGAGAAGGCGCGTCTCACCCAAACCATGGGCGACAAGATCCGGATCCAGGAGTCGAGCTGGACGCTCAATCTGCTGATCTGCTTCAACGTCGAAAAGAAGCCGTTCGACGACGTACGCGTTCGCCGTGCGCTGGTCATGGCCATCGACCGCTGGGGCGGCAGCAAGGGCCTGGGGCAGATTTCCACGCTGCGGTCGGTCGGTGGCGTGCTGCGTCCAGGCTTCCCGCTGGCAACTCCGGAAGCGGAACTCGTCAAGCTGCCGGGCTTCTCCAAGGACATCAAGAAGTCGCGCGAAGAGGCCAAGAAACTGCTCAAGGAAGCCGGCCAGGAAAACCTGAAGTTCACGCTGCATAACCGCTCAATCGCGCAACCCTACACGCCAGCCGGCGTGTTCCTGGTCGATCAATGGCGGCAGATCGGCGTAACGGTCGAGAACAAGCAGCAGGAGACGGCGCCATACCTCGCCGGCCTCAACAGCGGCAACTACGACGTCGCGCTCGACTTCTCGAATTTGTTCATGGACGATTCGAGCCTGGCGCTGGCCAAATACCTTTCGATTGACCGGTCGCCGGCCAACCGGTCGCGCTCGAAGGACCCCGAGCTCGACAAACTCTATGACGCACACATGCGCGAGGCCGATCCGAAAAAGCGCCAGGCAATGATCCAGGCGTTCGAAAAACGGCTGTTCGAACAGGCCTATCAGCAGCCATTGCTGTGGTGGTACCGCATGGTGGCCACCCACAAGACTGTGATGGGATGGCAGATGTCGCCAAGCCACAACCTTGGCCAGGATCTGGTCGAGGTCTGGTTGAACGCCTAACGCATCGCCCGCGGCCCGGCACGCGGCCGGGCCGCGGGAAAGACATCACATGTTGCGCTATACCATCAACCGCATCCTGCTCACGATCCCCACGCTGCTCGGCGTGGCGATGCTCGTGTTCTTTATGCTGCGAATCATTCCGGGTGACATCGTCGAGGTGAAACTGCGCGGCGACGGCGGCGCCGTCACGCAGGAAACCATCGAGATGGAGCGGCATAGGCTCGGCCTCGACAAGCCCATAATGGTCCAATTCAAGGACTGGATGGTCGGAGTAGTTACGTTCGATTACGGAATATCGATGTGGACCGAGCGGCCGGTGATGGAGGAAGTCGCGGTCCGGCTCGAACTGTCGTTGGAGGTCGCCATTTTGGCGACGATCATTGCGCTGCTATTCGCGATTCCTTTGGGAACAATGGCTGCGCTCTACCGCGACACCTGGGTCGACTATCTCATGCGCGTTGTGACGATCGGCGGAATTTCCATACCGGCGTTCTGGTTCGGCATGTTGATCATGCTGGGCCTGCTCGCAGCGTTCAATTGGCTGCCGCCGATTACATTCACGCCGATCTACGTCGATCCCGTCGCCAATTTGACGCAATTAATCTGGCCCGCCGCCGCGGTCGGCTACCGCTATTGCGCGGTGACCGCGCGCATGATCCGTTCTTCGCTGCTCGAAGTGATGAGCGAGGACTATATCCGCACCGCGCGCGCCAAGGGCGTGTTCGAGAAACTGGTGATCTCCCGCCACGCCTTGCGCAACGCGCTGCTGCCGGCGATCACTGTCATCGGTCTGGAATTCACCTTCCTGATTGGCGGCCTGGTCGTGACTGAACAGGTGTTCAATCTCAACGGTATCGGCCAGCTTTTCGTCCAGAGCGTGACCCGCAATGACTTCACGCTGATACAGGGTATGGTGATGCTGATCGCCGCCTTCTACGTCTTCGTCAATCTCGCGATCGATCTGCTCTATGCGGTGTTCGACCCGCGCATCAGGTACACGTAACATCCATGACCATCGCAGTCCCCGATGCTTCCGTTCTGGAAACTCCGCCCCGCCCGCGCGGCGCGATCGTGGAATTCATTCGCCAGCAGCCGCTCGGCACGGTCAGCTTCGTCATCATTGTCGCGATGATGTTCGCTGGAATATTCTCCGAACTGGTCGCGCCCTATGACCCGCTGGAAATCGACTTCGCCTCCATCCTCAGCGCGCCATCGCTGGACCACTGGTGCGGAACCGACGCCTATGGCCGCGACATCTGCTCACGCCTGATCTATGGCTCGCGCACGGCGCTGGTCATCGGCTTCACCTCATCCTTCATTGGCTCGTCGATCGGCGCCGTGCTGGGCGTCGCGTCGGCCTATTTCGGTGGTAAGATCGACGACTGGATCCAGCGCGTCATGGACGTGCTGCTGGCGTTTCCGATAATCGTGCTGGCGCTGGTCGTGGTCGCGGCATTCGGCAAACTCCTCATCGGCGGGATGGACTTGAATCTGATCATCGCCATTGCAATTCCGATCCTGCCGCGCGTGGAACGGATCGTGCGTGCCGCGGCCTTCTCCGTGCGCGTGATGCCTTATGTCGATGCCGCGCGCGCCGCTGGCTATTCCCACACCCGCATCATCTTCCGGCACATGGCGCCGAACGTCGTGGCGCCCTATCTCATCATGTTGACCGCCTTCATCGCCCAGGCGATTCTGGCGGAGGCCTCGCTGTCATTCCTCGGCCTCGGCGTGCAGGAGCCGACCGCTGCCTGGGGGCTGATGCTGTCGGGCAACGCTGCCGACTTCTACCGGCAGGCACCGTGGTTGATCCTGTTTCCAGGCGTCTCAATCAGCCTAGCGGTGTTCGCCTTCAACCTGTTCGGCGACAGCCTGCGGGACTTCCTCGATCCGCGCTTCAAGGTATAACGGCGCCCGATCTCCCACCCGCTCGGATTGAGCCTTAGGTCATATCAAGGTCACCCCATGCCGAAACCGCTTGCCGGCCTGCGCGTCCTCGAACTTGCCCGCATTCTGGCCGGGCCATGGGCGGGGCAGATGCTGGCCGACCTCGGCGCCGACGTCATCAAGGTCGAGCGCAAGGGTACCGGCGACGATACCCGCGCCTGGGGTCCGCCATTCGTGGAAGGCGCCGACGGCAAGCATCTCGGCTCGGCCTATTTCCATTCCGCCAACCGCGGCAAGCGTTCGATCGAAATGGACTTCGAGAGCGAGGACGGCAAGCGCATCGTGCGCAAGCTGGCAGCGCGCTCGGATATTTTAATCGAGAACTTCAAGGTCGGCGGGCTCGCCAAATTCGGCCTCGACTACAAGAGCCTCGCGCCCGAGAATCCGCGGCTGATCTATTGCTCGGTGACGGGCTTTGGCCAGGACGGCCCCTACGCCAAGCGCGCCGGCTACGATCTCATGGCGCAAGGCATGGGCGGCATGATGGATCTGACCGGCATGCCCGACGGCCCGCCGACCCGCGTCGGCGTGGCGATCTCCGACATCTTCACTGGCTGCTATTCGGTGATCGGCATCCTGGCGGCGGTGACGCAGCGCGAGAAGACCGGCAAAGGCTGCTACGTCGATACCGCGCTGGTGGATTCCACGGTCGGCGTGCTGGCCAATCAGGCGCTCAATTATCTTGTCTCCAAAGAAGTTCCCAAACGCATCGGCAATTCGCATCCCAACATCGTGCCCTACCAGGAATTTCCGGTCGCCGACGGCCATGTCATCGTCGCGACCGGAAACGATAACCAGTACATCAAATTCTGCAGCGTGCTGGGCGCGCCGGAGCTGGGGCAGAACCCGGAATACCAGAACAATATCGGACGGCTCAAGCACCGCGGCGAGCTGGTCGGAAAGCTGTCGGCGCTCACATCGAAAATGAAGCGCGACGATCTGCTCGCCAAATTGGAAGCGCAGGGCGTTCCGGCCGGCCCGATCAACAATCTCGACCAGGTGTTCAACGACGCGCAAGTGATCTACCGCGGCATGAAGCTCGATCTGCCGAGTTCTGCCGCCAAGAGCGGCACAATCCCGGGCGTGCGTACGCCGATCGTGATGGACGGCTGGCGAGCCGCCTCAGAGCGCCCCGCCCCGCGCCTCGGCGAACACAGCGCGGAAATTCTGCGCGAGATCGGGGAAGGCTGAATCACCCGGCAGTGCCCGATTGAACGATGCCGCTAAGCAACCGCGGTCGGCGCCAGCGCGTCGATGTCGGTGGCGACGTCGATCACCGCCGGACGGTTGGCGGCGAGCGCCTGCTTGAGCGCCGGCGCGAGATCGCTGGCGCGCTCCACGCGAATGCCGAGCGCACCCATATCCTCGGCGAGCTTGGCGAAATTCATCGGATTGTAAGTCCACAATTCGCGCGCCTGCACGGTCTGTTCGCCGCCATAGGCGCGGTCGAAGCCACGCTTGGACTGATTGCCGCCACCATTGTTGTTGACCACCGTGACCGAATTGATCTTCCAGCGCACGGCGGTTTCGATTTCGGCGATGTGATACCAGAAGCCGGCATCGCCGGTGAACACCACCACCGGCCGCTCCGGGCAGGCCGCCTTGGCGCCGATACCGGCGGGGAACGCCCAGCCGAGATGGCCGGCGCTGCGCATGTAGCTCTGGGTGGATTTGCGTAAATCATACATGCCGCCCATCCACATGCCGGCGTGGCCGGTGTCGACCACAACGATACCGTCGTCCGGAACGTGCTGGGTGAGCTCATGGCAAATGCGCGCCGGATGGATTGGCACGGCGTCCGACTCCAGCACCGGCTTGTACTTGGCGTACCAATCGCCGCGTAGCGCGGTGATTTCCTTGATCCAGGCCTCGCGCTTGGCCGCGCTCGATTTGTCGATCTGACCTAGCATGCGCGCCAGTGCACTTTTGACGTCGCCCAGCACACTCGCGGTGAGGGGATAATTGCGGCCAAGCGATTCCGGCTCGATATCGATCTGGATTGCCGGTGTGCCGATTTTCGGCACCGCCCAGAAATGCGTCGTCATGCCGCCGGTTTCGCTGCCGATAAAGCAAACCAGATCGGCGCGGTTGACGGCAAGGTTGGCGCTTTCGCGCGAATAGCTGCCGACCACGCCGACCGAGAGCGGGTGCGTGCCGGGAATGCAGTCCTTGCCGTTGAGCGAGGTAGCGACCGGGATCTGCAAGGCTTCGGCAAGGGCGACCAGCTCGCGCCCTGCCCCCGATGCGCGCGCGCCGCCGCCGGCAACGATGATCGGCCGCTCCGCCTTCTGCAGAAGATCGAGAGCGGCCTTCACGTGGGCTGCTTCCGGCTCGGGCCGGAATGGCGGCACGCGGGAAAACTGCGCTTCGACCAGCGCCTCCATCTCGGCTTCCTCGACATCCACCTGGCCTTCGTTGCCGCGGAATTGCAGATGAACAGGCCCGGGCGCGCCGGTGGTGGCGACACGAAAAGCTTGGCGCACCATGTCGGGAATGCGCGCGGCGTCGTCGATGGTGGCGTTGAATTTGGTCACCGGCTCGAAGGCCGGCACGTCGTCGATTTCCTGGTAGACCTTGCGAAATTTGGTTTTCGGATCGCGCCCGCCGGTGAAGGCAATCACCGGCGAATGCGCCAGATAGGCATCGCGCAGACCGGCGGCGAGATTGAGCGCACCGATCACCTGCGCCATGCAGATGCCGGGCTTGCCGGAGGCGCGCGCATAGCCGTCCGCCATATAAGCGGCGGATTTCTCGCCGTGACAATGTACACGCGCGATCGTGGTGCGCCGCTCCATCTCCGCGAAGGTGCGCCGCAGCACCGCCGGCACCATGAAAACATGGGTGACGCCATAGCCCGCCAGCATGTCGGCGAGCACTTCGGCGCCGACGCGTTTGGTGTTGTGACCAACGTTAGACATTATTTAATAGCCAATGGGTTGACCGGCGAGCCGACCGCACCGGTTATCGGGATGGCCGGCGCCACGAACATGAATTCGTACACTTTATCGGCGGCGCAGTCGTCGGCGAGTTCCTTGAGATTAAAGATTTCGCCCATGGTCATGCCCATGATCGGGATGGTGATCCAGTGCCAGGGCTGGTTGATGCCCTCCTCGCTCTCGTTCGGGCGCACTTCGCAGCCCCAGGTATCGCTGGCCAGCGCCGCCAGTTCGGTGCGCTTGACCCATTCCAGCGTCTCGAACGCAAAGCCGGGCGCGTCGCCACCCGGATAGCCATCCCAGCTTCCGGCCTTGATGCAGCGTTCCATCTGGCCTGTACGCACAATGATATAATCGCCGCGCTTGAGCATGACTCCCTGTTTCTTGGCAGTGTCGTCGAGATCGGCACAGGTCATGCCGTAACCATCGTCGAGCGACTCGACACCCTTGAAGCGCGCCACGTCGAGCAGCACGCCGCGGCCGACCATCTTGTTCTTGGTCTTCTCGATGCCGCATTTCTGCGCGCCGGCGCTGGTCACTTCGCGGCAGTCATAACCGTTCCACATATAGTTCTCATAGAACACGTGGCCGAGCCCGTCCCATTGCGTGCCGCATTGCAGCGGCATGGTCACCATGTCGTCGGCGGCGCGGATGCCGCGCTTGTCGAGCACGCCCGAATAGGCGTCGGTGCCGGTGCGCAGCATGGTGTGGATCGGATTGGTGCGGCCCATCGCCGGATATTTGCTCTTGGCGCCCTGCGGCCCCGTGTGGTCGAAATTGAGCGCCAGCGAAATCACCTTGCCCTTCTTGACCAGCTTGGTAGCGGCAATGATGTCGTCCGGGCTGGTAAAGTTGAGCGTGCCGATCTCATCGGCAGGACCCCATTTACCCCAATTCTTGTACTTCTCGGCGGCGTCGCGCATGTCCTGGCGCGTTATTTTTCGAGCAGACATTGAGTTTCCTCTGATGAAAGCGGGCCGATGAAACGGACTGCCGGAATACAGCCTGCGGACACTCGCGATGCAAGGCCCCTCTGACAACGGCCACGCGCGATGCTACGATGCAGGAAAATCAGGGAGGAATTCATGCGTTTAAGTCCATTAAGCCTGACGCTCTGCGCTGCACTATTCGCGGCGATTGTCGGCATCGCGCCGGCATCGGCTGCCGGCTATCCCGACAAGCCGGTGAAGATCATCGTGCCATTCGCGCCCGGCGGGCCGACCGACATGATCGGGCGCATCTTCGCGCAGAAATTATCCGAGAGCATGGGTCAGCAATTCTATGTGGAAAATCTTCCCGGGGCGGGCGGCAATATCGGCACCGCGACAGCGGCCAAGGCGCCAGCCGACGGCTACACGATGCTCATGGTGAGCACCGGCTTCATGGTCAATCCGAGCCTCTATGCGAAAGTTTCGTACGATCCGATCAAGGATTTTACGCCGCTGACGCTGGTCGCAGTCTCGCCCAACGTTCTCTTCGTCCACCCGTCGGTTCCCGCCACGACCGTCAAAGAGCTGATCGACCTGGTAAAGCGTAACCCCGGAAAATACAGCTACGCCCATGCCGCGATCGGGTCGACGCCGCATTTATCCGGCGAGCTGCTAAAGTTGACGTTTGGTCTCGATCTCGTGACAGTGCCGTTCACCAGTGCCGCGCTCGCGATCAACTCGACGCTCGGAGGACACACCCCGATCGGCATCACGGCGCTTCCGCCTGCGGTCGCGAATATCAAGGAGGGCAAGTTGCGTGGGCTCGCGGTGATGGCCGTCAAACGGCCCGCCGTATTGGCCGAGGTGCCCACGTTGGCGGAAGCCGGCGTTTCCGGTCAGGAGGCGGATACGCTCACCGGGCTGGTGATGCCGGTGGGCACTTCAAATGAGATCATCGGCCGATTGCACCGCGAGATCGTGCGGATAGGCAACCTGCAGGAAATCAAGGAACGGTTGCAAACGATCGGCTTCATTCCGGTGCTCAATACGCCCGACGAGTTCGGCATCCGCATCAAGGCCGAAATGGCGAAATGGGGCAAGGTCGTGCGCGACGGGAAACTGCGGATCGAGTGAGCGTTCGAGTGTTGCGCATGACCTTTTCCGAAAATCAGTTCCCATCCCGGATCAAGTCCGGGACAGGCTTTTTCGGAGTCATGCGCTAAATGCGCATCGTGAATATCCGCGAGACGGCGATCCCGCTAAAGTCGAAGCTGGCCAATTCGAGCTTCGACTTCACCGAGATGACGACGTCGGTGGTCGCCGTGATCACCGACGTGATGCAGGATGGCAAGCAGGTTTCCGGCTTCGCATTCAATTCCACCGGCCGCTATGCATGCGGCGCGCAAATGCGCGCGCGCTTCATTCCTCGCATTCTCGCCGCTGATCCGGCAACGCTAATCGACACGAGCGGCGCCAACCTCGATCCGGCTAAAATTTTTGCCCAGATGATGCGGCGGGAAAAAGCCGGCGGCCATTCCGAGCGCTCGATTGCCATCGGCACCATTGAGGTGGCTGTGTGGGACGCGGTCGCCAAGATTGCCGGCAAGCCGCTGCACCGCGTGCTGGCCGAACGCTTCAATAGCGGCAAGCTCCCTGACAAAGTGTCCTGCTATGTCGGCGGCGGCTGGTATTGGCCGGGGCAGACAATTAAGGATTTACAGGACGAGATGCGCCGCCATCTCGATGCCGGCTACACGCTGGTTAAGATGAAGGTCGGCGGCTTGCCGCTCGATGACGATGTGCGCCGGCTGGAAGCGGTGCTCAAAGTCGTCGGCTCCGGCGATCGCCTCGCCGTCGACGCCAATTGCAAATTCGCCCGTGCGGAAGCCCTGGCCTACGCCAAAGCGCTTAGCCCGTTCAAGCTGCGCTGGTTCGAGGAGCCGTGCGACCCGCTCGATTTCGCATTGCTCGCCGAGCTTGCGAGCGTCTACGAGCCGCCGCTGGCGACCGGCGAAAATCTCTATTCGACACAGGACGTGGAAAATCTGGTGCGCTTCGGCGGCTTTCGCGCTGGCCGCGATATTATCCAGATCGATCCGCCGCAAGCCTACGGTATCGGCCAATATGCCCGCACGATCGACATGCTGGCGGCGAACGCCTGGCCGCGCACATCGTTATTTCCGCATGGCGGTAATCAGATGTCGCTATCAATTGCCGCCGGTTTCGGACTGGGCGGCGCGGAATCCTATCCCGGCGTGTTCGGCGATTTCGGCGGCTTTGCCGACGATGCCCGCATCGAAAACGGCACGATCACACTGTCCGACCGCCCCGGCATCGGCTTTGAGGGCCAGGCCGGGCTCTACAAGATCATGCGGGAACTGGCAGCCTGAGCGAATCAGGCTCAGCCGTGTCGCGAAAATGTCACAACCGGAGCCAAACTGAATCGGAGGCTTATCCACAAGTAGTTGTCCGCGGGTCGACTCAGATAGGTGTTGGCCCGATTCGACAGGGCAACGGGGGAAACGATGCGCATGGACGCAGTCGACTATCGATCATCCCAGTCCGACCAGCGTACAACTCAAGATGAGACCAGCCAGCAAAGTTTGATGACACCCGCGCGCCGGGCAGCACTCGATGCGCTGGAGCGCGAATTCCACGAGCTATTGAACACGCCACAGCGTTAGCGGGCGGCGACGCAATCGTTTATCTTGCGGCGGCGGCACAAGTCGCCGCCGTTGCCGTTTCGGATACCGCCCAGATGGATACCGACGCCCTCCGCCGATTGCACTATGCCGCGGCCATCGCCTGCGGCGTATTCGCGGCGCTGGTCATGCATATCCTGCTCACCGTATTCGGCATCGGACTCGATGCTGTGCTGCGCGACGCCACCGCAGGCCATACGCGCCAGTATATCTCGGCGCTGGCCTGGTGGGCGATCGGCGGCGCTGGCTTCGTCGGCGGCTGGGGCACCGGCGCCTATCTGATCGCGGCGACGCGCGAGCGCGAATTCGTCTACCGGCTGGCGCAGCGCTTTCTAATCGCGGTGGTGTTCGCGGCCGCCACTACCGGCGGCATCATGAGCAAGAGCGGCAATCTTGGCGGCACAGTGGATGTGATCGCAGGGATGACCGCGTTCGGCCTCGGGCTGATCTGCGCCTTCTGTGGCGCGCGGCTGGCTTATCTCAACGCCGAACAGGTTTAGCGAGCCTTAGGCAGCTTGATGCTCTTGAATTTTCGGGTCGCTTCGAACACCGACGTCTCGATCGGAAAGCGCTCAGCAGAAGAGCCCCCGACATAGCCGTGCAGACGCGGCTCCGCCTTGAGAAACCGCTCGAAATCGGACGGCGTCTCGATCGCCCCGCCGTGACAAGTGATGATTCGATCCGAATATTTTTGCGCGAGCGCGTCGATCACAGCGGCGGCATGCTTATGGGCAATCTCGTCGCTCAGCACCGTCGTTGAGCCGATGATGCCGCCCGAGCTGTTGCCGAAATGTACGATGATATTGTCGACGCCGGCGCCCGCCATGGCGAGCGCTTCCTCCGGCGAGCTGCAGAATGCCTTGGTGAACATGCCCATGCGCGATGCTTGCCCAAGCACATCGACTTCGCGCGCGAAGCCCATGCCGGTTTCTTCCAGGTCGCTGCGGAACTTTCCGTCGATCAACGCCACCGTCGGGCAGTTCATCACGCCGTCGAAGCCGGCATTGCTAATTTTCTCGAGGAAACGGCCCATATCGCGAGTGGGGTCGATGCAGAGCAAGCCGGCAATCACCGGGCAATCGCGTACGACATTGATCAGCGCGCGCTCGCCCAGTTCGAGCGTGAGCGCATTGGCGTCGCAAATCGGCAGATAACCGGCCATCGAACTCAGGCCCTGCATGCGGAAATAGGCGAGCGAATGGGTGGTCACCAGGTCGGCGCCGCCGCGCGCGGCTATCTTGGCGGTGATGCCGGACCCGCACAGCGCGTCATAGATCGGCCGGCCGGCGCCGATTTCCGTCCGCAACCGGCTCAGGATCGCCTCCCGGCTTATTTTACCTGCCACGGCGCACCTCTCCTGCTCGTTCATGTGCGGTCAGTTTAGGATGGGGCAAGGTGAAAAATCCATGCATGAATCCATTCCTGACACCACTAGATCAGGCTGCGCAAATGCAATAGTCTCTCCTTAACGCTGGTATAAAAAATCCGTCAGGTCACCCTAGCGTCTGGTTCAGGGACTTGTCCCAAGCAAATCATTAAAAAAACCCAGCGCCGGATCTCTTGG
>SHVM01000115.1 GCA_009694265.1 Pseudolabrys sp.
GGCGCCGAACATCCGGGTTTCGCATTTAGCCCGCGCCAACTGATCGACCAAATGTTGCAGGCCTCCAAGCGCGGCACGCTCGCCGAAATCGAGGCCAATCGCTGGATCGATTGCCAGCCGCCGTTCCGGCAGTCGCATTATCTCGACGGTTTCGCCTGGCCCGGCGGCAAGTTCCGTTTCAAACCTGACTGGCCGAATGTGCCGTTCCGCAGTCCGTATCAAAGCGGACCGGTGGCCGAAATGCCAGCATTGCCGGATCATTGGACCTCGATCGAGGAGACGGACGACGCGCATCCATTCCGGCTGGCGACTTCGCCCGCGCGCGGATTCCTGAATTCGACGTTCAACGAAACGCCGACATCGTTGGCGCAGGAGAAGCGGCCGGCCGTGATGATCCATCCGGAGGATGCCCAGCCGCTTGGTATTGCCGACAGCGATTTTGTGGCGATGGGCAACAAGCGCGGCGAGGTGCGGCTGCACGCGCGCTTGTTCGACGGCGTGCGGCGCGGCGTGCTGATCGCCGAATCGATCTGGCCGAACTCGGCTTACGCCGACGGCTGCGGCATCAACACGCTGACCGGCGCCGACCCAATCGCGCCCTATGGCGGCGCGGCGTTCCACGACAACAAAGTGTGGATACGCAAAGTGCGCGCCGACTGATGTCAGCGCGCACCCTGCAGTTTCGTCAGTCCTAGAGTTCCTTGCCGATCTGGCGATCGACCGAGTAGAGACCGCCGCCACGGATCGCGAAGTAGAAGCAGACAACGCCCAGGAACAACACGTATTCGTAGCCGCCAGCACCAACCGAGAATCCCTTCGCCCAGTGAGCGGCGTACATCGCAATCAGCAACTCGACGGCAATCGCTGACGCGAAGAAGCGCGTGGCCACGCCCAGCACGAGAGCAGCGCCGCCGACGATTTCAAGGAAGATCGCAAGCCCTGCGAACCAGCGTGGCAGGCCGTAGTTGGTAGCGAAAGCAGCGCCGACGGCGTCCACGCCGCGCGTCCATTTCGGCCACCCGTGCATGATCATGATCCAGCCAAATACGACGCGCGAAATCGCGTAGGCAATCGGCTCCATCGTCGCGTAAAACCCGGCTAGCCCCGGATAGATCAGTTTTGTATCGCCCTTAGCCATGTCGTCGCCCCTTGGTTGATTATCGCGCCACTCGATGCGGTGGCGTCGTTGGTTTGCAACTAAAGTCTATAACACTGGGAAGGGGCATCTAGTCCAATGCGGGCGGACATTTAGTCCGCCGCCGGCACCAATTGCGCTGAATCGGGCACCGGAACGCCATCGATCAGGCAGCGCCCGTCCATAACGCGCACCCGGCCTTCCGCCACCAGCTTGAGCGCCAGCGGATAGATGCGGTGTTCGACCCCGAGCACGCGCAGACTCAGCGCCGCTTCGGTGTCGTCATCTCGCACGCTAACCGCGCCCTGCGCGATGACCGGCCCGGAATCCATTTCCGCCACCACGAAATGCACGGTCGCGCCATGAATCTTCACGCCGGCTTCAAGCGCGCGCTTATGCGTGTCGAGGCCTTTGAAGGCTGGCAATAAAGCCGGGTGAATGTTGAGTAGCCGGTTCTGCCATTGGTTGACGAAATCTGCGGTAAGTAGCCGCATGAAGCCAGCAAGACAAACGATATCGATGCGGTGTTTCGCCAGCGCCGCTTGCAGCGCGCGTTCGAATGCGGCGCGGTCCTTGCCGAATTTCAGATGATCGACAACTTCGGTCGCAATTCCATCCGCCTGCGCAACCAAAAGTCCGCCAGCGTCCGGCCGGTTCGACACCACCAGCACGATCTCGGCCGGATAGTTTTTATCTTTGGCGGCTTCGATCAGCGCCGCCATATTGGAGCCGCGGCCGGAAATCAAAACGGCGACGTGTTTGCGGCTCATGGCTCACCCAAAATCTAAATCAACTAAGTTCGAGTTTGCCGTCATAGACCACGCGCGGTTCGCCAGTAGCGCGCTCCACGCTGCCGATGGTCACGGCCCGTTCCCCGGCCTGCGTGAAGGCTTGCGTGACCGCGGTGGCGTCCTTGGGCGAGGCAATGACGATCATGCCAATACCGCAGTTGAAAGTGCGCAGCATTTCCGATTGCGCAATGCCGCCTTCGCTCGCCAGCCATTTGAACACGGGCAAGACCGGCACCGACGCAAGATCGATGCGCGCGCCGAGTCCCTTCGGCAGCACGCGCGGGATGTTGTCGGGAAATCCGCCGCCGGTGATGTGCGCAAGACCTTTCACCGCCTTGGTGGCGCGGATCGCGGCCAGGCACGATTTCACATAAATGCGGGTCGGCGTCAGGATCGCTTCGCCGAGCGAGCGCGCGTCATCGAACGGCGCCGGTACAGTCCATGCGAGCCCGGTCTTGGCCACGACTTTGCGCACCAGCGAAAAGCCGTTGGAATGCACGCCGGAGGAGGCGAGCCCGATGATGATGTCGCCCTGCGCGATATCGGCGCGCGGCAGCACCTCGCCGCGCTCGACCGCGCCGACCGCAAAGCCGGCGAGATCGTAGTCGCCGCGCTGGTAGAGCCCGGGCATTTCCGCGGTCTCGCCGCCAATCAGCGCGCAGCCGGCCTCGCGGCAGCCGATGCTGATGCCGGCGACGACGGCAGCGCCGATCTCGGGCGCGAGTTTTCCACATGCATAGTAGTCGAGGAAGAACAGAGGTTCGGCGCCTTGCACCACCAGGTCGTTCACCGACATGGCGACCAGATCGATGCCGATGGTGTCGTGGCGGCCGCTTTCGATGGCGATCTTGACCTTGGTGCCGACGCCGTCATTGGCGGCCACCAAGATCGGGTCGCTAAAGCCGGCCCGTTTGAGGTCGAACAACCCGCCAAAGCCGCCGATTTCGGCATCGGCCCCGGGGCGGGCGGTGGCCCGCACCAGCGGCTTGATCAGCTCCACCATCCGGTTGCCGGCGTCGATATCCACGCCGGCTTGCGCGTAAGTGAGGCCGCGCTCCTTTTCTGCCATGATGGCCCTCGTCAGCGCATGATCCCGAAAAGCATGTCCTCGACCCGGATCGGGGATGGGTACCGGTTTTCGGAAAAGATCATGCGCAAGCAACACTCTAGCGCCGGGGTCCTACGTGGGAATCGAAATTCGCGCAATGGTCCGGCCGTCGTTATACTCCCTCGTTGGGAATGGCGCGTTTCCGGCCGCATCGGCCGGGACGGGTTTGCAAGCCGGGATTGCCTTGAATATTCCAAACCTCATTACGCTGGGGCGTATTCTGCTGGTGCCGATCGTGGTCTGGGCGATCGCGTCCGGCACCATGTGGATCGCCTTCGTGCTGTTCGTGGTTGCCGGCGTTAGCGATGCCGTCGACGGCTTTCTGGCCAAGCGCTTCGACATGGCCACCGAGCTCGGCTCCTATCTCGATCCGCTCGCCGATAAGGCTCTGATCGTGTCAATCTACATCACCCTCGGCGTCAATGGCGCGATCCCGCGCTGGCTGGTGATCCTGGTGGTATCGCGTGATATCTTGATCGTCGGGGGCATCATGCTGTCCTGGCTGGTCGGCGATCCGCTCAAGATCAAGCCGCTGCTGGTCTCCAAGCTCAACACCGTGGCGCAGATCCTTTTCGCTTGCGTGGTGCTGGGCTCGCTCGGATTCGATATCAAAGCCGATATGCTGACGCTTGTGCTCATGGGTCTGGTCACGGCCTTGACCTTGCTGTCGGTCGCCGCCTATGTCGCCGAATGGGTGCGTCACATGAATTCCGCGGCGGCCAGACTATGAGCCCGCCTGCCCAATCGCGCTCGCGCCGCAACCCGGCCGCGGCCAGCGGCGTCGCGTTTCAGCGTCAGATGATTTTCTGGCTGGCGGCGCTTGTTGTCTTCATATTGGTATTGTGGCTGCTTAGCGAAATTCTGATGCCGTTCGTCGCGGGCGCGGCAATCGCCTATCTGCTCACACCGCTGACCGGCCGGATCGAACGGCTCGGCGTTAATCGGCTCGTCGCCGCGCTGCTCATCATTACGCTGGTTGTGATGGGTTTCGTGCTTCTTATTCTGCTGGTGGCGCCGGTCCTTGGCGGCCAGTTGTTGTCCTTCATCGAGAAAATTCCGGGCTATGTGACCAAGCTGCAATCGCTGATCAGCGACCCGAGCAGGCCTTGGGTGCAGAAGCTGCTCGGGGCAGGGCTCAACACCGACAAGACGATCACCGATATGGTGACGCAAGGCGCCGGTTGGCTGACCACATTCCTGAAATCGCTGTGGTCGGGCGGACGCGCGCTGGTGTCGCTGTTCTCCCTGATCGTGGTGACGCCGGTGGTCGCGTTCTATTTGATCTACGATTGGCACCGCATGATCTGCACAGTGGACGGCTGGATTCCGCTGCATCAGCGCGTCACTGTGCGGCAGCTGGCGCGTGAGATCGACGCGGCCATAGCCGGCTTCGTGCGCGGACAGAGCGCGGTTTGCCTCATCCTCGGCTCGTTTTACGCAGTGGCGTTGACGCTGAGCGGGCTCAATTTCGGCCTGCTGATCGGCCTGATATCCGGCTTGATCACCTTCATCCCCTATGTCGGCTCGATGACCGGCCTGATCCTCGCGCTCGGTGTGGCGGTGGCGCAGTTCTGGCCGGAGTATAGTTCGATCCTCATGGTGCTCGGCATTTTTCTGGCCGGCCAGTTTCTCGAAGGCAGTCTGTTGGCGCCCAAGCTGGTCGGCGAGAGCGTGGGATTGCATCCGGTCTGGCTGATCTTCGCGCTGCTTGCCTTCGGCTATCTGTTCGGCTTCGTTGGATTGCTGGTGGCGGTGCCGCTGGCGGCGACCATCGGCGTGCTCGCCCGTTTCGCGCTGCGGCGCTATCTTGAAAGCTCGCTCTATACCGGCGGAAAATCGGGTTGAGTGAAATGGGCAGTATTTTTGGTCCGCGTCAGCTCGTGCTCGCGCTCGATCACGCCGTCAGTTTCGCGCGTGAGGATTTCCTGCGTGGCCCGTCAAACGCCACGGCCCTGACATTGGTTGAGCGCTGGCCGGATTGGCCGGATCGGATCATGACGCTCACCGGTCCGGAAGGATCGGGCAAGAGCCATCTCGCCGCGATCTGGGCGGGAGCGGCCGGCGCGCGCGTGCTGGCAGCAAAACTGCTGGCGGAAACGGATTTGCCGACCGCCTTGGCGACCGGCGCGCTGGTGGTCGAGGACCTGGAGCAGGCCAGCCTCGACGAGCGCGCATTGTTTCATCTCATTAATCTTGCGCGCGAGGAGCGCGCTTTTGTTCTACTCACGGCGCGCACATCGCCTGCAGGTTTCCCCGTGACCATCCGCGATCTCGCCTCGCGGCTGCGCGCGCTACCGAGCGTCGCGCTGGCGCCGCCCGACGACATTCTGCTGCGCTCGCTGATCGTCAAGCTCGCCGCCGACCGGCAACTCAGCGTTGACGAGGCGCTGGTGAACTATCTGGCCAATCGCATCGAACGGTCGTTCGCGGGTGTGCGTGCCGCGGTCGTGCGGCTCGACGAGGAGGCGATGCGCCAGCACCGGCC